>NZ_ASPX01000069.1:0-409088 GCF_000517965.1 Paenibacillus sp. FSL R7-277
GGCTCGTTGGTCAAGGGGTTAAGACACCTCCCTTTCACGGAGGTAACATGGGTTCGAATCCCATACGAGTCACCATTTCTTCTTCGAATGTATGGGATGAGAATCCTTGGGTTCGTTGGAGCATAGGCATCGTTAGGAATACTTCGCAATCTCGTAACGGAGTGGAGAGTATCCCATACGAGTCACCAATATGCGGTAGTGGTGGAATGGCAGACACGCTATCTTGAGGGGGTAGTGGGTGTATACCCGTGGAGGTTCGAGTCCTCTCTACCGCATAATAGGAATGAGCAGAGACCTTTGGTTATCCAAGGGTCTTTGCTTTTTTGTGTTAGCTGCTGCGCCGGGGGAAGGGGTTCATGCCCCACAGCCAGTAACATTGATTGAGGAATGATGCAAGAAATGCAACAATACTGCTCCATAGAAGGCGGTCTATGCTGAAGTCCTGCACAAAATACAACAAATCCAGCGCTAACTTGATCTAACCACCGAAATTTGTGCAAATCATGCAACATTGTACTTCATTGAGTAATCGATATAGATGAATCTTGCAAGAAGTGCAACAATTCTCTATACAAGCGGCCGGTGAGGGAAGGCATCAGCATCATTCATATAGTCCAGTATTTCAAGAAAGGCCATTGAAAAGTCTAATCAATAAGGATGGTAAATTCCATAATGACATTTCGTATATAGAGGAAAATGCTGATGATGAAGAAGTTAGAATTGAATTAGAGGCTCAAATACAAAGTGCAACTATGTTAGGAGTTGACTTTTCGCATTAGAATTAATTCAGGAAGAAAACGTGGGATTGAGTATCTATTACTAATAGACCCAGATATTAAGAAAGTGCTTAAAAAAGAGAATATTAATTTAATCTCATGGAAAGAAATACGTGATTTACAAAGAATTCTAACTTGATCAAGCTATAGCTGGTGACAATTACCTGAAACCTTTAGAATGGAGAAACGAAGATGAATGAAAGGGAGATCCTATGTTACTGGAAACGGAAAGGTTAATTGTTCGTGGATTTTCAGAAAACGACTGGAGCGATTTACACGAGTATTTGTCATTGGAGCAGGTGCTGAAATACGAGCCTGGCGGTGTAAGCGGTGAAGAGGAATGCAAGAATATGGCCAGGGAACGTGCGGAAGGAGATTGTTTCTGGGCAGTTAGCTTGAAGGAGACCAATAAAATGATCGGTCATGTTTATTTTGGGCAACAAGAGCCTGCTGAATTTAAAACATGGATGATAGGTTACATCTTCAACCCTAATTATTATGGAAAAGGCTATGCCACTGAGGCTTGCCAAAGAATTTTAAAATACGGGTTTGAAGAATTAGGAATTCATCGGGTGGTGGCTATGTGTAATCCTGAGAATGTGTCTTCCTGGAGATTGCTGGAGCGATTGAATATGCGCCGTGAAGGGCATTTCAAGAAAAAAGCCTTTTTCAAAAGAACAGATGACGGGCAGCCTGTATGGCATGATGCGTACCAGTATGCAATTCTAAATGAAGAGTGGAGTTCTATCGTATAATCCTATCAATCTTGGAGACAATACTAGTAAACGCCTTACCTGGGAGGTAGTCTACGGTAATGAATTACTCTGAGATCTATGATCTTCACCTTCAATTGTTAAAAGCTTATTCTGCTCATAACAACAGAGAGTACACGGCCTATCAAAGGGAAATCGATTACTACACGAATCAACTGCGTTTTGCTGAGGATATGGTGCAGAGGATCTTCGTTCTGAACCAATTGGTCAAGCTGCATGAGAAAGAGCGGGAGGACTTGATCCGGTGGTGTTCAGAAGCATATTTTCATAAAAATTACGATGTTAACGACTCACCGGACGGCAGTCTTGGATAATGCCGGCCGGTGAGTTTTTTGTGTGGAAGACTAGGGCTATCTGCAATTCATTTAGGAATCCATTTCCATTGACAGCCCTTCCATGTTCCGTTATACCTGCATATATATCAGGATTCGACAGGGACGGGAGGATTTCTACAGTGGATTCATTAATTTCAGTCATGCTCGTAGATGATGAGCCGCTTGCACTTGAACATGTATACCAATCGGTTCCGTGGGAGGAGAACGGCTTCCAGGTGGTCGCCCAGGCGACCAGCGGGCGAATGGCGCTGCGGATGTTCGAGGAATTACAGCCGCAGATTGTCATCACCGACATCTCCATGTCGCCGATGGACGGCTTGGAGCTGGGGCGGCATGTCGTCCAGCTTGCCCCTAGAACACGGCTGATCTTTCTGACTGCTTACCGGGATTTCGACTATGCCCGCCAGGCGCTGGAGCTGCGCGCGGCCCATTATCTGCTGAAGCATGAGATTAGCCGTAACCGCCTGCTGGAACAGCTGAAGCTGCTGAAGGAAGGTCTGGCAGCGGAGGCCGCCGAGGAAGAAGGGCACGGACATGCGCTCCATATCCTGCTTAAGGATATGTTAGCAGGCAAGTATCAGGCTCCTGTAGGAAATCAGGAATCCCGTCTGCACCGCCTCGTCGCAGATTATCAGCAGGGTCAGCCCGGACTGCTGTATTTCGAGCTGGAGGCTGCATTGAAGCTGGACGGCAGCCGGAGTAATGCACGCAGTACCACTGCCCTGGTATGGAAGAATATCGAAGAAGAGATCCGCCTTCAGTCAACGGACTTGGAGGAGCTTCAACTTCTGGAGATGGATGAAGGCGGATACATCCTGCTGCTGAAGTTATCCTCTTCCAGCAGTCTGCTGCTCCAGCACTATAACTTGCGGCAGCTCGCGGCCCAAGTTCTGCTCTGCCTGGAGTCTTTCTATCGGGGGAACCTTCCCAGAGTGATCCTATCCGCAGGTAATGGCGCAGAACTGCCGGACCTCAGATATGCGGCGATGAGGCAGGCTTATGATTATTCTGTGTTTTTGCCGCCAGGTGCTGTATTTCTGCTGGAGCAAGCTGCTTCTACTCGGGAAGCTACCTGTATTGCCCAAGAGGTCAGGCAATACCTGCTATCCCCGGAACGCAGCCTGCTGGAACGGCTGAAGACCGGTCTGGACCACATCGCCACCCAGGCCTACTTGGGAGATTTGCGCGCCGTCATGGGTGAGATCAGAGGTGCATGCCGCAAGGACGGAAGCTTCGCCATAGACCAAGAGCTGGGCACAGACGCGCGGCAAGTAGTTAACAGCTTGTACCGGATTCTCGAAGACTGCTTGCAGCAGCCGCAGAGTCCGAAGCAGTATTCCCGCTGGGTGAACAAAGCGATGGAGTATGTTGCCGGGAATTACGCCGATCCCGATCTGTCCCTGGAGACGGTCGCAGGCCATCTGCAGATCAGCAGCATCCATCTGAGGACAACCTTCAAGCGGGAGACGGGCCAGTCCCTGCTCGACTATACGACGGAATATCGGATCGGGCTGGCGAAGCAGCTCCTGCAGACCGGTGAGTACAAGATCTACGAGGTATCGGAGAAGGTAGGGTACAAAACCAGCCAATACTTCAGCCAGGTCTTCAAAAAAACCACGGGTATACAGCCCAAAGATTTCCTGCAACAGAGGGGCAGGGAATAGCGATGCGAAAAATTAAAAATAAAATTCTTGGCAGCGTGATTCTGATCGTTACGCTGTCGGTAACGGCCATCAGTGCCCTGGCGTATGAGCAGTTCTCTTCGATTCTCGAAGCGCAGGCCCTGCGTGAGGATACCATCCATCTGGAGCAGACCACGAATCAGATGAACCACCTGATTGATGATGTGCAGAAATATGCCGCCAATATGGTCAACGATGAGCTACTTCAGCAGTTTGCTGCAAGGTTGAAGTATTCCTCTACGTATGACGAGCTTAGTGCATACCGCGATGTGGTCACTCAGCTGACCAAATTCAATGTGCTGCGGGACTACCTTGAGAGCTCGGCCATCGTCCGCTCTGATGGGAAGATTTTCTGGTCCTCGCTGTATATTGATCCGTATTTTGAACGGCTGCTGCAAGAGGACTGGTATCAGGATGCCTTGAAGAACAATGCCAAAAGCGGGTTCACAGCCCCCCATCTGATCCAGGACCCCGAGAGCAAAAAAATTGTCAGCTTCTTTATCCGTTTTGATCCCCAGTATGGCGGAGTGTTGCTTTTGAATATTGATTACGCAGCTTTTGAGAGTCTGTTCCAGTACTTGGGCCAGTCCTTCGACCAGGTAGCCTGGATCGGCCCGGGTCATTCGCTGCTCTATCAGCAAGGCATTACAGCAGACTCTCCGGCTGTGCCGATGCTGAGCGCTGAGGGACCGGACGTTCAAGTCATTAAACATGACAAAGGGTATTACCTGGCCAGTGCTTTTGAAAAATCGGACTGGTCTGTCTCCACGTTTACCTCCAATGAACGTTTCTATGAATGGGTGGGTTATATTGTCCGCTACTGGGCCGTCTTCCTCGCCTTGTGTCTGGTGCTGTGCTTTCTGCTGTTTCTTCCGATTATCTCCAATATTATCCGTCCGATTCTGCAGATGACCAAAGCGATGAAGCAGGTGTCTATGGGCAACTATAATGTTCAGCTCTCGTTCCGCAGCAATGATGAGCTGTCTGTGCTGAAGAATGGTTTTGAGACGATGCTTGGCGATATTGAGCGGCAGATGAGTGAGAAGGTGGAGCAGGAGCGCTGGAAGCGTAAAATGACGGCCGAGCTGCTGTTCGCCCAGATCAACCCCCACTTCATCTACAATACCCTGAACACCGTGGTATATCTGGCCCGCAAAAAGAATTACGCCGCGATCGAAGAGATGGTTGAATCCTTCATTGGCATTCTGCATGATGCTGTCAATATCGGCGATGCTGGTCTGTATATCACGGTGGAGCAGGAGATGAACATTATCAATCACTTCGTTACCATTCAGAAGTACCGGTATGCCGACCGGTTCGAGGTAGTCTGGAGCGTGGAAGAACAGGCGAAAGGGGACTATATTCCAAAGAGCCTGATCCAGCCGCTGGTGGAAAATGCTATTTTCCATGGATTTGCGGAGAAGGAGTCTGTAGGCCGTATTGAGATCATTATCCGTAAGCGCAGCGGAAGGCTGCTGATTTCGGTCAGAGATGACGGCTGCGGGATGAGCCAGGAGAAGGCGCAGGCCATTACGAATGGAACCCTGCCGCCGGCGCGACTTCGTTCAGGGGCGATGAAACAGATTGGACTGTGGAATATCCGGGAACGAATCGAGTATTTGTACGGGCAGGAAGGCCGCCTGGTCATCCGTTCAAGTGAGCAGGGAGGCACCAGGGTATCGGTTCTTCTGCCCTCACGGCCGCCATCGGCGGAGTGAGAATACTATCATTATTTATACAAAATCATCGGATCGTCTAATTGTTGGGCGATGCCTTCAAGCTTATAGTACTACTATACAGACGGACGGAAGACATTACAGGAACCGCCCGCTGTCACAACAGATGCAAGGGGGATCTTAATTTGCACAATCTATTCAGTAAAAAAGCATCGGTTATAGCGCTTGTCTTAACGTTATGCTTCACCTTGGTGCTGGCCGGCTGCGGTAATGGAAACAACAACGCTTCCGGGGACTCCAGCGGCGCAAGCCCTGCGAACACCTCAAGCGATCCTGCAAACGCTTCCGGTAAATTAACCGTGTGGGGCTGGGACAAAGCCTGGTTCGAGGGCACCGGAGCCAAGTTCAACGAGAAGTTCCCGAATGTCAAGCTGGAGTTCGTTGAAGTATCGGCGGGGGATTATCTGAAAAAAATTCAGACCTCTATCGCTGCAGGCTCCGGTCTGCCGGATATTATCTGGGGAGAAGCGGCCTTCCGCGGCGCTCTCTATGAGCTTAACGTACTGCAAAGCTTGTCCGAAGAGCCCTACAAATTCGATACCTCCAATCTGCTCGACTTCGAGCTTCCGCTGCTGACGAACAGCAAGGGAGAGCTTGTCGGTCTGGAGCAATCCGGCTCGCCTGGAGCACTGGCTTACAAGCGTGATCTGGCTAAAGAATACTTCGGGACAGATGATCCTGATGCATTGACCGCCATGTTCACCGATTGGGATACCTTTATTGCCAAAGGCAAGGAAGTCTATGAGAAAAGCGGCGGCAAGACCTTCATGCTGGGAAGCCTGATGGATGCGTATACCATCCTCTCCAACCAGGGTACAACTGCAGTTGTAGACGGAACCAAGGTGAATACTCAAGAGCTGCTTAGGATCTTCACTCAGCTGCAGTCCATCCGCGACAATAACGCAGAGGGTAAGCTGGCAATGTGGTCACCCACCTGGAATGCTTCGTATTCGCAGGACAACGTAATCTTTTATCCGTCGGCGAACTGGTCGCCAGAATTCGTAATCAAGCCTAACGACAAGGCCAGTAATGGCCGCTGGGGTCTGATGGTGCCTCCGGAAGGCGGATATCCATACGGCGGTACTACTATCGGTATTTGGAAGGACAGCAAAAATAAAGATGCGGCCTGGGCGTATCTCAACTGGCTGTTAGGCACGGACGAAGGCGCTGAAGCCAACTTCGCCGTCTCCGATTACATTTTGCCGCTGAAATCCTTCTTCAAGGATACCTCCAAGCTATCTTCCGGGGCAGATGAATATTTCGGCGGGCAGGATCTCGGCAAGTTCTGGGTAGAGAAGGTGTTCCCGAACATGAAGTCCAAAGCGGTGACCAAATACGACCAGGATATCTACAGCTCCTCTGAGCTGGTGCTGCAGGTCATGGCGCAGGATAACAGCTTCGATGCCAAGCAGGCCCTGGATAAGTGGGAAGAACAGCTGAAGAAGAATCATCCTGAGCTGACTTTTGAATAACGATGCAGAAATCTAAAGGAATTAGCAGCAAAAATAAATGGCCGTACCTGTTCATCACGCCTTATTTCTTATCCTACGCCGTACTGAGCTTGTTCCCAATTCTCTTCACTCTATATATCAGTCTTACCGACTGGGATTTGTACGGCAACCGGAATTTCATCGGATTCAGCAATTACACGCAGTTATTTTTCCATGATGCCTTCTTCTGGAAATCCCTGCTCAATGTCATGATCTTCATGGCGGTATACCTTCCGGCCCTTGTTCTTATGGGAATGCTGGTAGCCAGCCTTATCGAGAGCAAGCTGATCCGCCGCAAAACCTTGTTCCGGCTCAGCGTATTCAGTGCCTATATGACGACCCCGGTCGCTGTCGGGATTATCTTCTCCCTGTTGTTCGACTGGCAGGGCGGGTTCTTCAATAATATGTTGATGGAGCTGGGCATTATTCAGGAGAAGATTAATTGGCTGGGCTCGGCCAGTTCCTCCCGCTGGGTAGTCATTCTGATGGTCTTCTGGAAAAATCTTGGGTATTTCGTCATGTTCTACACGGCGGGGATGGCCAGTATTGATACTTCCATCTATGAGGCCGCAGTCATTGACGGAGCCTCTTCCAAAGATGTGTTCACGCGCATTACGATTCCGCTGCTGAAGCCGATCAACCTGTTCCTGATTATTACCTCCATTATCAGCGGCCTCCAGCTGGTGGAAGAACCGATGCTGCTGTTCAGCGGCTGGGCTTCCGGCTCCAGTATGGTAGGGGGGCCAGATGGGTCCACCTTCACACCGATCTGGTACATGTTCGATGCTTCCTTCAACGGCAGTGCATTCAAGTACGGCAAAGGGGCAGCGATCGCTTACGGCACCTTCCTGTTCATCGCCTTGTTCTCGGTGGTTGGCATGAAATGGATCAACAGGGGCGGTGACGACAAATGAGAGCAAAGAAATTCTTTACCGTATTGCTGCTTAGCCTGATCGCTATCGCGTTCCTGTTCCCGTTCTATATGATGATTGTGATGGGAACCTACTATTCCGAGGACCTGTTCAAGCAACTGCCGATTCTGCCCAGCGGTTATCTGCTGGAGAATCTGAAGACGATTATGTCTGCCAGCTTCCTGCGGAATTATTGGAACAGCTTCTATGTTGCCGTGTTGTTCACCCTGGTGACGGTTGGGGTGGCCTCGATTACAGGGTTTGCTTTTGCCAAATATGAATTCAAGGGTAAAAATGCGCTGTATGGCTTCATTCTGCTGACGATGATGATTCCGGGGCACCTGGGCCTGATTGCTTATGTTATGGAGATGAAGTGGTTCCACCTGAACAACACCCATGCGCCGCTGATTCTGGCCGGACTGAATAATGCCTTCGGCGTATTCTTCATGACCCAGTTCATCCGCTCCTCCGTTCCGACGGAGGTCATTGAAAGCGCGCGGATTGACGGTTGCTCGGAGCCGGGTATTCTTACAAGAATCGTTGTTCCGTTCCTCATGCCGGCCATCAGCACACTGGGGCTGATCTCCTTCCTCGGGTCCTGGAACGGCTATCTGCTGCCGCTGGTCACGATCAACAAGCCGGAGCTGTACACGCTGCCGCTGGGCATTGCCAATCTGTCCACCGTCTTCCGCACGGATTATTCAGCTAGTATTCTGGGGCTTACGCTGGGTACACTGCCGCTGATTATTCTCTTCCTGTTCGGCTCGAAGACCTTGGTCAGAGGACTCACCGGCGGGGCGGTCAAAGGCTAACTCACTAAATTAGGTAAGAAACCGGAAAAAACAGGAAAGAAACCTCTCTTGTGGTGAAATGGAGTACGCTCAGCCATTTCACCGGAGAGGTTTTTTTGTGTATTAACAGAGTGCGCGGGAAAAGAAGGATTTTGCCAGGATAAGGTAGAATAACAGTAGCTACAAGAAGAATAATGCCGGTCGGCCCACACATGGAGAACTGCTGCTCCAACTGGAACTAAGATGGCGGCAGATTCAATAATTCAGCTACTTGACGGCGGTATCTGTCTGCCTTGCGCGTACCGTGAATCAGGTTGGACAGCCGATAGGGTGGGATGTCATGTAATTCACAGAATTTCTTCTGATCCAAGTGCAGTTCTGCCAGACGTTGCTTAATGGCCCAGCCGTAGGCAGTAATAGGGCGTTTGCTGTTCAGATTGCTCACCTCGTATCGACTATCCAGCCGGTATGATATAAAATAGGTAAAGATATAATAATAGTTAATTATATACTTTTTTACGTCATTTTTCAATAAAAAATAACGTTTTTACGTATTATATTTTTTGGGGAGGCAGTTGACTGATGCAATCCATCTATGAACGTATTGAATTATTGATTAAGCGGCAAGGAATTACGAAGAAATCCTTCTGTGCACAGCTCGGAATCAGCACCGGCAATATGGGAGACTGGAAGCGTGGCAAATCTACGCCTGGCACACATAAGCTGATTGAGATTGCTGCATTTTTTCATGTAAGCTTAGATTGGCTGATCCTGGGCAAACAGCCCCAGACGATTCAGGAAAGCGGCGAGGATTATTTTTTTGGCCAAATGCGGCAATTGAATTGCCAAACGGAGGAGCTGCTGCCGGAGGAAAAGAACTTTATTAAGGAATATCTGGCCTTTACCAAGTATCGTAAGGATAAGGACAAGGATCAGGATACGAAAGGCGAAAATTCTTAAGCTGGTACCTTTACTTTTGAGCGCAACCGATTTATAATATTGAATGTTGGCCTCAAACAATGCTTCAACGTTAGATACACCGCGCGGTAGTGGTGGAATGGCAGACACGCTATCTTGAGGGGGTAGTGGGTGTATACCCGTGGAGGTTCGAGTCCTCTCTACCGCATATTTTTCATAAAAGCCGAGATCCTTGATCATTCAAGGGTTTCGGCTTTTTTTTGAACTCAAAAACACCCTTCGCACGGAACTAATCCGGGTATGAAGGGTGTTTTTGTTGAATCCGCTCTAGCGCAGCAGCTTCTCGATATCCTCTTCGATCTGATCCGGTGTTGTCTGCGGGGCGAACCGCTTCAGCACACGGCCTTCCTGGTCCACCAGGAACTTGGTGAAGTTCCATTTGATACTCTTCGAGCCGAGTACTCCTGGTGCCTCTTTGGACAGATACTTGAACAGGGGATGGGCGTCGGCGCCTTTGACGTTGATTTTCTCGTACATCGGAAAGGATACACCGTAATTGATCTCGCAGAACTCGGCAATATCCTCGCTCTCACCTGGCTCCTGTCCGGCAAACTGGTTGCTGGGGAAGCCCAGAATCTCAAAACCGCGGTCTTTGAATTTATCGTACACTTCCTGGAGACCCTTATATTGCGGGGTGAGTCCGCACTTGCTGGCTGTATTCACGACGAGCAGAACCTTGCCTTTGTACTTGGAAAGTGATTCTTCCTGGCCCCGCAGGGTGTTGGCTTCAAAATCATGGACATTCATGAATGATTCCTCCCGAACATTGATTTATCACAATTTAATTGTACACTATTCACCGCCGGAAGCAAGTTTTAAAAGGTAACAATCTGCCGGGTCGTTTCAAAAATGTGAGGTTGTTTAAGTTAAGTGTAAGTGTTCTTACAAAATTTGTGTTAAAAAGGAGAGATTTTAAAGATGAGTACATTGAAACTAAAACCCCTATATACTGCTACAGCCAAGGTTCGCGGAGGCCGTGAAGGTTCGGTGGAATCGTCCGACGGAGCGCTGAAGCATGATCTCAAAATTCCGAAGGAGCTTGGAGGTCCTGGTGGTGCAGGGACAAATCCGGAGCAGCTGTTCGCGGCAGGTTATGGTGCGTGCTATGAGAGTGCCCTTGCTAATATTGCCCGTAAAGAAGGCGTAAAGCTGCAGGATGTCGAGATTACCTCGAATGTGCTGATCGGCAAGGACGAGAGCGACGGAGGCTTCAAGCTGGCCGTGAAACTGGATGTGAAGCTGCCGGGCATTGAACGCTCTGTGGCAGAGGATCTGGCTAAGAAAGCCCATGATTTCTGCCCGTACTCCAAGGCGACCCGCGGAAATATCGAGGTTGAACTGAACGTTCTGTAGAGATAGATAGCAATGTTCAATTGAATAGCATGCGTATTCGTAAGACCAGACAAGTTAATGTCTGGTCTTACGTTATGTAGAGCCGCAGAACCACGGGTAGGAATGGACAAAGCTGGGAATAATGGCTAAATAGAGTCTGAGAAGGCCGGAAGTGTGGTAAATAGCTTGCAGGAGCCTGTACTTTGGTTGACATCACCCCGGAAATTCTTTAATATGTCTAAGTATCTGTTAATGTCGCGCGTGCTATTAACTACCAAAAATTTAAATAATGGGTGATGAAGATGTCTTACAAACCGAGTATTACGAATGTGACCAAAGCCAGCAGCAATGATAAGGAAGGATTGTACGAGTTCATTATCAAGCTTGCTGACGGAACGGAGTGCCGCGCGTTCTACAACCGGTTTCCGGAATGGAAAATGACGAACATCAGCCGCCTGCTCAAGACTCCTTGTCCGGTATGCCGCAAAGATTTCATCTGCAAATGCATGGAATCCTTCACTGCTGATTTCGAAGAGCAAATGACCGGGGACGAATGGATTAACAAGGCAATTGCTGAATAATTAGACGAACGGACGTTGTAGGCGCGGGAGCTATCCCGCGTTTTTTGCTTTTTTTTCAAAAGGGGATATGAATGTTACACTATGCTTAAGAGGAAGGGGGCGGCGATGTGACTGAAGAGCGGAAGGAAGTGCAGGGCGAATCTATTGTGCTGATCGATGGGGTCTGTCATCTGTGCCAGGGAATTGTCCGGTTCATTATTCCGCGTGATCCCAAGGCGCACTTCAAATTCGCTTCCTTGCAGAGTGATGCGGCCCGGGAACTGCTTAAGGCAGGCGGTCTACCCGAGCAGCAATTAGACACTGTGGTGCTGATAGAGAACGGCAAGTATTATACGAAATCGGCAGCAGTGCTGCGGATTGCCCGCAGACTCCGGTTCCCGTGGCCTGCCGCATATGTGTTCATCCTAATTCCGGGACCGCTGCGTAACGCTATGTACAGGATTGTGGCCAGGAACCGCTACCGCTGGTTCGGCAGGGATGAGCAGTGTCTGCTGCCGACACCGGATATGAAGCGCAGATTTCTGTAGCCGGTAAGGGGGATTCTGAGGGATTCTCTCAAATAGTGGTGAAAAAGTTATTGCTGACTTCTTATATCTATGCTACTATAGCAGTAAATTACAGGAACAGTAACGGAAGCACCGTTCAATGACCGTATTCACGGTTATTGGCGGTGCTTTTTTGCTGTTCTTTTTCTTATGTATTCAAGAGAGGAAGAGGAGTTCATGACGGCAAGAATCGTGCTTGCAGTCCGGGAGAGCCAATATATTGAACCGCTACTGCATTATCTGCACCATAGCGAATACGCGGAGATGCTTCGGATTACGGCTTTCAGCAGACTGGACGCTTTTATGGAATTTATGACAGGCGATGAGCTGCCGGATGCGGTAGCCGGGGACCCGTCCTTCATTGAAGCCTGGCTGGTGGAAGGGAGAAGTACAGTTCCCTGGGCAGTCTTAAGCGAAGGCGGAGAATTGCCGAATGGGCGGGATCTGGCAGGGGGAAGGCATATTGCCAAGTATCAGGCACTGCCGTCGCTGCTGGAAGCGATTCTCCAGTTGAGTGATCTGAAGCGGGTCCGGACGACTGCTCTGCCTAAGGAAGCAACGCTGCTGCTCGGGATTGTCTCGGCTAGCGGCGGCAGCGGCAAAACTACGGTAGCGTTGAACATGGCGAAGCAGCTTGGAGCGGTTGGCCTGTCCGTGTTCTATCTGAATCTGGAGAGTGTGGACAGCAGCGGATTCATTCTGCGGATGCCGGGCAGCCATGTTCCCGGTCTGGAGCGGCTCTTATATGAGCTAAAGGCCGGAGGACCAGAGAATAAGGGAGGAAGAGGGGAGCCGAAATGGACCGATTATGCGTTCAGACATGACAGTCTGCGGTGTGATGCCTTCAGGCCTGTAGAGAATTTCAAGGAGATGCTCCAAATGTCCCGGCAGGACACGCTGGATCTACTGGAGGGGCTGGCTGGAGCCGGAAGCTATGATGTAGTTATTGTAGACACCGGCGCTATTGAGGAGGAGCGGGCCCAGGCTGTTCTGAACAGATGCGGTGTCCTGCTGTGGGTGCTGAAGAATGACCAGGCCAGTATCCGCAAAACCGAACGCTGGCTGGATTATATCGCAAGTCCGCACTCCGGCATGCAGCCCGAGCTGGTGAACAGGAGCCGATTCGTAATGAACGGCTGTACCGGAGCAGAGAATGATAGGCCATTATCCGCAGTACTCCGGCTGGATACTGTACTTCCGTATATTCCATCCTGGGGGTTACAGCATTATGGAGAACTCTGCCTAAGCTCTCCCCTATACATTGACGGCATTCAGCAGCTCTCCAGAGCTATAGTAGAGCCTGAATTGCCTGGGGTGTTCACAGGGATTCCTGTATGAATGAAGAGATGTTCCGCGCCCTGCGCAGCGACATCCGTGCAGGGCTGGATGTGACCTCGGTCATCGGGAATGATGAGCTGGCTGCTTATATCGAACGGATCATTCTGGAGCGGGAACAATTACGCCTCCTGACTGCCCAGGAAAAGCACGAGCTGGTGAAGAAGCTGTTCGATTCCTTCCGGGGGCTGGATATTCTCCAGCCGCTGGTGGATAATCCGGCGATCACCGAGATTATGATCAACAGCCACGAGGAGATCTTTATCGAGGAAGAGGGGATGATCCGCAGGCTGCCGCTGGCTTTTGAATCGGGGAGCAGGCTGGAGGATATCATTCAGATTATCGTCTCCGGCGTCAACCGTGTGGTCAATGAATCCTCGCCGATTGTGGATGCGCGGCTGCAGGACGGCTCGCGTGTCAATATCGTACTGCCGCCTGCCGCGCTGAAGGGTCCGGCAATGACCATCCGCAAATTTCCGGAGACACCGATGACGATGGAGGAGCTGGTGAGGCGTGAAGCGCTCTCGGAGGAAGCGGCTGAGCTGCTGCGGATTCTGGTTGCTGCCAAATACAATATTTTCATCAGCGGGGGTACAGGCTCGGGCAAAACAACCTTTCTAAATGCCCTGTCGCAGTTCATCCCGCCGCAGGAGCGTGTCATTACGGTGGAGGATTCGGCAGAGCTGCAGATCGTTACGGTTCCCAATCTGGTCTCCCTGGAGACCCGGAATGCTAACACAGAGGGGCGGGGCGAGATCACGATCCGTGATCTGATCCGCACTTCGCTGCGGATGCGGCCTAACCGTATTGTCGTCGGCGAGGTGCGGGGCGCTGAATGTCTGGATATGCTGCAGGCGATGAACACCGGCCATGACGGTTCGTTGTCAACGGGGCATTCGAACAGTGCACTGGACATGCTCAGCCGCCTGGAGACCATGGTGCTCAGCGCTGCTGATCTGCCGGTAACCGTCGTACGTCAGCAGCTCAGCTCAGCGATCGATATATTCGTGCATCTGTCGCGGCTGCGTGACCGCTCACGCCGGGTGATGGAGATCAGTGAGGTTGCGGGTATCCGCAGCGGCGAAGTCATACTGAATCCACTATATGAATTTCGGGAGTCGGGCGAACAAGATGGCCGGGTGAAGGGGAGACTTGAGGTCTGCGGCCATCCGCTTCTGCATACAGACAAGCTGCGGATGGCCGGAATCCTTGATTATCCGCTCAAGCAGTATGAGAGCAGAAGCTCTGCGAAGGAGGCGAGTGTACCTTGAACGTCATGAAGAAGAGCGACCGGCATCCCCTAGCAAGGCGACGCAAAGGATTCATGAAGACGACACCGCCCATGCTGCCGGTTAACGCATCTCAAGGGGGAGAGCAGGTGCTGCTGCCGGATTATACCGTATATGAGTTGAACTCCCTGCAAAGATTGCTGGTCATTCTGGGTGCCGGCGCCCTGTTGTTCGGCATTGGTTACCTGTTCTATCACCGGCTGCTCCTGGCGGCACTGCTTGTCCCCGGAAGCGCCTACGGGCCGCGGCTGCTGCGCGAATATCTGCTGCGGCGCCGCCGGGCTGCGCTGAATCTGCAATTCAAGCAGATGCTGTTCTCACTCTCTTCGTCGCTCTCTGCCGGACGTTCGGTGGAGAATGCCTTCCGCGAGGCCGTGCAGGACCTGCGGATGCTTGACCCGGAGGGCGCAAGTGACATGATCTCCGAGCTGAATATCATCTGTGCCCGGATGGAGAACGGGGAGCCGATTGAAGATGCGCTGTATGAGTTCAGCAAAAGAGCAGGAATGGAGGATGTGGAGCGCTTCGCAGATGTGTTCATGGTCTGCAAGCGTACCGGCGGGGATCTGGTTGAGATTGTACGCCGCACATCCTCCATCATCGGCGAGAAGCTGGATATCCAGCAGGACATCGCAGTAAGTATAGCCCAGAAGAAATTCGAGGCGAAGGCGCTGCTGGTCTCTCCGCTGATGATGGTGATGTTCATGAGTCTGAGCGCCGGAGACTATATGGAACCTATGTATACTGGGGCAGGAATAGCGGTATCTACACTGGCGCTGATTGCATTGTTCCTCTGTTACCTCTGGACCCATAAGATCATGGATATTCCGCTGTGAAGGAGGGTGAGTGAAGGGATGTCATTGATCTGTGGTGCGATTCTGCTTCTGCTCGCAGCAGGCTGGCTCATTCTGAGGATGAGATGCGGCAGCCGTTATGCTGCTCTGCGGGAGCTGCCTATGGAAGGCCTGCGGCTGCGGCGGCTGGGTGAGCCTCTATTGTTACTAGTAGAACAGGGCAGAGTCGCCAGTTATCTCCCCTCTGTGATGTTTCGGATACAACGTTCGCTACAGCGGATCTATGGTATGCGCTACAGTGCAGAACGGACCTTACTGTTCATGGGGGAGATGCTTAGCTACAGCTGGCTGCTTGCCGCAGGAGGAAGTGCGCTGACAAGCTTTACGGGAGAGCAGGCGGGAATAATCCTCGGTGGGCTCTTGGCAGTTGCACTCCCGGTGGCGATGGTTAGCGATCTGCACAAAAAGGTACGTGTACGGGAGCAGAATATTATGCTGGAGCTTCCTGAGCTGCTGAACAGTATTGTTCTGCTGGTCGGCGCAGGTGAGACGGTTCAGCGGGCGATTGTCCGCTGTGTGAACAGCCGTCATGGAGATAGCGCCCATCCGCTCTACGCTGAATTAATGAAGATGACAGCTGAATGGGACGGCGGTTACTCCTTCCAGCAGGCGTTCGAGAACTTCAGTAAGCGCTGTGCTGTACAGGAGGTCTCCATCTTCACTACTACAGTGCTGCTTAATTACCGCAGAGGCGGGGCCGACTTTGTTCTGTCGCTGCGGGATCTGTCACGGATGCTCTGGGAGAAGCGGAAGGCGATCAGCCGCACACGCGGCGAACAGGCATCGTCGAAGCTGGTTTTTCCGATGGTGGTTATCTTTTTGATTGTGATTGTGCTGGTGGGAACACCGGCGATTATGATGTTAAAAATGTAGGAGGTAGAGGCGTATGTTAACGCAGATGGCAGAAGGAGTAAGAAGTTTTTGGAGAGATGAAGAGGGGCTGGGAACACTGGAGATGATTCTGATCATTGCTGTCCTGATTGCGGTCGTTCTGGTATTCCGTGAGGAGATTGTGAAGGTGGTTAAGGATCTGATCGGCACGGCCGGAGATAAGAGCCAGGAAGTTTTTGAGTGATTCCGCTGCGGGAGGATGAGGGGAGCTTCACTATCGAGGCTTCACTTCTGCTGCCGATGCTTATGGGGATTACGATGGTGCTGCTGTTCTTCTCCTTATACAGCTATCAGAAGTCGATGCTGCTGCAGATTGCCTCAGCTACTGCGGAGCGGGCTGCATATAACTGGGAGAATAGTAACCGGGCGGTAAGCGGAGAATTCCAGACCGGAAATGTTGATCCGCTGTACTGGAGAATCGGTGAGGATGGACTATTGGCTTCGCTATTCGGTTCAGGAGCAGAGAATGGCAGTACGGCCATTACACTGCCTGGTAATGCTGAAGAAGGAGGGCCCCTGCCGGTAGTGAAGCTGCGCCGGGCATCACAGATGGTGCCTGCCGGATTACAGGGAGAAATGAGCTATGTCTACGGATTGACTGGCCGCAGAATCAGTACGGAGCTGAAGAAAGTGCTACATCTGCCTGTTCTGGACAACCTGCTGGCCGATAGAGCCGCACCTGAGGTATATGCCCGCTCCTATGTTACGGAGCCTGTTGAATTCATAAGAACAGTGGATCTTATGCGTTACTACGGGTCGAAGTTCAAACAGCATTCTTCCGCCGGTAAGGAGGGCACCGGCATGGAGAAAAAGCATGCAGCCCTCATGCTTGATAAGCTGCATTAAGGATGACTGGTGATGGAGCAGCTTGGACTGGGGTGTTCAAGAATAAGGTTAAGGGGAAGTTCGGATGCGTATTTTCAGTCACAGCAGGTGCTTAAGCAAATCGTCTGGCCGGAGCCGCTGCTCGGATTACGGCGGTGATCCTATTAGCAGTAGTACATCCCAAGGCATAGGCAAATGGTCACCGGGATATATTGTCAGATATCTTCGCTCAGCGGAAGGTTCGGTATCTATCTTTCTTATTATGGTACTGGCGTTTGTGTTTCTTTTTAATGCTGTGCTGATCGATTACGCGCGGATTGCGGCGGTGAATGTGCAGGAGGAACGTCTGGCGAGAGCTGCTATACGCTCTGTAATGTCCGCTTATGACATTGAGCTGCGCGAGAACTATGGCTTATTCGCCTTCGGCGGCGGGGACGGCAATCAACTGCTATCGAAGGTGCTTAATGACAATCTGTACGAGAGCGGACGGGGGGATGCGTTTAACCTGCTGCCCGTGATGGTCGATTCCTCTTCGCTGGACTGGAGCCGTCCGCTGGGTACCTATGAGGTCTTCCGGCGGCAGATTATAGAAGAGATGAAGTACAAAGCGCCGGTTGATTTCGCCCTGGAGCTGGCAGGCAAGCTTAAGCCGTTATCGGCGGCGATGACGGAGGCTTCACGGACAACAGAGATACTGGGTGACTTGCAGCCCATATATGATCAGCGTGAGGAAGCGCTGGATCTTATGCTGAAGAAGCGCAAGGAAGCTGCTGACAGTGCGCAGAACCTGCAGAAGCTGCTGATGAATCCTCCGGGTGACAGTATTCCGGCGCGTTCGCTTGCATCCTTGGCCGCAAGCTCCGATATCCCGGCGATGTATGGGGATTATGTCAACAAATATTATGACGATTATTACCGTCCCCCCAAGACATGGCCGAAGTACACGGCAGTGCTATCGCAGTATCAGGTTCAGATTGGTGAAGTAACAGGCAAGATACCGGCAGTGCTGGCGGACTTCCAGGAGAAAAATAGCCGTCTGCTGGATGAAGCAGAGGCTGCACTTGAGCAGGTGAACGCGCTGAACCTTCAAATGAAGAGTGTCATTAATCAGGCGGATGCGGATGCCAGTACTGCGGGGGATGATCCTGCCCATAGTTGGGACATTCCGGACACGGCCGGAGAGCTTAGCTCAGAGCCTCTTAAGAAGCTGAGAGCACAGGTGGAGGGACTTATCCTTCCTCCAGCTGAGCTTAGCGAGCTGGGGAATAACATTGGGGTACAGCGAAGTGCCGCGCTTCCCTTGGAGCCGCTGGTCTCCGGCTTGCCGTCTATATTAAGTACAGCATCCGGGCTGTATGCCGACTATTCTCTTATGAGCGCAGGGGTTCTTAATGCTTCCCGGGCAGTGCACGGCTATATAAGCAGCTACGGGCAAGACGGTACTGTTATAAAGCAGGAAGCGGAACAGATTGAGAACCGCCGCACTGCTGACAGCCAGCGTAAGCAGATAGAAGGGAAGGCGAAGAAGAAGCTTGGCGATGCGATGAAGCTGCTGGATCAGATCCGGGCGCTGGGAAGCAGCGCACATGAAGCGATGGAGCAGTATGGTAGTCTGCGTCAATACTACCAGCAGAATGTGGCCTTTAACGAAGGTCTGGAGCAGGAGCCGGGGGCTACTGTGAATACTGGTGATCAATACGCTGCGGGCAAATCGTCCATGAAAGATATGGATGGGATATATGCTGCTATGGGCAGTGTGCTGGCAGGAGCCAGAGACCGGCTGTACCAGACGGAGTACTCTGCGATGTATTTCCGGCATTTCGATCTGTCTGCGCTAACCTCCCTGGCTTCCGGGTCTGCTGAAGGATTCGGTGAGCAGCTGGGAGAACAGCTGAAGCCGCAGGCGCAAGAGCTGGAATATATTTTGTACGGATTCTATAATCCTGCAGGCAATGTGGCAGCCGCTTATGGTGAGATCTTTGCTCTGCGGCTGGCTGTGCGGACAATGGAAGGCCTGATTGAGAAAGCAGGTATGGGGAATCCGCTTGTCGTTCTGGCCGCCGCACTGCTGTACGGCATTGAGCAGGCTATCCAGGATATGATACAGCTCTGCACCAAGGGGGAGATTCCCTTATCCAAATACATGACCGCACAGCTCAGCTATCGTGACTATCTTCGGCTGTTCCTCCTGCTGCATGGGGGAGGGGAAGAACAGTTATCCCGGATTCTTGCGCTGATCCGCCTGAATACCGGTATCAATCCGGCAGAGAAATATACATATGCCTCTGCCGGGATCACGATGGGGATGCAGCTTTGGTTTCTGCCGGGTGTAGTGAAGCTGGTGAATTACAGTGCCGGTCTGCCAGGAGATGTACGGGGCAAAGTTTATTTCAGACAAGCAGCGGCTGACTTTTCTTACTAAGGGGGAGGGTAGAATGAAGCGGTGGCTGAGGAAATCGCCGGACCCTAAGGATGAAGGCAGCATGGTTGTGGAGGCGGCACTGATTCTGCCTGTGTTCCTGCTATTTGTCCTGTTCCTCATCTTCATTATCCAAATGACCTTGTATTCAACAGCGCTGCAGAGTACGGCTTCTGACACTGTCAAAATAATCTCAACCCATATGTATCCGGCAGCTCTGGCCATGCAGCAGCAGGAGGGCGGAGGTGGGGAGGAAGCCGGAGAAGCAGGTGAGGCTGAGCACTCAGATAATGCGGACTCCTCCACCATCTGGAGCATACCGCGCCTGTCGATAACGGAATGGAGTGAGGATTACGTGGAGAAGCTTCCGCAGCCGATGGAATCCTGGGTCAAGGCTGTGGTCCGGGAGGGAGAAGGGCCGCTGCAGAAGGTGCAGGCGGGAGCATCCGAGGCCGCGCTGGATCTGGTGCTTAAACCGATGCTGCGGCCGTATCTGTCATCGGACTGGCTAGAATATAGCAGAATTCATGTATCTAATGTTACTGTACCTGATCTGAGAAAAGGGACACATCCGTATTTCGGTATGGTAGTCAGCTATGAGCTGCCAATGCGAGTCCCGTTCCTGAATGAAAAAATCGTGCTGGAGGCCAGCGCAGTTGAACGCTTATGGGTCGGCAACACCGATTCAACCGGGGAAGGAAATCCGGCTGAACCTGCTGAGGAGACCGGAACCATTATGATCCTGGAGAAGCCGAATCCGGGAGTAGCGAATCACCAGGGCATTATCAAGGTGAAGGTGCCTCCCGGGGCATCGGCCAATCTGTCGATCTTCTATAAGAGCGGCCAGAGTACTGCCAAGTATCTGGGCTGGAAGCAAGCGGATGAGCAAGGGTACATCGAATGGGAATGGAAGATCGGCGTGAATACTACGCCGGGTACCTGGCCCTTCGTGGTTAGTCTGGCTGATGGAGCTACGCTTCAGGCGACTTTTACAGTGGTCAAAAAATAAAAGAGTAGAGAAAAGAGGAGCACGGATGACGGAATGGGCGTTATGGGGTTGCCTGCCGTTCCTGACAGCAGCATTATTCACAGATATACGCTGGATGAGAATTCCTAACTGGATTACACTGCCTGCGCTGATTGGCGGACTGCTACTGCAGTTGATTATCAATGGCTGGCAGGGGCTGCTGTTTTCACTTTGCGGCAGCGTAGCAGGCTTCCTGCTCCTGCTGATTATGTATTTTATCGGGGCGGTGGGGGCTGGCGATGTGAAGCTCTTTGCGGCTATCGGCGCTTGGACAGGAGTGCTTTTCTCGCTTCAGGTTATTGTCTATTCGGTGCTCTTGGGGGCAGTCGTAGGCTGGATCATCATTCTCTACAGGAGGGAGACAGGACGCAGGCTGCGCAGAATGATAAGCAGAACAGCGGGGTTCCTGCTGCTTCGTAATATGAGTCTCGTCAAGGGCCGGGAGGGAGAGTTGCTTCGGTTTCCTTTTATGCTGGCCGTGTTCCCTGGCTTCATCTGTGCTTATATTTATTTCTGACTTGGAGCTTATTGTTGACAGCTTAGGAGGTGAAGAGACTTGTTTGGACTAGAACGTGATTTCATCCAGCAGGATGGAATAACGATGCTGTTGGGCAGATCCGGGGGGCTGAGCGCAGGAGAGCTGAATATGGTGCAGGCCCGGATGCTGATGACCAGCGGGATACCGCATCATTTACGGCTGCTGCTCAGAGAAATAGATCTGCAGGTCACACTGGAATACACGGTGGCAAGACGTAAAATGCTTGGAGCTCTGCTTAAGAGCGGGAAGCTGAGCATGACGGAATTCTTCGGGCTGATGCTGCAGATCGCTGCCGGGATGGAGGAGGGGCAGCTCTATATGCTGCGTACAGAGCAGTATGCGCTTCATGAGGATTTTATCTTTATCGAAGGTGCGCTCAGCAGCGGCAAGGTCTTCCTGACTTATATTCCGTTGGAACTCACAGAGCCTACACAGAAGCCGGGAGAAGCCTTGAAATCGCTGATCATGGTCTTCATGGGAGCCATCCAGGAGCTATCGGGTGACGGGATACAGCGGTTGCTGCAATATTGCGGGGAAGAAGCCTTTAGTCCAGCGGGGCTGAAGGAACTGCTCGCAGAAATGCTGACGGAGGTTACACCCCATAAGGAGCATGTTGAACGAAATGAGCCTGCACATCTAAGTCCTATGGCTGGCGCAGGTACCTCTGCCGCCGTACCAGGAACGAGGATAGACTGGGCGCAGCCTCAGGCTCGCAGACTGGAAGAACCGGGAAGGGAGAGGTCCGCGGCCGCAGCGTTCTCCCGAATACATGGAGATAAGGAAGCGCAGCCTTCCGGTTCGATTCTTAATCCCACGCCTTGGATGGGTGGTTCACCACCGTTGAAGCGAAAGGATGGATTATCAGGGGTTCAGACAACAATGGATGCAACACTTGGACCTGTTCAGGCTGAGGACAAGCAGAGTCCTTACAGGACATATACATTACTGGGAGCGTTATTAGGTGATGCGTTACTATGGAAGTTTCTCTATCTTAATGACCCCCGGACACTCTGGCTGGCAGTTTGTGCTGCGGTAACTCTGATACTTGCAGCTGTATGCTGGCTGGTATGGAGTGGAAGGCTGGCTTGGGGCGAAGCAGAGGAAGAGTTGGATGATCTGGGGGAGGGGCCAGAGGATTATAACAGTACAGCCCGGAACCGTAAGCTGAGGAGCGACATGGAATGGGATTTCAGCAGGAATCCGGTAAATCAGCATCGTTCTCCTGCACCGGTCTACACTCCTCAGCAACAAGAAGCAACTGTGAGGGGGCACGGATTCACAGCTACACCGGCTGGCAGACAACAGGCTCCGCCGGGGATGGCCGCCAGTAGTCCGCAGAAGAAGGAAGCGGCGATGGCTACAGCGCTGCTGACCCGGGAACCCGTTCAGGCTACAGGCAGCAGTCTTCCCCAGGCCGGAAGGACAGTGCCTTATCTGGAAAGAAGCGACCCGGATGACGGGGGAGCTCCCGAACGAATTGAGCTGAACCGGCCAAGCTTCATTATTGGACGCTCCTCTGAAGTGGCTCAGTACATTGAGAAATCGGAGGGGGCTTCACGGGTCCATGCTGAAATCTCCAGAGCCTCAGGAGGATACATTCTGAAGGATCTGGATTCCAGGAACGGGACGCTGCTTGCAGGTGAAGCTATGGTTCCCTACAAAGAATACCCGCTGACCGAAGGCAGCGTGTTCACCATTGTTAAGGGTACCTACACCTTTCGCACAGCTTAGCAGAGGTAGATGTGATGAATGGAATGGTGCGTTTGCAGCAGCCTACTGATTTTTCAGTTGCTCCAGTGCAGGCTGTAGCGTGGGATAGTTGAAGGTGAAGCCGTGATTGATTGCTTTGGAAGGAAGCACACGCTGGCCTTCCAGCAGAATCTCGGACAGCTCGCCTACAGCAGTTTTTAGCAGAAACGCCGGAAGGGGGAACCAATGCGGGCGATGGTAGACATTGCCGATCATCCGTCCGAACTGTTCATTAGTGACCGGCTGTGGAGCTGTGGCATTAACGGGACCCTCGATCTCAGGCTGGAGAATGCAGAATTCGATCAGGCGCACAATGTCTGTAAGGTGAATCCAGGACATCCACTGCTTACCGGTGCCGATTTTGCCGCCGAAGCCAAGCGAGTAAGGCAGCTTCATTTTGGGAAAAGCACCGCTCTCATTGCCAAGCACGACCCCGGTGCGCAGCTTGACCAGACGGATACCAGCATAGGCTTCATCCGCAGCCTCCTCCCAGGTCTTGACCACCTCGGAAGGGAAATCGACAACCCGGGTCTCGGAAGCTTCGGTATAGGTATCCTGCACCGACGTACCATAAATGGCGACTGCTGAGGACTGGACGATCACGCTTGGCTTATGCTGGAGTGAATTCAGCAGCTTACCGGCAGCGGCAACGGTTTCAAGACGCGATTCCATAATCGCCTGCTTCCCCTTAGGGGTCCAGCGCTGGCTAAGCGAAGCTCCGGCAAGATTAATCAGCGCATCTGCGCCTTCTGCCGCTTCAGGATTGGCTGCCAGGCTGTCCCAGGTTAGATAGCTAAGCCCCGGATGATCCAGCTTGTTCTCGGGGTTCTTGCGCCCGACACTGATGATCTGATGTCCGCTCTGCAGCCAATATCCGGTAAGCTCGCTGCCGATGAATCCGCTGCCTCCGCAAATGATATATTTCATAGGGGTTGCTCCTTAATATGCTTTATTTGACCAGATGCTTGTAAGGCGCGTAGTCAATGCCGTTCTTCTCCAGGAAGGTGATCAGGAACCTGTTGTCACGCCGGGGCGTAGCAATAATGTACCCTTGGATACAGTGCTCACGGGTAACCTCAGTTGCATGGCTCTCTACAGCCAGCTTGCCGATCTCAGCGGCGATAGAGTGCTTGGCAATATCGCGGAACGGGCTAGGCACCGGCTGTACAAGCTGGTCCAGAAAAGACTTCATCTCGTCACTCCACAGCGGACGGCTGCGTTCCACCCAGTAGTTCTGCCAGTCCAGCTTGGATTTTCCGTCAGCCTTGGGCAGCACCTTCAGGAATTTGCGGAACATAAAATAGCCGCCGATGCACATGCAGCCCAGCAGTAAAAAGGTCCAAAATGCGATGGAGTTCATAAACCAGTTGCTTGGAGATGTGGATAATAAGCTTGAGGGTAAATGGAAATGCATGAATACACCGCCTTTGACAATGATGATTGTCACTTTCCTTTTGCTCCTCTTGAGTATAGCGTATTTCCTTAGGTTTGCGAAGCGGAAGCGGCCTTTCGGGGCTTGCCTAGATTTATTCTCCCGATCACGGTAGAATAAGGGTTAATTCGTGAAGGAAAGAGGGAAATTAAGCATGCTGAAAATAGGTTCACATGTGTCCTGCGCGGACAAGGGTCTCCTGAGCGCGGCCAATGAAGCAAATGAGTACGGATCTACCTCGTTTATGATATATACGGGAGCGCCGCAAAATACGCGCCGGAAGCCGATTGAATCGATGTTCCCCGAGGAAGGCAAGCAGAAGATGCGGGAGAATGGCGTCGGCGAGATTGTGGTTCACGCCCCTTACATTATTAACCTGGGCTCCTACAAGGAAAATACCTATCAGCTGGCAGTAGATTTCCTGCAGGAGGAGATCCGCCGGACCCATGCGCTTGAGGTCAAGCATATTGTCCTGCATCCGGGTGCATTCACTGATAAGGATGCTGATTACGGCATCCAGCGCATTGCAGACGGCCTGAATGAGGTGCTGGGCGGTACGAATGAGACCGATGTGCATATCGCACTGGAGACGATGGCTGGTAAAGGCACAGAGATTGGCCGCACCTTCGAGGAGCTTGCCTCCATTATAGATAAGGTTGAATTTAATCAGCGGCTATCGATCTGTCTTGACACCTGCCACATTCATGATGCCGGATACGATATCGTGAACGATCTGGATGGGGTGCTGAAGAAGTTCGATGATACGATCGGCCTGGAGCGGCTCGGCGTGATCCATCTTAATGACAGCAAGAACCCGCGCGGAGCTGGCAAAGACCGTCATACACCGATTGGCTCTGGCTACCTAGGATTCGAGACGATCAACAATGTAGTCCAGCATGAAGCACTCGCAGGTCTGCCGTTTATTCTGGAGACGCCTTGGATCGGCAAAGACGCCAAGAAGCTCCGTCCCATGTATGAAGTAGAAATCGCCCTGCTGCGCGGCAATGTCGCTGAACGCTTCGGTGCGGAATTCCTGCAGGAGCTGGAAGAGCTGCATGCCTTTTTTGCCAAGCAGGAGCTGGATTCCCGCCGTTATGTGCTGGATGTATGGGAGCTGCTGAAGAATGACGCCAAGGCCAAAAAAGCAGATCCCCGTGAACCGCTGGAACGTCTCTATGATCAAGTCATAGCTGCCGGATTATTCCCTCAGCTTAGTGAGGAAGCCGTTAATCACCGGCTGATCGCCTGGCTTGCAGGCAAACAGCTGCTCGTGAAGGCATAAATCCACATAGATAACGCAAGCAGATGAGAGGATGAACCGAGAACTATGGAATTACATGTGAAGAGAGAGCATTCAACAGGCAGACCTTATCCGGACCGGGCGCGTATGCTCATATCTTGTCCTGACGGACCGGGGATTGTAGCAGCGGTATCGCATTTTTTGTATCAGCATGGCGCGAACATCGTGCAGTCGGACCAATATACGATGGACCCGGACGGCGGAATGTTCTTCATGCGAGTAGAGTTTGACCTGCCTAAGCTGGATGAGCGGCTGGACGAGGTACGTAACATCTTCGGCGGTGTTGCCGAGCGCTTCAAGATGAACTGGCAGATATTCAAGGTAAGCCACAAGAAACGGCTGGCGATCTTCGTCTCCAAGGAGGACCATTGTCTGGTGGAGCTGCTCTGGCAGTGGCAGGCGGGTGACCTGGATGCAGATATCGCGCTTGTGGTCAGCAACCACACCGATATGCAGGCTTATGTCGAATCCTTCGGCATTCCGTTCCATCATATTCCGGTCACCGCAGAGACGAAGGCTGAAGCTGAAGTGCGTCAACTGGAGGTTATCGGAGAGGATATCGATGTAATCATACTGGCCCGGTACATGCAGATTATCTCCCCTTCATTCATCGAGCATTACCGGCACCGGATCATCAATATCCATCATTCGTTCCTGCCCGCCTTCGTCGGCGGTAAGCCATACGCCCAGGCCTATCAGCGCGGAGTCAAGATCATCGGGGCAACCGCCCATTACGTGACCGAGGAGCTGGACGGCGGGCCGATTATCGAGCAGGACGTTCAGCGGGTCAGCCACAGCGATGATGTGAATGAGCTAAAGCGCATTGGACGTACGATTGAGCGGGTCGTTCTGGCCCGTGCCGTCAAATGGCATATTGAGGACAGAATCCTCGTGCATCACAACAAAACAGTAGTATTTAATTAATAAGCTAATCTTGCCATAACCATTACAACCACTCCGGTAAAAGTCAGCAACCCAGCTTAACGCAGGGGGATATAGAACATCGTTCTGGCCTGGCTTTTACCGGCATTTATCTTCAGCGGGAGCTTCCCGCAGCCTCAGGCTTTACAACCTCACAAAGATAATCTAATACACTTCTCAACTACTAAGGTGAAAAAGCATTTTGCCGGCATTTTGGACATAGGCGCCAAGATGTATTTTGTTATGTGCAAAAATCACATTCAAAGGGGGTAAAGAGCTTGTCAACAAAGCGCGGCCGTCTATTAAAACGCAATTATTTCTTCGCCGGGTTCATCCTGCTCATCGGCTTCGGCGGACTGCTCGGCTATGATCTCTACTTCAAGCCTTATGTACTGTCACAGACCGTCGTCAAAATCAAGGTGGACGGCGGGGGCTTCCTGCCGAAGAATCATGAGCTGACAGCGGAGAATCTCTATCTGGATTCCGTACAGACCAAAGACATCCCGGCAGGGGTCGTCCGTAGTCTGGAGCAGGTGGAACAGAAGATTACGAATGTTAATCTGACGGATGGCAGCATTCTGACCGAGTCGCTGGTGGATGTAAGCGAACTGGAGCCGCAGCAGGATGAAGGTATTTTCCCGATTCCCAAAGACGCCATCTATGCCATCAACGGTTCTCTCCGCAGCAGGGATAAGGTTGATATCTATCTGGTCGAAGGAGACTCACCCGCAAAAGAACGGAGAGGATACAGTCCGGCTGCTGCTGCATCTGTAACTACTCCCGGAGGGGAAAAGGCCACAGACGCTTCCTCCCTGTTGGAAGGAGAGGTTCCGCCCGAGGTACCTGCACGCAAAGTATTCTTAAGCGGAGTGACAGTAAACTACGTGCGTACGGAAGATAACAACGACGTACTCGACTCGGAGAAAGGCAACAACAATAACCGCTTTACTTCCACCGGGAAGGTGGCAGCCCCGGAATTGAAGCTGAAGAAGAGTGACGGTGAGCTGCTCGGTACTTATCTCGAACAGGGCAAAAAGCTGTGGATTGTTCGGGTAGAGTAGGCGTGGACAGAAGGGAAGGGGGAATGAGACTTGAGAATATTCAGTCTGGGCATAGATCAGCTGACGATCAATGAGATTAAGCTGGCAGGTTTCACCGTTATTGCCCAAAGTGTGCTGCCGGAGCCAGAACATGCCGGAGGGCATCTGTTAATGGTAACGAGCGAGCAGGTGCTGGTAGCGGAATTAAGAGAGCTGAGAGGGAGGTATCCGGACTCTTCGATTTTGTATATCTATCTGCAAAAAGGGGTGCGGGGTTACCAGGCTATACATATGCAGTGTGAGAGTCTGGGCATATTTTTCATGCCCCCGCGTTCAACCTCAGCAGCAATTATCGATAAGCTGCGCTATATGCTCGAAGATGAGCATAAGGAGAGCGGTAATGTGGTAGGCTTTTTCGGCTCGGGGCCAGGTATTGGCTGCACGAGTATTGCCAAGCTGTTCGCCAGGAGGATTGCCGCTTCAGGGCTGCGGGTGATTATGCTGGGTCTCGACCTGTACGATCCGGGCTATGACCGGAAGACGGCGGTTAGTCTGGACAGGCTGCGGCCGCGGATTACCGGTAAAATGCTGCATGATGAAGACTTCAGCGCGCTGGTGAAGCAGGAAGGCTATGCCTATCTGCCCGGGAACTTCGATTATCTAAGCGCCCAGGATTATCAGGAGGAGGAGATCGAATATCTGCTAGCCAGAGCAAGTGAAAGTGCCGATGTGGTGATTGCGGATTTCGGGTCGATTCCTGAGAGCGCCGCGTGGTATGTGGGGATGCAGAAGTCGGTGCTGCGCATGATCGTTACACACCCGCGGCATGAACACAGGCTGCAGCCCCTGATGGAGCTGGCCGGACATATGGACCTGCATCCGCAAGACTTCCAGTGGATTATCAACCGCAGCAATGTGGAGGAGCTAACATCACCGAAAAGCCTGGCCCTGCGTTTTGGCAGCGAGCTTCTGCTGGAGCTTCCGTATTATCCATCTTTTCCAGAGAGCCTGCCGCTGGGCAAAAAAGAGCTTCAGCAAGTGGACGATAAGGTCCACGCATTGCTTGTATCACTGGGCCTCGCCCAGGAAACCCGCAAGAAGGGGATATTTCAATGATGAACAATAAGGATGACAGCTTGCCGTTGCAGCAGAAGCGGGTGCTGTCCGGATGGGCTCCGCTGGACCCTGAACAGGGCAGGAGACAGGAGCAGCGGGGCGAGAGCTTACAGGCAGTGCCTGGACTCGCGGACGGAACGCAGAGCAGACGGCTATTCTCACTGAAGCAGAGCGTACTGCGTACCAGCAAACCCGGCAAAGTGGACTTCTACAGCTTCCTGCACACCATGAAAAGTGAAATGAACGCTGGGCTGGAGCGTGAGGATGACGGCTATTTCGAACTGAATGCGAAGGCGCTGGTTGGTGATCCGCAGGCGGTCAGCTTTTTCATGAACGAGATTGAGAAATATCTGCGCCGGACCCCGTTTACCGGGAAAGTGCCGGAGGCTTACCGCACAGCCGCTGAAGCGCTGTTTCATGAATGGAAGGGCTTCGGCCCCGCCTACCGCTGGTTCACAGACCGTGCCTATAGCGAATCAACGGGACTGCAGATGATCGGGCGGCAAATTTTTTATAACCATCAGGGGAGGTTTGTGGCGTATCCCTATGAGATGCCTTCGCTGGACCGGGTGGAGCAGCTTAAGCGTTCTCTCCTCAAGAGTGATCCCGGCAAGAAGCTGAACAAGGATAATCCTTCCGTTGAATTCAAAATGGATGATCCTCTCTGGCCCGGCCGGTTCATCCGTCTGGCTATCTGGGTCTCCCCGCGGGTCTGGGAGGGCTTCACTACCATCTCGCTGCGGCGGCAGGTCGTTGAATTTCTGGATCTGGATGATCAGGCCGGCACGGAATGTATTCCTGCGGAAGCGATTGATCTGATTCGGGCGCTTACCGGTACGTTTCGCAACACGATTATCGCGGGCGCGGTAGGGTCGGGTAAAACCACTTTTGCCAACACGATTGTCGGCGAGCAGCTGCTCGGTTCCTCTTCCTGTATGGGCGTTGTGATGATCGAGAAGCATCCGGAGTCGATTTTACCGTATCAGATCAAAGGCCACCGGATCATTCCCATTCAGGCTTCCAATGAGGAATTGATGGAGGTAGGAGTGGAGTCGCTGCGGCATGACCCGAACATTTTGTACATGACAGAAATGAGATATAACGAGTGGGAATTCTATCTGTGGAGCGGTGAGAAGGGCTATGACGGCATTACGGGCACCTTTCATACCGTAGATTCAGAGGATATTCCTTATCAGGGGGCGTTTGCTGTATCTACACGGATCGGCGGCAGCCTGAAGGGGCATTTAATCTCAGCGCTGAAATCCTGTGAGCTGGTGTTCATTCTGGAGAGTGTCCCGGATGGGAAGAAACGGCTGGCACGGATCTCCGAGGTCTTTTATGAAGAGGCCAGTAATTCAGTCTTCGCCAATGATCTGATGCGCTGGGAACCGGAGCAGGCGGGCTGGACCTATAATGACAAGCTAACCCAAGCGCTGATCTTAAAGATGAAGAAGAAGAATGCCAGAGCGGCACGGATGCTGCTGCAGGAGCTTGGACATCTCGCTGCGCAGAAGCCGATGATTGACCCGCTGAAGGAAAGTCTGAAGTCCAAAATCGTTTTGAATGAATGAGAGGAGGGAGTGCCTGTGGAGCTGCTGTTCTATATCATCCAGTTTGTGCTTCACCTGCTCGTTGCAGCCGGACTCTGGCTGCTGGTCAAGCCGCTGATTGAGCGGCATCTATGGCAGTGGGGGCAGAAGCTGGATCTGCGGATGAGCTTGTTCGGCCACAAGGTCAGCAGCGCGAAAAGGAAAATGTGGCTGTACCGCCATCTGGATGATCTGCTGTATTTTGCCCATAAGCGATACGAGCCGGGCATCAGTGTGTTGCGCTTCGTCACCCGTTCAGGGGTGCTGTTCCTCGGGGTATTCCTATCGAGTCTGCTGACTCTTAATGAGCTGCCGGGGCAGATGAGCTTCAGTAATCCTTTTCTGGAAGGCATGGTGTTGAATGACGGCGCACCTGTGGCGAATGCCTGGCGGCTTCCGCTGTTTCTGGCGGTTCTCTCGGCCTGTATTCCTTATCTGCGGATGAGATATACCTATGCCCAGCGCAAGGTGCGGGGGAGCTACGATCTGCTCGATGTGATCAAAATAGCTACCAAATTCACGCATTTGTCTGCGGATTCCATTTTGTCCAAGACCAGTGACTTGCTGCCGGTGGAGAATGTGCTGAAGACGCCCTTGAGGCTACTGGGTGCAGCGTTCGCTGGCTATAGTAATGAACGGGAGCTGAATGAGGAAGCCGGGCGTTTTGCCGGAGCGATTGGCACGACGTTTGCCGTAGAATTCGTATCGGACCTGCTCTATTGCGAGAAGGAAGGCACCCGTTATCTCAAAAGCTCGCTCATGACGCTTAACCGCTCAATGGAGCTGCAACGGGAGACTATTCTGACGGTGAAGGCCAGCAGCAGAGATGCAATCAGCCTGGGACTGTACGGTAATCTGATTGTGCTGGTGTCTTCTGTGGGAACGTTCATGTACATGCTGAAGCCGGATGTGTATTTCAAATTGCAGTTCGAGACAACGATTGGACTTACATTTATGATGGTGATTCTTACGGGCCTATTTATCTCGTTCATGATCAGTACCATCCTCGCCAGACCCAGACTGGACTACCATTAAGGTGATGAATGATGGATAGATTACTACTTTTAATAGCTGTAACAGGTATTGTGTATCTTGCCTTACTGGTCTTTGTCAGCAGCAGCAGCCGTCAGCAGCGGTATGTGCTCCGTCTGGGCCAGCAGTGGAAGGCTTTCGGGGAACGTGTGCACAATGAGCGGCTGCAGCAATTGCTCAATCAGAGCGGGCTCTCTATATCAGCAGCCAAAATCACCCTGTTCCGATATGCGGCGGCTTTCCTCTATCTGCTGGCCCAGGTAACGGGAGACTTCATACGATCAGAGCCACTGTCAATATACGATCCTCTGGTTGCTCTGCTGATTATCGTAATTACCAGCCCGCAGCGGGTGCTGCCGTTCGGTTGGGTGCTGAGCTGGCTGCATCAGAAGACACTGATTCAAAAAGACGGGGAGCTGATCTCCTTCATCCGTCTCTATGAGAACAACCGTCTGCGCAAGCGGGGGTATGTGGAATTTGGCGCCTTCTGCGCCGGGACGGCCAACCATTTCAGTTACATCCGCCAGGATCTGTATGAGCTGTCGGAGCGGGCGGTGGATGAGGGGACGGAGCGGGCCATTGAATGGTTTTGCAGCAAATTCCCGGAGAACCACATGTTTATCAACGATATCCGTTCGATTCTGCTTGCGACAGAAGGGATGGATGATGACCATGAAGCAGCGAAGTATCTGCAGGAGCAGGGCAAAATTATTACCAAAATTTCAAGTGACCAATATCTGAAAAAGTGGTCCTTTATCGGGGACATTTCCACGATCATCAATGTCATTCCGTCGATCGCCACCTTTCTGATGATTGTGTCGCTGGCGATGCAGTACATTATGCTGATCAAAGGGAATTTTAACGGCGTAGGGATGTTCCAATGACGAGTTCAGGCAGGCTGATAGCAAGAAAAAGAACCAAATTAAATTTTTGTTATATTCAAGAATCATTTTAAAATATACAATCAAAAGGGAGATATTAACAATGAAAAAAGACGCTATTTCTACTGGTTTGTTTATCGCAATCGGGTTCCTGTGTGTGGCTATTGTAATTGCTGTATTGATTCCTGTAGTACGGGACGTAATCGATAAAGCGGATGACAACAGACCTGAAATCCCGAAGGTTAGTCTGGTTCAGCCTGCAGATTCTGTGGAAGCAGCAGTAACGTACACAATCGCTGGCCCTTTGGTTTAACAGAAATGAAGAAGGACTCGATTTCCGTCGCGCTGTTTCTGGCTATTGGCTTTGTGATTGCCGGAATTTTTATCGCTGGGGCTACAAGCATTATCGGCGGCAGCCAGGATGATATTATTACCCATGTCAAAGCTGTCGAGAAGTATTAAAAGGAGGCGCTGCGCTTGAAGGCAACCGTCCTCCGGGCCTTGTTCATGTGGCTGGTGCTGTTCATTATCCTGCAGCCGATCTTTACGTACATCGATTATTTGCTCGACCTGCAGGTCAAAGCCAACACCTCGTATATCACGCAAAAGGCAGCGACAGAAGGGATGGTCACTGCCTCCATGAAGGCTGAGGTCATCTCTAACCTGAAGGCTGTAGGATTTCCCGAAGGCTCGATTAAGATCACCAGCGGAACAGAAGTGATCCTTGAACGCAAACAGCGGATTGATGTGTACGTAACCGCACCGCGGGTGAACCTGTTCCCCTACAATTTCTCCGGTGTATCCCAGCCGGCACAGTACTATGGACATGGCTCGATCATGAGTGAATATCTCGATTAATTAAGGGATGAAGCTAACCTATGGATTATATTGTCAAGCTCGCCTTTGTCCTGTTGATCTTTATTTATTCCTGGTTTTTTCAGATTCAGAATCAGGAATGGGACCAGGTGCGCAGCATGCTTAAGGATGCCAATAATATGGCCGTCCATGATGCATCACAGGAGTTGAACGAAGCAGCGAGGGCCCAAGGCCGTCTGGTCATTGACCCCGCTGAGGCCTATGCCACCTTCCGCCACACCCTGCAGAGTAATCTGGGACTGGATGACGGCTTATCCCCCTTGGCGGGGAGCCGGCTTCAGGCTCAAGTGAAGATCGTTAAGTTCGACATCGTGGATGAATCTACGGGCGATACTTTTCCGCTGCTCTATGAGGACAGTACTTACGGTATCACCAAATACATACAAGGTCCTTCGGTCATCGCCGTTATTCAAACGCAGCACCCGGTTCTGATCTCCAGAAGCAAGGTTCAAGAGGCCATTACAGTGCCGGCGGTTCAGGAGTATAAATTTAATATGTAAACCAGGATGAGTGCGGCCTGCCCTGAAGCGGACCTTAGCAGGCCGTATAAACTATTAAAGGAGAGATTCAGATGAAAAAGATAATGATGAAAGCAATGTTAGCAACTGCACTGTTAGCAGGTTCGATTTCAGGCCAAGTAGGATCTGCACATGCGACAGCTGCAAAACCGACGGCAGCACCTATTATGAGGGACAACCTGACTAAGTTCGGATTGGTTAAGGACGTGGAGCTGCCAGTTACGGTTACGGCCGGCGGGCTGAGCTATACGCTGGAAAAGATTATGATCTTTGATTCCAAGTCGAAGGATGCTCAGGCGTTGGCTAAGCAATATGGTTATGACCTGGACGGTGCTCAGTATTTTATTTGGACAAAGATCAATATAGAAAATAAGGGAGATAAAATTATACAAAAGAACTCAAAGGATTTGAGTGAAAAATGGCGTTTGAACTTTGGAGATCTTTCTAAAGGGGAAGCTTATGTCAGTATGCCGTTGAAAACTGTACTAGTTCAAAACTATAAGCCTAACAACAAACAAGCTCTTTGGTCATGGGTATTGAAACCAGGGGAAAAGTTGAGTTCGTACCAGGGGTATTTATACAGTGGCAAGTTCAACTATTTTGAGATTTGGTTAGATAACAAAGGGGCATCGGCCACAAAGTACATTGTGAATGAGAAGAAGTAGAGGATAAAGAAAATGAGAACTAAACAACTTTGGATTGCCGCAATGGTTATCCTGTTAGCTTTTGGGTTACTTGTGCCAACTCTCACCTATTCTGCAGAGAGTACAGGGGCTAAGCAAGGCAGCGTCAGCATACCGGTGACAACCGGGTTAACCGGCTCAGGAAATAGTGCCAAGACGTTTTATCTGGATCTGCCCAGCGGGGTCACCGGCCCTGCGATTAAATCAGGGACATTGAAATATTTAGGAAATAACAGTACTGTAGGAGCGATTACCATTGAGAACGGGAAGATCAAGGTCACGCTGAAGGGAAATGTGAAGGATGAGACCTTTCCTGTGGTGGGAAAAGATGGACTGTTTACAAAGCCCTTTTTGAGCACCCCCGGAAACTCCATCTGGCGCTATGCTGATGGGCGGCGCTGGCAAATCAACGATTACAAAGAGGACAAGGGCTACAATGTAAGCTACAACAAAAACGCAGACGATTACGGAACGCCATCTGCAATACCACCTAAAACAACGGTTTCAACGAAGTCGGACCCCGTGAATCCTAGTGCAGCAACCTGGTATAAGCTGGATCAAACTCCGGTTCCATCTAGTAGTGTGATTCAATCTAGCATTAAGCTTAATCAGGGTGATCTTATAGGCGATACTGGAAACGTCAGTGTTAAGAACGGTAAATTCGTGATTACATATACAGTTCCTTCTAAACTCTTTGAGCCTGAGCAAGTATCAGGTAGCTTTCCTAAAGGACAGTGGGTAGAGGGGCGGCTCTATTATGTGACCCTCCCATACTACTTCGATGCTGAAGCCAAAGTCACATCCTACAGCTACGCCGGTTCGGTCACCTTTGATTATTCCCCACCCGACCAAGCTACGCTAAACGGAACGGCCACGCTGGAGAAGCCGAGTCCAAACCCAATCAAGCTGGAAGGCAGCAAGGTCGATGTGAAGATCGACGTTAAAGGCGAGCTGCTGGGTTACACAAATTCCTCTAACATCGAAGAATGGGTATTCTATGCCAAGGAAAAAGACGGTTCAGCCAAGGCTGACATGAAGAAAGATTACGGAAAAACACTCACCACATCGAAAAGCTTTGACTTTCAGATCCCGGCCAGCCGGGTGACCAGTGACAGCTTCAAGCAGGATTACGCGCTGACGGTAATCATTCGGTTCAAGAATCCGGTCATTACGAAGACGGGGACGATAACGTCCCTGGAGCAGAAAATGGAAGTCTCGGCCGGGGTGTACAAGAAGGACAATCCGGTCAGCTATCCATCCGTACCGAACAAGCCGACCAAGCCCGAGGGCAAGCCACCGATTGCCCGGATCAGCGCACCCAAGTATGTCAAAGCCGGGTCTGACATGATGGTATATGGAGGAAATTCCTCCGACCCGGACGGGTATATCACCGATTATGCCTGGGGAACTCCTGGAGCAGAAGGCGGGATTGAAAATACGGCCAGAGGTTATGTCTGGTACACACGGGATAAGGTCGGTCAGACATTCCCCATCAGTCTTACTGTGGTCGATAATGACGGGCTGATCGGGAGCACCAGTACCGAGGTAACGGTCATTGAACCGATTCCATCCGCAACATTGGAGATCACCGGATCGCTGAAGCAGAACCGGAAAACCACGCTCACCAACAGCAGCACAAGCCCGACACGATTCCCGATCATTAAGTCTAAAACTCAGGTCACGATCAGCGCAGTCAGCGGCGGGACTAATGCAGATATCAAATACAGCGGCAGTCTGGCCGAGCTGGAGAGCAAGGACGTTCTCTTCCGGAAGCCAGGGAAATACAAAGCAAATATTCATGTTGAGAATACAGCCGGCTATGGTGCAGATGGGGAAATCACGTTCGATATTGCACCGGACGAAGTCCCAAGTGTTTATTTTGACGTTGCCCAAAAAATGTATCGGGACCCGGAGAAGGGGAATAGAGCGATCATCCAAATTACGGACAGATCCTTTTCCACAGACAAGGATACCCTGAACCGGCGGATCTGGGAGTATCGGTACGACTCCAATAATGACGGTCGGTTTACCGATGAGAATTGGGAGATCTTCAATAATGGAAATGAGATTAATCCTAAGCTGGAATTGACTCAGGTGGGGAGATACGAGATCCGGTTGACGGTCTTTGAAGAGTTTGGTCAACCGACCATTGAGGATTACGTGACGGAGGCGGACCGGCGTTCTGCAGATTCGTATACCGATCCGATCAAACAAGCGCTGGTGGAGCGGACGGTAGAAATAGATAACCGCGCGCCAGAAGTCGATTGGGACTTGTAGGGGAGGAAGGCAGACATTGAAGAGATTCAAGAGAAGTATCATTTTGCTTATGGCCTACTTGCTGCTCATTCCCGCACTGCCGCAGCCAGTTGTCGAAATGACGAGACTGGCCAGTACGGTGCAGGCGGCAGAGGACAATTTCATTTATTACCGGGATATTGTCTTTGAAGCTGGGCGAGGGGGACATGCCAATCAGGATGATAAGGTTGTCATTGATTTCCCTGCTCTGAAGGTAACCAATCTTAAATTTAATAAAACGACCAAAAGAATGACCTATGATATTGTTCCAGGCTCTAACTTGCATGTCACCTATACAACGGGAAGACCTGATTGGGGCGGATATACGGAGCCCATGGAAATCGAAATGTGTAGTTCCATTTATACCAAAGAGGCGTACCAGTATGAATTAAACAGAAATGCTTATGGTGATGATAATAACTGGAGCTGTAATGATCCTAGAACACCTGACTTTTATGGTCAGTATTATAACTGGTCAGCAGATTGGGGAAAGTTACACACCAATGCAGTAGCATCTCAAGGATATTATATGCCTGCTGTTATTGATGTAGATATGTCCAACATACGGAACTTGATGGCGAACACCTATCCGAATGAGTATGCACAAGGATATAACTATTATCAGCCAAGTGATTACACGCCAGGACTAGATAAAGATCCAGAAATGTTCCGCATTCGAGTGTTGGCTTGGACGAAAACCTATTGGTGGTCGCCGTACATGACTAGAGTAGCTCAATTGATACCCAATTATGCCCCTAGCCTGTCCGTAGGAACAGCAAATGGAATTACCCTGGTTAATGCCGCAGGCTTAAGCGGAATCAATATCGAGGGGTATGTCAGCGATCCAGATAACGAGGACGTTACCGTCACCGCCGAGATCCCTGGTGTCTTCTACAAGAAGACGGTGGTGCCTCAAGCCAAGCTGTCCAAACTATTCAATATCCCACTGGACGTGCTGGAAGACTCGATCCCGCCGGGGACCTACACCGTGAACATCACAGCCTCCGACCCGTCAGGAATGACCGCGAAGGCGACGCTTACGATTAATGTAAAACAGCAGATGCGGAACAAGTCCTTTGTCTTGATCAATACCCCTGTAGAAACCAGAACGAAATTCTTTGACTCGGAATGGGACCCTAAACGGGAAGAACGGTACCGGTTCGATCATGATCCGTATTTCTTTGACAATTCGATGGGGATCATTTGGGATTCTGGATTATGGCGAAGTTCACCCTATACGACTTTCCCGTATAGCGGGTCCTACGTGGCCACGTTCCAGGGGCGTGACAATCCCAAGGATGACGACCGGTTCGACGTGTACCGGAAATGGAGCCGAAATAACCTGTCTTCGATGACGTTCCATGTGCACCGCAAGCCAATTGCGCTATTCAGTGCCCGGCTGTCAGGCGGATGGCTGCAGATCACGGACAGCTCCTACGATTTGGATCATGTCACCGCCTCCAATAAAGGGATCATGGATTGGCAATGGCAATACAAGAAGACGGAAGGGCAAGTCTGGACCGATGGATATCCGCCGGCACAGCTACCGACCAATGACCAATATGATATCCGGCTAAGAGTGCGGGACATCGATGGCGAGAACGGGGTTGGCGTCTGGAGTGATTGGTCGCAGCAAACGGTAGGGGCGGCCGGCAACCTGCCGCCGGTAGCGCTGTTCACCGTAGAGCCCAACATCGTATCGTATCGTAAGGCGACCACCATCACAGACAAGTCTTTCGACCCGGACAATGATCAACTGGATCTGTACAGCTGGACAGTGATTAAGGATGGCTGGCAACAGGTCTGGAGCCATTGGGCCGGAGCGGCGGTGCCGCCGAATATCGCTGCCTACGGCGTGGGGACATATCAATTGACGCTTCAGGTCCATGATAACCGCGGCCTATGGTCACAGCCCTACAGCCAAACGGTACAAGTTATAAACCATCCCCCAGCAGCTGCCTTCAATATGCCGGTGGAAGTGTACCGGGATACGGTCATTACCATGGAGAATCTGACACCGGACCCGGATGAGGATGGAGATGGGCTAAGTTATGCCTGGAACACTCGCATCAATAACAGCCCATATTATTACGCTGGGGGTAACCGAAACCAGGTGATGACCATGCGGGACCTGATCGCACGTAGCGGCATATCACAGCAACAAGCCATTTCAGATGGCTGGGAAATGCGCCTGACCGCCTCTGACGGATCGCTTTCCTCGAATGCGACACGGATGTTCAAGGTCCTCAACCATGTCCCTACGGCCGCCATTAATGGTCCTGCAACGGCGTATCAGTTCGATACGAAGCTGTATACATCGTCAGATCATGATGATGATCCATCGGATATCGCCAGTCTTCAATATTTTTGGAAGGTGACAGATAGCGACAGCACCACCAAATTATATAAGACGCCGAGCATCGAAATCAGCTTCCCGGAACCGGGGATATACACCCTTGAACATTGGGCAGTGGACCAGATTGGGGCGAAGTCAAATATTGAGTCACTCAAAGTGAATGTAATCAAAAACGAAGCCCCGTCCATGACAATCACTTCTCCTCCGGGTACAACCGCGAGCCCAACGGTCCTGGATGCAGAGAAGCAGGGGGACCCGTTGATTCAGTGGACCTACTCCGATCCGGAGAATGATCCTCAGGAAAAGTACAGGCTTGAATTTTTCACCAAAGAAGGGCTATTGGAGAAAACGGTAGAGAATACAGATGGCAGCGGATCGATTCGTCAGTATCAAGTTCCAAACCCAACATTCAATCGCTTCGAGTACTTCACGGTATTGGGGCGGGCGTATTCCAAGGGCTCCTGGTCCGAGGTATCAAACGAAAAAGCCTTCATCATCGACAATCCGCCCCAGCCGGGGTTCACCCTCATTACGGATACCGGAAAGGATGCCACCAAAGTAGCGATCTACCGGACGGATGTGCTTAATATCAAGAGCACGGCAACAGATGAGGATATTCCGAAAGGAGACACCATAAGTCATCAATATTTCTTGAAACCGGCGGCTGGTGTAGAGGGGCTTGTGAGCACAGAAGGCGATTTTAACAAAAAGTTTACTTCAAACGGTGTTTTTACGTATCGGCAGCTCGTTACGGACTCCCTGGGACTGTTCAGAGAGCTGTCCCATAGCATTACCGTGTTGAACCGGTTACCCAAGGTCTCAATTACCTATCCGACAAGTGATAGCCCCAACAAGCCAACGATTGCCAGCACACTGACGCCGATCATCAAGTGGGATTACCAGGATGAGGACGGGGATCAGCAGCAGCGCTTCCGGGTGCGGATAATTAATCTGGCCACAGGTGCGATTAGGGTGCAGTCCGGTGACCAGGTATCCAGTTCAAAACAATGGAAGGTACCGGATGGAGCCTTAGCAGAGTACGAAAAATATGCTGTAGAAGTTGAGGTCTTCGATGGATTTGATTGGAGTGTTGTATCCGCAAGAAAGTACTTTATGGTTAACCTGCTTAGCATCAAGGGGGCTGTCCGTCATACAGAGGAGTGGAATGGCAATCGTCAGGCGTACAATCTGAAGCAGAGCGGCTCGCCTGAAAGTCCGCGGGGGTATAGTGTCTATTGGGCTGGCGAGAAATTTGTGCTGCAGGGGACAGCTACCGGACTACCGGATACCGTGCAAGTCACAATGACTGGAGGATACACGGCGGCGCTGAGTCCGACCGGGAGTGATAAGACCGTATGGACGGGTGAGCTGGCCGACCCATCGTTCGAACAGCTGCCGGATGGTCCGGTTACTTTTACCTTTACCGCAACCAATGAGTATCAGACCAAGGTGGATACAGTGGCGGTAACGATTCTCGGAGATTGGACAGAATATTATCAGAGCCATCGTGTAAAATAACGCGGGACGCAATCCTTATGCCTTATGTGCTACTATGATTTTGTTTTACTTGGCATCAAGCGGGCGGAGGGTGATCGTTCAGACGATTCCCTCGGTCCGTTCTTCATGCAGCCGCAGTCTAGGAGCCGCAAAATCTGCCGGATTAGTAGTTTGGGGGTTATGTAGACTGGAACCTCTGAGGTCGGCAGAATGACTCCGGTCCATATAGCAGGAGAGTTTGCCGCTGAATATTTTGTGGGCACACAGGGATGAAGCGAAATCCTCCGGAGTGACGAAGCAGGAGGGCTTGGCTACCGGATGAACAGTAGTTTCCTCCAATACAGAGGCTACGAACTGGGAGCAGAAAAAAGCATTCTCCCGGTCAATCCGGATGTTCAACAGCACACCGACCAGACCAAGCAGGTGATATTTATAACGCTCCTGATTCTGCATCATACCCTGGACATGGTTATACATAGTATTGTACTCTTCCTCACTGACTCTGAGCTGGTAGATGGCACAGTCTGCACTGTTGTAGAACGGATGGATGAAGTTCTCATGGATAAGTCCGGCAATAAACGGGTTGTACACTTTTTTTCGGCCGAAGCTGTAGACCTCACGCAGCTCACTGTCAAAAGCAATCGAGGCATGATTCAGCTCCGCTTTGGTGAACCATTTAATAATTCCGCTGAAGGCCGTGCCTGTTCCGGTCAGCACAATATAAATGTCTCTGTTTGCAGTCATCTTCTGAATTCCTTTCTGCTGGAAATTATGGATAATCCGGCTAAAATTCCGCTGTGGTACTTCCATCTTACTGTATAAATCCGCTTTGTAAAACAAACTTTAGTCTTAATTAGAAACTAGACTTAAGGCTAAGTTTCCGGATTCCCATCCGTATCTCCAAAAAGAACCTCCTGAAGCACCGTGAATCTGGCACAGGCGTGCATAGACCCGGCAGAAGCCGCTAAATATAAGCTGCAGCAAAAACAATTGGAAATGCTTCCACTTCCGTGATACAATAATAGTCAAAATGACATTCTTGATTCGAGGAGGATTATTGTAATGACTGAACAAGCAAAAGATCAAGCCATTCATAAAGAAGAAAACTCAACGGTGGACAACCTGGCCATCACTACAATCCGTACACTTGCCATTGATGCCATTGAAAAGGCAAACTCCGGACATCCGGGTATGCCGATGGGCTCCGCTCCTATGGGATACCAATTGTTCGCCAAGACAATGAATCATAACCCGGACCACCCGACTTGGGTCAACCGTGACCGTTTTGTGTTGTCTGCCGGACATGGCTCCATGCTCCTCTATAGCCTGCTGCACCTCAGCGGCTATGATCTGCCTATGGAAGAATTGAAGCAGTTCCGCCAATGGGGCAGCTTAACTCCGGGACATCCGGAAGTCGGCCACACTGCCGGTGTAGATGCGACAACCGGTCCGCTTGGACAAGGTATCGGTATGGCTGTAGGTATGGCAATGGCTGAAGCGCAGCTGGGTGCGACTTACAATAAAGATGAACATAACGTGATTGACCATTATACGTACGCCATCTGCGGCGACGGTGATTTGATGGAAGGGATCTCTTCCGAGTCTGCTTCACTTGCCGGACACCTGAAGCTGGGCAAGCTGATTGTAATGTACGATTCGAATGATATCTCCCTAGACGGCAAGCTCAACCTTGCATTCTCCGAGAATGTTGCTAAGCGTTTTGAAGCTTACGGCTGGCAGGTTCTGCGTGTAGAAGACGGTAACGATCTTCCTGCACTGGCTAAGGCTCTTGAAGAGGCTCAAGCAGACAGCAGCAAACCGACGCTGATCGAAGTGAAGACAGTCATCGGCTACGGCAGCCCGAACAAGCAAGGTAAAGGCGGCCACGGCGGTACCCACGGCTCCCCGCTGGGTGCTGATGAAACGAAGCTGACGAAGGAATACTACAAATGGGTATATGAAGAAGATTTCTATGTACCGGATGAAGTCCGTGCCAGCTTCGCTGAAGTGAAGGCCAAAGGAATCGCCGCTAACAAAGCATGGGATGAGAAATTTGCAGCCTACAAAAAAGCATACCCAGAGCTTGCTGCACAGCTCGAAACTGCACTAAGCGGTGAGCTTCCTGCAGGCTGGGATGCTAATCTGCCATTCTACAAAGCAGAAGACAAAGCTGTATCTACCCGTGTGGCTTCCGGTAATGCACTGAACGGCTTGACTGGCGGTATCCCGCAGCTGGTTGGAGGTTCAGCCGATCTGGAGAGCTCGACCATGACGCACTTGAACGGCCTGTCCCAATTCACCTCCGAATCCTATGACGGCCGTAATATCTACTTCGGCGTACGTGAATTCGGAATGGCTGCAGCTATGAACGGGATTGCACTGCACACCGGTCTTAAGGTATTCGGCGGTACGTTCTTCGTCTTCACAGATTACCTGCGTCCGGCTGTCCGTCTGGCTTCCATCATGAAGCTGCCGGTAACCTATGTGCTTACCCATGACAGTATCGCTGTCGGTGAAGACGGTCCTACCCATGAGCCGATTGAACAGCTTGCTTCCCTGCGTATCATTCCGGGTCTTACGGTCATTCGTCCGGCTGATGCCAACGAAACCTCTGCAGCTTGGGCATACGCTATGGAGAATACCGCCAATCCGGTAGCACTGGTCCTGACCCGTCAGAACCTGCCGATCCTGGCTGGAACCGTAGACGGTGTACGCGATAACATCAAACGTGGCGGGTATGTGGTCTCTGATTCCAAGAACGGCACTCCACAGGCACAGATCATTGCTACAGGCTCTGAAGTACAGCTGGCGGTTAAGGCTCAGGCTGCGCTTGCCGAAGAAGGCATTGATGTTCGTGTCATCAGCTTGCCGAGCTGGGATCTGTTCGAGAAGCAGGATAAAGCATACCGCGATTCCGTTATCCTGCCTGAAGTGAAAGCCCGTCTGGCTATCGAAATGGCGCAAACCTTCGGCTGGGAACGTTATACAGGCGACCAGGGCGACATTCTGGGAATCACTACCTTTGGCGCTTCCGCTCCTGGCGACACCGTAATCAGAGAATATGGCTTCACTGTAGAAAATGTAGTCAGCCGCGTAAAAGCGCTGCTATAATAGACGGATCTAACGACAAAGGGGAGAATAAGCACATGAGCCAGTTCACCAACGCGACAATTCAAAAAGCAGCCAATATTTATTACGACGGAAAAGTGACCAGCCGTACAGTTACACTGGAAGACGGCACTAAGGTGACACTCGGCATTATGCTGCCTGGCGTATACGAATTCGGCACCGACGGCCCCGAGACGATGGAGATTCTCTCCGGCAAGCTCAAGGTGCTGCTTCCCGGCACTGAAGTGTGGAAGGACATTGACGGAGCGGAAACCTTCCATGTTCCCGGCAACTCCAAGTTTGCCCTGGAAGTATTCGCATTAACTGATTATTGCTGTTCTTACCCGATTGTGTAAAAGAAAGTGGTAGAAAAAAAGCACCCCTGGAAGATTCATGGTCCCGGGGTGCTTTTTTTGTGTTGTCAGCTTCAGCGGAGCTCAGCTCCCCGTGCTTTTGTAATGCCTCACGCCTATGCGCCATACCAGCAGAGACACTCCGAGGAAGGCAGCTCCAGAGGGAAGCGAGAGGAAGCCCAGCCAGCGGGGATAATCCCAGCCGCAGACGGTGGCCGCCGGATAGAAGCTGATGAACAGCATTGGGAGCACAAAGCTGAACACGGATTTTAGCATTCGCGGCAAATAGGGCTCTGGGCAGCGGGTAATCTGGTAGCTGGCGTTAGTCAGCAGAAAGATCCAGTCCAGCCCTTTGATAGTGAAAAAAGCAAGACCTGAGGTTAGCACGAACACTCCGCAGTACATCAGACAGCCTCCGGCCAGCGCCATCGCCAGAATGCCGAGTCTGCCGGGCGTCAAGGGAACGCCGAGCTGTCCCAGCGCCCAGCCCGCAGCACAGATCCCTGTAAACGGCCGGACCAGCCGGTGCAGATGGAATCTGGAAGCGGCGACCTGCACGAACAGGGACCGCGGGCGGAGCAGCAGCCGGTCGAAATCGCCGGAGCGCAGCAGATGCCACGGGAAATAATCAAAGCCGCGGCATACGCTCTCGGCAAGTCCGAAGGAAGCCACCGCCAGCGAGTACACCAGAATGATATGGGCGACGGTCCATTCGCCGATATTGCCAAAGCGGGAGAACAGCAGGACAGTGGCTATGGGATCGGAGATCACCACAGTAAGCACCTGAATCAGCATCAGCCACCAGCCCTTATATTCCATGCCGGACAGCAGATGCATCCGCAAGTATTTGCAATAAATTTTACCTTCAGCAAGCATACGTTACTCTCACCCTCCCTGGACGATAATGCTGTGTAATCTGCGTTTCATGATCATCCGGCCCGCCGCGATAAAGATAAGGCTCCAGAGGAGCTGTAAGCCGATGCCGGGCAATGCGGCGGCAGGAGCCACGCTGCCTATATATAGCTGCAGAGGGATGTCGGCGAATCCGCCAAACGGCTGCAGGTACAGGAAGGTCTGCATGAAATCAGGCCAGAGCCGCAGGGGGAGGTAGGTGCCGGACAATATGCCGCTTAGCAGTAGAAGCATATAGGTCGGTCCGTCCCCCCAAGTGATATTCAGCCGGATCGCAGTCACAAGCATAGCGAAGGCTGAGCACAGCACAAACGCCATAACCGCCGACAGAAGGAAATAGAATAGTGCAGGCAATGAGGCAGGGCCCCCTAGGGCATACCCGGCAGGCATCAGGAGCCCGGCGAGTACGGTGGCCAGCCCCCTGATCCAACTGGTGCCGAGCTTGCCGGCCGAGCTTTTAACAAACCAGTGGGTGTACAGGTTCATGGGCCGGCACAGCTCGATACCGACGTCGCCGTTGTTGATTTTGCCCATAATTTCGCTGTCGATGTTCATACTCTGGAGTACAAACAGCCCCTGAGCCAGCCAAACATAGGATATGGTCTGAGGGAGGCTGAGTCCGTTATTGTTCCAGGAGCCATTCTCGCTGTATGTATAGAACACGGTGAACAGCACACATTCTATAAGCGCCCAAAACACACCGACCATCGTGCCAGATATGGCGGACACCCGGTACTGGAGCCCTTCTGCCATGCGGATTCGGAAGAGGGAGCTGCAGGCCCGCCATGTATTTCTAAAGTTCATTGTGCACCTCCTGATGGGTGGATGGGCTTAACCCAAAGCCAAGTCATTGTACATAGCAGCAATCATCGCATCCGTGTTCACTTTCATGACGACCTCCGGCGCATATTTCTGCTGCAGACCTGAGAGCTGCCCGTCATAGAGCAGTTGGCCGTGCCCGATCACCATGACCCGCTCGCATAATGCCTCAATATCGTCCATATCGTGTGTGGTCAGCAGCATCGTAATCCCGTACTTACGGTTCTCTTCCTTCAGAAAATTGCGCAGCGCGAGCTTGGATACCGCATCAAGTCCAATGGTTGGCTCATCCAGAAAGAGAAGCTTCGGCCGGTGCAGCAGCGCTGCTACCAGCTCACAGCGCATCCGCTGTCCGAGCGAAAGCTGTCTCACCGGGGTCCTTAAGAGCGCTTCCACACCAAGTGTTGCCGATAACTCGGATAATCTTAAGCGGTAGTCGCCTGGAGGAATGGCATAAATATCCTTCAGCACGTCAAAAGAGTCTGCCACCGGAACATCCCACCATAACTGTGAGCGCTGGCCAAACACGACGCCGATCCGGGATACATGCTCTACGCGGTGCTTCCATGGAATCTTGCCCAAGATAGTGCATTCTCCGCTGTCGGGTGTCAGGATGCCGCTCATTACCTTGACGGAGGTGGATTTGCCGGCGCCGTTCGGGCCAATGTAACCTACCAGTTCACCCTCTTCAATATCAAAGCTTATGCCGCCGAGTGCGTCCACCTGGGTAACATTCCGCATAAACGCTCCTCTCAGCAGTCCCCATTTTCCTTCGGGCCGTTTGTACACCTTGAAGCTTTTACGGATATCTCTCAGTCTAATTTGCATATCAGTCGCCTCCTTCGCGCAGAAGATCATATCATCAGGGGAGGAGAGGGGGACAGCCGCGTCGGGCGCCTTCTGGATCCTTGCTGCCAGGCTGACAGGGGGAGAATCATTTATTTTCTTCATTTTCCATAAAAATGCTTGTTATGTTGACATTTCTGTGCTATATTAATTTTATAGTTAACGCAAGGAAAACGTATGTTTTTTTGTACATATACTGTAAAATAAACTTCCCGTACCGGTGATTAAATCACCGGTATTTTTGCGTTCTCACTCCTGACAAGAAGGCCATGCTCGCATAGTAAAAGGGCGCAGCCGATACTGCCTGGCTGCGCCCTGATTACGAGTTACATATGCAGAAAAGGTGCCCTGGAATTCCAGGGCACCTTTTCTATGGGATGCGGGCAGAATGTATGCGGAAAACCGAACACAATAGGCTGCGCATCGGCACATGGTCCATTATCATGGTACGCTCGGTAAAGTGATTCTGCTCTTAGCGGCCTGCCTCTGCCAGCGGACCTGTACGCTCATATTCCCATATGCTCTCGCTGCTCCCCGCATCATAGATCTCTCCGGTACGGATGAAGCCGTGCTTCTCATAGAAGTGATGGTTCCGGACGGCCCACGAGGGAGTATCCAGCGTCCAGCGCTTGGCAGCAGGATACTGTACAAATAAGAAATGCAAAGCTTCATGCCCGAACCCTTGGTTCTGATATAAGGGATCGATAAAAATCCGGCCCAGATGACATTCCTCTTCTGTGGGCGACGGGAAAATTATCATCCCGCCGACAATTCCACCGTCTTTTAGAAGCTTGTAGTAATGGCCCTGCTGCATTTGTTCCGCCTGCCAGGGCACCGAATCATAACCGGGAGGGCCATCCTCCTCTTTATCCTGATATCGGCGGGCATCATCATCGAAGGTTCTTTTTTGTACATTCGCCAACATGGCCGCATCTTGTGGCCGGGCGAGTTCAAAGGTCAGCATTGAAACTTCCTCCCCTGTTTACAATAGTGTGTGAAACACCATCATAAACAGATTCTGGAAAATCCGCCGTTACATTAGTTACCTTCGCCGATCTTCCGGCCGATCCAGTCTTCGTAGGATTTGACCACAGCAGACAGGTCCTCGTCGCCGTAGCCGTGGTTGAAGCCTGCCTGGAACATGCTCTTGGCTACGCCGAGCATAGGGGAAGGGACGCCAGTGGAATCACTGAGCGAGGACGCCAGCTTGAGATCCTTGAGCATCAGGGCAAGGGAGAACTGGTTGCTGAAGTCGTTATCAATGATCTTCTGGCCCTTCAGCTCGGCCTGCTTGCTGCCTGCTGATCCGTTCTTCACCAGCTCCAGGAACTTATCTGCGGGTACCCCGGACTTCACCGCAATGGAGAAGCCCTCGGCGAGCGCGACATTGTGAATGCCGACCATGGCATTGTGAGCCAGCTTGGCTACAGCGCCGCTGCCGTTAGCGCCCATATGCAGCAGCAGACGGCCCATGGAGTCGAAGAGATCCCGGTGCTTCTCAATCACTTCGGCATGTCCGCCGACCATGAAGACCAGTGTGCCGTCGATAGCTGCCGGCTTGCTGCCGGTTACAGGGGCATCAAGGAAGCTGCCGCCCCGTGCTTCAACTTCAGCAGCGATCTCCTTTGCAAGGCCGGGGGAGATGGTGCTGGAATCGATTACGGTTGTTCCCGGCTGAAGGGTGGCGAGAATGCCATGGTCACCGTGGAAGACTTCACGGATCGAATCATCGTTGCTGATCATGGTAATAATAACATCCTTGCCTTCCGCTGCTGCCTGCGGTGTGGCGGCTGTCTTCGCACCTTCCTGTTCCAATGGTTTGCATTTCTCTGCTGTACGGTTATACACCGTAACCTCAAAGCCGCTTCGCAGCAGGTTCGACGCCATAGGTGCTCCCATTGTTCCGAGTCCGATAAAGCCGATGTGCTTCATTTCAATTCCACCTTTGCTTTCCTGAGATCATATTATAGAAACTAAGTTTGCCTTCATTCTATCAGAAGGTTACAGCCTGTTCCACAGAACAGGTCTGCTTATCTGCTTAGTAACCGCTTTCAGCTATTTTTTCATAAACAGGGTTCGGAAAGCCGGGGATATGCCTTAAGACCTTGCCAGTCAAGGCAAATTAAAGTATTCTAGATTATAATGTTGCAACACACGGTGTCAAATCTAAAGAGATAAACAGGAGGCTACCATTACCGATGTCCAAGAAGATTAATTTTGACTACACCAAAGCCCTTTCCTTCTTCAGCCAGACCGAGATCGACTACTTCGCCGCTCCGGTGAAGCTGGCCCACGAACAATTGCATAACAAGAGCGGAGCAGGCTCCGATTACCTGGGCTGGATTGATCTTCCTACAGCTTATGACAAGGAAGAGTTCGCCCGTATTCAGCAGGCCGCCAAGAAGATTCAGAGTGATTCCGAAGTGCTGATCGTGATTGGTATCGGCGGCTCTTATCTGGGGGCACGCGCAGCTATCGAGGCGCTTTCGCATTCCTTCTACAATAACCTGTCCAAGGACAAGCGCAAGACACCGGAGGTTTATTTTGCCGGTAATAACATCAGCTCTACCTACATCACGCATCTGCTTGACCTGGTAGAAGGCAAAGACTTCTCCGTGAACGTAATCTCCAAATCCGGTACAACTACCGAGCCTGCTATTGCTTTCCGTATCTTCCGTGCAGCACTGGAGAAGAAATACGGTAAGGAAGAAGCACGCAAACGGATCTACGCTACAACAGACAAGGAGAAGGGCGCACTCAAGAAGCTGGCTAACGAAGAAGGCTATGAGTCGTTCATCATCCCTGATGATGTAGGCGGACGTTATTCCGTACTGACACCGGTAGGCCTTCTGCCTATCGCCGTAGCGGGAATTAACATTGAAGAAATGATGCAAGGGGCCGCAGCCGCAGCCGATGAGTTCAACAATCCCGATGTGGCTACGAACCAGAGCTATCAATATGCTGCAGTACGTAACGCGCTCTACCGCAAAGGCAAGACGACAGAAATCCTCGTGAACTACGAGCCGTCCCTGCACTTTGTCTCTGAATGGTGGAAGCAGCTGTACGGCGAAAGCGAAGGCAAGGACTTCAAGGGAATCTATCCGTCCTCGGTGGACTTCTCGACAGATCTGCACTCCATGGGCCAATTCATTCAGGAGGGTAACCGCAACATTTTCGAGACGGTTATTCAAGTGGAGAAGGTACAGCATCATGTAACGATCGAGAATGATCCGGATGATCTGGACGGCCTCAACTTCCTGACCGGCCAGACGATGGACTTCGTTAATAAGAAGGCATTCCAGGGAACTATGCTGGCGCATACCGATGGACAGGTGCCGAACCTGATCGTTACCATTCCTGACCAAACGCCGTATACTTTCGGCTATCTGGTGTACTTCTTCGAGAAGGCTTGCGGGATCAGCGGATACCTGCTGGGTGTGAATCCGTTCGACCAGCCGGGTGTTGAAGCCTATAAGAAGAACATGTTCGCACTGCTGGGCAAACCAGGCTACGAGAAAGAAAAGGCAGAACTGGAAGCAAGACTTACCGAATAGTCCCACTCTAACCGCAGATCATTCATAGTAAAGTAAGTCATCAGGGAGCAGTCCATAGGTAACCACTACCAGGGCTGCTCCTAATATATATCAAGTCATCACATGCAAAGTAAGGAATGGACAACAATGCTGGAACAATACAGGACGGTACGTACCCCCGGCTCGCGGGAGGTCGTAATCCGTAAATCACGCTTCATCGGGCATGTTATGCCGGTGGAGAACGAGGAAGAAGCTGTGCAATTTATCGATTCGATCAAGAAGCAGCACTGGAATGCTACGCATAACTGCTCTGCTTATATGATCGGGGAGAGGGATGAGATCCAGAGACAGTCGGATGACGGGGAACCGAGTGGAACGGCCGGGAAACCGATTTTGGAAGTAATCCGCAGCCAACAGGTGAAGAATGTCGCTATTGTAGTTACCCGTTATTTCGGAGGCATTATGCTGGGTGCAGGCGGGCTGATTCGGGCCTATACCGATGGCGCTGTACTGGCGCTGGAAGCCGGAGAGGTCATTACACGTGTGCTGAGACGGGAGGTATTCGTGGAAATCGAGTACACTTGGCTGGGCAAGGTGGAGAATGCACTGCGAAGCCGGAATATTCAGACCGGAGAGACTTTGTTTACGGATAAAGTTACACTGCTGTGTCTTCCGCGCAATGATGAAGGTGACGCATTTATCGCATGGATAACCGATCTTACGGAGGGGCAATCCCTCGTTACGGAAGGGCGGCGGCTTTACTACAGCGAAGGGGAATAGATTATGGCAAGAAGAGCAGTGGAACAGGAGTTGTCGAGAGAAAGAATTCTGGAGGCGGCGAGGCATCTTTTCATCACCAAAGGGTACCGTGCCATTTCGATGCGCAGCATTGGTCAGCACCTGGGTTACAGCCACGGCTCCCTGTATTACCATTTCAAAGAGAAGGCCGAACTCTTCTACGCTATTGTTGTTGAGGATTTCAATCATGTGGCTTCGCTGCTGAATCAAGCGATGACCTCTCCGCCTGAAGAGGGAATGACCCGGGTGGAGCAGCTGATTATGGAGTTCATCCGGTTCGGGCTGAACCATCCGTATCAGTATGAGATCATGTTCATGATCCGCGACGAAGAGCTGCTGGCGTATTGCCGGGCAGAACAGGGCCGATGTTTCGAGTTATTCGCAAGCATAGTCCGCCGTCATATGAAGGAAGAGGGATATGTATCGGAGGACTGGCAGAACGTGCCGTTGACCTTATTCTTATCGGCTCACGGATTCATTTCGTATTATATTCAGGATAAAGTGTTGTTTGAAGATGTGAAGCAAGCCGCCCTGACACATGTCAAGGTATTAAGCCGCAGTTTATAATAAGCTGTTTTTTTTAACAGCTCGTACTTTAGAGCGTTGCATTGGTATAACTTTGCATGGTGAAAGTGTTACAGGAACTATAAATTGTATAGAGAGCAGCTTCGCGGTTCATGCGTAGCTGCTCTTCTACAAGGACAGGCAGTGCTAGCCTTCCATAATTTTGAGGTGGCACTGGCGTTGCCTTGGACCATCGAACTCGCAAAAATAGATGCCCTGCCAGCGGCCCAGCAGCACAGCCCCTTCATGAATAATCAGGGTCTGCGAAGGACCGGCCGTAATGGATTTCAAGTGGGAAGCCGTATTGCCCTCGGCATGGCGGTATTTGGGATGCTCCCAGGGATAGACCTCATCCAGACGCATCAACACATCGCGCTTCACATCAGGATCGGCGTTCTCGTTAATCGCAATCCCTGCGGTGGTGTGCGGGCAATAGACAATCAGCAGTCCGTTAAGAACTCCGCTATTCTTCACATAAGCCTGAACCTCGCGGGTAATATCCCGCATTTCATCCCGTTTGCTGGTGGTGATCTCCATAGTATGCAGCATCATGAACAGCCCCTCTCTGGTTTGGATATAACAAGTGCTACTTATACTTTAACCCAAAAACTAACAAAGTAATTGACGGCAGCAAGCGGTATTTGGTAAAGTAGGAATAACTTTAAACCAAGTATATTAATAGGAATAATCAAACCTTAAAGTCGAGTATACCGACCGGTTATCCGGAGGTGGGAGGTTGACCATTGAATTCGCTGATCAGGCACAAGGGCTGGACCTGGGGATTTAGATCAACGGTTGTACTGTATTTCGTCATTCTGATTGTGCTTCCGATCCTTGGGGTCTATTACAATTCATTCTCATCCGGGCTCGGAAGCTTCACTGAAAGTGTGAGCGATCCGATTGCCTGGAAGTCGGTCCTGTTAACACTCAAACTGGCGGTCATTGCGGCTCTTACGAATGTGCTGCTGGGCACGATGATCGCCTGGGTCCTTATCCGTTATAAGTTCCGGGGCAGGGCGCTGCTGAACAGCCTTGTTGATCTCCCGTTTGCCCTGCCAACTGCGGTTGGCGGACTGATGATTCTGCTGCTGCTGGGCCCGGGAAGCCTGATTGGGGGCCTTGCGGAATCGCTGGGCTTCACGATTGTTTTTCACCAGCCTGCCATTGTGATTGCCATGGTCTTCGTCACATTCCCCTTCGTCATCCGGGCGGTGCAGCCGCTGCTGGAGGAGCTGGACGCTTCGGAAGAAGAGGCAGCCTATACGATGGGAGCGAAGCCCAGCAGGGTCTTCCTACAGGTGATCTTGCCGTCTATGGCACCTGGCATGATCGGCGGCGGGATGCTGGCCTTCTCGCGGGCGCTCGCTGAATTCGGTGCGGTAGTTCTCGTGGCAGGCAATATTCCGGGGCGAACGCTGGTGTCTTCTGTTTATATTTTCGGTGAGGTCGAAAGTGATAATCCGGCGGGAGCTGCCGCGGTGTCGATCATTCTGTTGACCTTATCCTTCCTGATTCTCTGGCTGATCAGCCTCATGCAGATGCGGGGGAGAAGATCATGAGAAGATTGTGGATTGCACTGACCTACCTCGTGTTCTTCGTCCTGATTGCAGCTCCGCTTGGCAGGATGACAATGGGGGCCTTCAGCGAAGGCTGGAGCGGCTTCTGGAACGCCCTGACCCGGCCCGAGGCGCTGCATGCGCTGCTGATGACCGGATATGTTGTAGTGGTTGTGACGCTGCTGAATACGCTGTTTGGGATCATGACGGCCCTGTATCTGGTACGGGCGAACTGGCTGGGCCGGCGCCTCAAAAGCCTGCTGAACAGCATCGTGGATCTGCCTTATGCGGTATCGCCGGTTATCGGAGGGCTGATGATCGTTCTGCTGCTCGGGCCGGACAGTGCGCTGGGTGCGTTGTTTGAGCAAATTGGAGTGAAGATTGTGTATGCTTTTCCGGGAATGGTGATTGCTACGCTGTTCGTCACGTTCCCGCTAATGGTGCGTGAGGTGATGCCGGTACTGCAAGAGATCGGGTCCCAGCAGGAAGAGGCCGCGTCCACACTTGGCGCATATGGCTGGACGACCTTCTGGAAGGTGACCTGGCCTTCAATCCGCTGGGCGGTCATCTATGGAGTGATTCTGACGGTGGCCCGCTCACTGGGTGAGTTCGGTGCGGTGCTCGTCGTCTCAGGCAATATTATGAACCGGACCCAGACGGCCACCACACTGGTCTATCAGGATGTCGAGAATTTCAATGTTACGGCTGCGGGCGGGATAGCACTGGTGCTGGCCGCATTCTCCGCAGGACTGCTGCTGCTTATGGAATGGAGCAAGAGAAGAAAGGGAGGGCACTAATTATGCATGTAGAGGTCCGGGGACTCGATAAGCATTTTGGCGATTTTCATGCGGTGAAGGATGTCCATTTCGGCATTACCAAAGGCCATCTGATTGGGCTGCTTGGCCCAAGCGGCGGCGGCAAAACCTCGATCCTGCGGATGCTGGCGGGCCTTGAGACGCCGGACAGCGGCGAGATTATTTTCCACGGCCGGGCGGTGAACCATCTTCCGCCGCAGGAGCGTGAGATCGGCTTTGTCTTCCAGAACTATGCGCTGTTCAAGCATATGACGGTGTTCGAGAATATCGCCTTCGGCCTGAAAGTCAAGAAAGCTAGTAAGTCAGTCATCCGTGACCGTGTCACCGAGCTGGTGGAGCTGACCGGACTGAAGGGCTTCGAGAGCCGGTATCCGCATCAGCTGTCCGGGGGGCAGCGCCAGCGGGTGGCTTTTGCCCGGGCGCTGGCCCCTGAGCCGCAGCTGCTGCTGCTGGATGAGCCGTTCGCGGCGATTGATGCGAAGATCCGCCAGGAGTTGCGTTCCTGGCTGCGGGAGCTGATCGAACGTGTCGGGATCACCTCAATCTTCGTCACCCACGACCAGGATGAGGCGATTGAAGTTGCGGATGAGATTATGATCATTAACCAGGGGCGGCTGGAGCAGAAGGGTACGCCTTGGGATATCTATAAAGAGCCGAAGACACCGTTCGTGGCAACCTTCATCGGGGAATCGACGCTGATCGGGAGTGCTTCCGAGCTGAAGGGCTTCGAAGGCGCAGGCGGCGGTAAGCCGACCAAGGCGCTGATCCGTCCGGAATATATTGAGGTGGGCCATCTGCATGAATTCAAAATAGCTTCGGCCACGGAGCAGGGCGTTGTGAAGCATCTGCATTTCCGCGGCAGTGAATGGCTGGTGGAGGTTGAGATCAATGGACATAAGCTGGTCACCTACCGCTCTCTGGAGAAAGAAACGCTGACTCCGGGCCAGGAAATATCTGTGCTGGTACACCGCGCCTACCTGTTCAATGAGGAGCGGAGCTGGATTCAGGAGAATGGCCTTAAGAAAGATCCGATGCCTGTATTTATCTAAAAAATAAATGATGTGGGATGTGTCGCCGGTATGAGGCTTATCAGAAGGAGCAGACAACTGCACGGATGGCTGACGGTCTTACTGCTGGCGGTGTTCGCCCTGACCGCTGCCGGCTGCGGTAATGAGCAGCCGGCTGCAGGAGAGGGAGGTGCGCCGCCGCAGGGAGATCTAACGCTTGTGGTGGGCGCCTACAGCGTGGTGAAGGATGCCATGGGCGAGATTCTCCCCGGGTTCGCGGAGAAGTGGAAGGCGGATACCGGTCAAACTATCGTATTCCAGCAGTCTTATGAAGCTTCAGGCACCCAGGCGAGGGCAATTGCCGGCGGCTTCGAGGCGGATGTCACGCTGCTTGCCATGGAAGGCGATATCGGGAAGCTGGTCAAGGCGGGCCTTGTGGAGAAGGACTGGAAGCAGCGAGGCGGCGAGGCGGGAATGGTGACGCGGTCGGTTGTGGCCCTGGGGACGCGGGAGGGCAATCCGAAGGGAATTCATGATTTTGCCGATCTGGCGAAGCCGGGGGTCAAGGTGCTCTACCCTAATCCGAAGACCTCCGGCGGTGCCCAGTGGGACATCAACGCGATCTACGGGGCCGGCCTGAAGCGTTCTGAGGAGCAGGAGGGGGCGAAAGACCCTGCGGCTGCCAAGGCCTTCCTGGAGAGCATACACAGGAACGTCGAATCTCTGGATAAAAGCGGGCGGGCCTCCATGGCTGCCTTCGAGTACGGCGTAGGCGATGTGATCGTCACTTATGAGAATGAGCTGCTGGCGCGGATTGCAGAAGGTGTGAAGTATGAGGTGGTCATCCCGAAGAATACGATTCTGATCGAGAATCCTGCGGCCGTGGTGGATAAATACGCGGATAAGCATGGTACCCGTGCGGCCGCAGAAGCGCTGGTCGATTATCTGACGACGCCTGAGGCGCAGGAGATATTCGCCAAGTTCGGCTTCCGTCCCGTGAACCGGCAGGTCTATGCGGCACATGAGAGCCAGTATCCGGTTCCTGCCGGACTGTTCGACATCAGCTATCTTGGCGGCTGGGAGGAAGTCCGCACCACGCTGTACTCCAAGCGGGGCATATGGTATCAGGTGCTGGCCGGGATCTAGGCGGGTAGTTGAGACGGAAGAGGATTAGAAGACACCTGCTTAGTGTGGAGTGCGAAGGATTAAGAGAGCTGTTCTCCGGCCGGATCAGGCTGAAGGGCAGCTCTTTACTGTCTTACAGGCCGGGGTGCAAAGGACCGGCTCCTGTTCTATAATGAACTGACGGATATTCGAGAAAAAAGATGATGAGGTGGGCAGGCATATGGATACATTAGTGTTCCTCGGAACAGGGGATGCCATGGGCGTACCCCGGGTCTACTGTGATTGTGAGACCTGTACGGAAGCAAGAACCACCGGGCGCAATAACCGCCTGCGTTCTTCTGTGCTTATAGATAACGGCAGCGGCTTCCTGGCGATTGACTGCGGACCGGACTGGCGGAGACAGATGGAGCTGCAGGGGCACCGCACCATGAAGCGTCTGCTCGTGACACATGCGCATTTCGATCATATCGGCGGGCTGCCGGAATGGGCAGACAGCTGCCGCTGGATGGGCTTCCGGGGAGAGCTGTACGCTCCGGCGGAGGTCATTCCCGTCATCCAGCGCCAATACCCGTGGCTCAGCGGGCATATCGACATGATCCCTTGCGATGACGGCATTACGCTGGATGGCTGGCAGATTAGCACATGGCGGGTGAACCATGGCAAGAATGGTTACTCCTATGCCTACAGGCTGGAGAAGGAGGAATATATCTGGGTGTACTGCCCGGACTCGATCTCTCTGACCACGGAGGAAACCAGGCGTATGCATGGAGCGGATCTGCTGGTGCTGGGAACCAGCTTTTATTACGAGGCAGCTGAGTTATCCACCCGCTCTGTGTATGATATGACCGAAGCCGCCGACCTGCTGGAGACCGTTCAGCCGCGCCGCGCGGTCTACACGCATATGTCGCATGATATCAATCTGGAGAAGGATTATATTCTGCCGGAGAAGGTTACGCTGGCCGTTACAGGGATGAGGCTTCCGCTGTGCCGGGAGCAGATCTGAGTATTGAAGGGAAGCAACAGGTTCACGGATAACCCAAAAAGGAGCTTTCCAGAAAGTTAGTTTGTACTGACTTTTTGGAAGGCTCTTGCTCGTTGTTTAGGAATTATGATTTTCTTTTGTGGGGATGGGCTCCATGCTCCATAGCCAGTAACTTTGTTCTTTGTACGATCATTTATGGGGTTTGCTTAACGCAGCGATTGGCCTGTAAAATAATCACCCTGTGCGATTTCGGCCAGCAGGCCGCGCTCCTGCGGGTTCCAGCCGAAACGCTCGCGGGTCAATGCTGAAGACACGGGATTGTCGGTCGAGACAAACGGGCCCAGCCAGCCGAAATACGAAGCGGCTTCTTCCATTTGTATCTGCTTGGATGGCACACTCGCCTGCCGCGCAATCGCTTCCGCAATCTGCCTGAAGGGCAAGCCTTCTTCCCCGGCAGCATGGAGCCGCGTGCCCGCCGGAGCCTGCTCTACGGCCAGCCTGAATAGACGCGCCGCATCAAGCCGGTGTACGGCGGGCCAATGATTGGTCCCTTGCCCGATATAGGCGGCAGCGCCCTTGGATCTTGCGGCCCGGATCAGGGAGGGCAGCAGGCCGCCTTGGTCGCCGTTGCCGTATACGATCGGCGGCAGACGTACCAGCGATGCCCTGACGCCGGATCCGGCAAGTGCGAGCACAGCCTTCTCCGACGCCACCCGTCCTCCTCCGATAGATGAGGCATCTCCTGCATCCTCCTCGGTCGCCAGCCTTCCGGGAGTGAGCGTCATAGTGGGGATCGCAATTACAAGCGCTCCAGACCGCCCGGACTGCCCGGCTCCCAATGCCTGAATGGCGCGGCAATCCGTGCCGACTGCTGCTGCCATGAAACGTGCCGCCGCCCGCCCCGGACTTCCGCCCAGCATAATCCGCATTTTTGCCGGCAGGCCGGCATGGGAGAACTTATGATAGAATGCCGTATGCACAACTGCATCGGCCTGAGCTGCTTCCCGGCGCAAAAGCTCTGTGTTCTCAATAGAGCCGCGAACAGCTCTCGTTCCAGCCGCCTCCAGCCGCTCGGCCGCTTCCTTGGAGCGTACCAGCCCGGCCACTTCATGTCCGCCCTCAAGCAGTTCCCGGACCACTGCCGACCCGATAAAGCCGCTTGCTCCCGTTACAAAAATCCGCATTCCGGTATCCTCCTTGTAGAATCAAGCCTCTAAATCCCTGTACAAAGCAGCTTGTTCCAACGATGATTTCCGCTTCGCCGCTTGGCTTATCCGGATAAGATCAGTATAGACGGCCCGATACCCTTTCATTTGACTGTTCTGCTTGATTTCTTGCCCGATTCAACGGAAAAGCCCCCCGTTGACAAGATCGGAGGGCTTGCTGGGTAGCATTCAGGAGATGAGGCCCGATTTCCACTTGGCGATATCCCGGCTCGGCGGATTGCCGAAGAAGCGGCTGTAATCCCGGCTGAACTGGGAATCGCTGATATATCCGACCAGTTGGCTCGCCGTGGTAATATCCCGCCCGCCGGACAGCATCAGCCGCCGCGCTTCCTGCAGCCTTAGCGCTTTCTGGTACTGGAGCGGGCTCATGGAGGTCACCGACTTGAAATATTCGCGGAAGGAGGACTCGCTGAGATGGACCATGTCTGCCAGCTCGGCAATTCTCAGCGATTCGGCGAAGTGGGTCCGCAGCCAGTCGATCGCTTTGGCGACGCGCTGGACATCCGAGCCGGCCAGCATGGTCTCGGCCACATAGACCCCGATGGGACTGCGCAGCAGCCGGATGAAAATCTCATCCGCCGCAAGCGAGGCCAGCAGGCCGTTGTCGCCGGATTCGTCCAGGCATGCGACCAGCCTGGCTACCGCGCCGATCAAGGCCGGTTCACCTTCCAGCACATAGCTTGCGCTGCGCTTGCCGATCTTCGGCAGGCCGTTCGGGAAGACCTGAGGGATAAGCGCAGCGATTCTGCGCGGATCGAGATAGACGCCCACGCCGAGGAACGGTTCCGAAGCGCTTGCCTGAATCGTCTGCATGCGGATGGGCACCGCTACGGGAGCAACCAGAATGCGCGAGCCGCTGTATTCGGAAGTGGCTTCGCCGATCTTGATCATTTTGGTGCCCTGGGCGGCAATGCCCACCGTCGGCCACTGCATCGTGTACATGTAATCGGACGGCTCTGTTCTGGAGTAGCGGTTGAAATACAATCCTTGTATCGCTGTCTCGGCAGTCCCGTCACGTGTAACATGAGCCTCGATCAGCCGGGCCAGCCGGAGCGTTTCCTGCCGTGTTTGCTCTTCTGCTACTACCTCCATATGTGTTTTGGCCATGACCATTCATCCTCTCTTAACGATCCATACTTTGTGCAAGTATACAATACTCTCCCCCATATTTCCCCCAAGTGATCACCAAGCATCCGCAATGATTTCCGCATAACCCCCGCATAACTCCGCAGTGTCTTTTGAAGCTACAGCGTTCAATTTCTTCAGGACTCTTCCAATGTATTTCAGCCCTAAGACCGATACGGGAATCCGCCCCCCGCCGCTGGGGTCCTTGCCAGGGGTCTAGTACACTAGTGGCATCGGAGCCGCAGAGAGTGAGCCCACGACGGGGTCGACTTCCAGTTTTATGAATATGATGCGTATATTTCTTTATTTTCAAAAAGAGAAGGAGGTACTATACTAAAACGATGTGCCAGTGGGGATGGTATTTTGCGCAAAAGCACCCGTGAGCCGGACGGGGAACTCCATGACAGCAAGGTATATGCCAAGGTGCGGGGTGCAGAATTCTAAAGGGGAGCTGATGTTGTGAGAAAGAAAGGCGCTTTTGCCAGATTAGGTACATACATGCTTAGGCATAAGCTGATCTATGCTGTATTGCTGTTGGTGACGTTATTCAGTATTGTGCTCGATCTTACGATGGCCTGGTTCCTGGCCCGGATTACGGATGCTGCTGTCCGGCTGGATGTGGAGGCGTTCAAGGGACTTACCTGGTTCGGGATTCTATTCTTGCTGGTTACGGGATTGAATACCTTCGTCAGTGCGTATCTCAAGACCAATGTATCGGCCAAAATCAGAAATGAGCTGCGTCAGGACATGATGGGGCATACGCTGGCCTTGCCGCAGTCTTATTTCGACCGCAATCATTCCGGTGATTTGTTGTCCCGTTTCACGAATGACAATCAGTCGGTGGGGGAAGCCTGCGGGCAGGTGATGCTGGATCTGCTGCGCAACCCGCTGCTGGCGGTAGCCTCCTTCGGCTATCTGCTCTATATTAACTGGCTGCTGGCGCTGATCTGCCTGTCCATCGGTCCGCTGCTGTTCCTGACCGGTAAAATCTTCGGCAACGCGATGCGCATCAACAGTGTGCGGGTGCAGGAAAGTATGAGCCGGACTACGGCTTTTCTGAACGATATTCTGGGCAGCAGTATGGTGTTCAAGGCATTCTCCATGGAACGCAGGCTGCAGAAGCAATATGTTGGCTACAGTGAGGATATTGCCTCAGGAGAGAAAAAGAAAGCGAGAATCGAAGGAGCCACCGGAGCGATTTCCTCCTTGCTGGGGAATCTGACCTTCCTGCTGGCTCTGGTGATTGCCGGGTGGTTCGTGGCGAATGGAAGACTTGAGGTCGGGGCGATGATTGCCTTCATTCAGCTGATGAATTATCTGGTTGGGCCGTTCTCGTCCCTGCCGGGCCTGGTTGCTTCCATGCAGCAGTCGCTGGGTGCGGCGGAGCGGATCTTCGAGGTGATGGATGCGCCTGCTGAGGTTGAGGTGCTGCCTGAGGTCCAGGCGGAGCTGCCGGGGTTCGGGGAGCTTCAGCTCGCAGAGGTGTCATTTAGCTATCCGGGCAGTGAGAAGCAGAGCCTTAACAAGGTTAGTCTGGAGCTGGCACGCGGCCAGCAAATGGCCGTAGTAGGTCCGAGCGGCGGCGGGAAATCCACCCTGTTCAAGCTGCTGCTGGGCTTCTACCAGACGGATGCAGGTGAGGTTGCGATCAACGGCCGTCCGATCAGCGGAATACCGCTGGCAGAGCTGCGCAGCTACTTCGCCTATGTGCCTCAGGAGTCGGGCCTGTATTCCGGGAGCATCCGGGACAATATCGAGAGCGGCAAGCCTGGTGCGTCAGACGAAGAGATTATCGAGGCGCTGCGGCAGGCGAATGCGTATGAGTTCGTGACGGAGCTGCCGGAAGGCATACACACGGATATTGGCGAGCATGGCTCCCGGTTGTCCGGCGGTCAGAGGCAGCGGCTGTCCATTGCCAGAGCGATGCTCAAAAATGCGCCGATTCTGCTGCTGGATGAAGCTACGGCTGCCCTCGACAATGAGTCGGAGCGAATGGTCCAGCAGGCGATCCGTAAGCTGATGAAGGATAAGACAACGCTTGTGATCGCCCACCGGCTCTCAACGATCCAGAATGCCGATGTCATCCTGGTGATGGAGAACGGGGAGATTGTGGAGCGGGGCGGACATGAGGTGCTGCTTGCGGCGGAGGGACGGTACTCGGATCTGTATCACTCCCAGCTGGAGGAAGAAGAGGTGCCGGAGGGGCTGGAGGTCTGGAAGGACGAATACCAGCAAGTAACACTTTAATGATTTGAAGGGGAGGCTTAAGGTCCTCCCGAAGCATAAACAACGGGTTTCCGGCCATCGGAGACCCGTTATTTGTGTATGCCAATCCTTAAATGTTCCAGGTTTCTGAGCTGGGTGCCATAAGGATGAAAACGGGATTACAGCACCTGGGATACAATTCGCAGAATATACACAAAAAGCAGAAATAAAGCCGATTAACACCGTCATGTAACTATCACCCCCTGCATAGTCTAGAGTAATTCGTTAAGCAAGAGCTTGTTTAGCCTGAGAAAAGGCGGAAACAACCAGCTTTATCGTTGGGCGGGGCCTGCGGGATGGAGGAAATATCAGATGGAGAGATTGCTGGACAAATTAGTTGAGCGCCATGAGCTGGATAAGGAGGAGATTATCTGCTTACTGCAGCATCTCACCGCTGAGCGCAAGGACAGGTTATTCCATCTGGCGGTACAGACGCGGAAGCTGCATTATGGTGAAAGCGTTTTTTTAAGAGGCTTAATTGAATTCTCCAGCTTCTGCAAGCAGGATTGCCTGTACTGCGGTCTGCGCCGGTCGAATCCTTCGGCACAGCGTTACCGGCTGACGGAGGAGGAAATTCTGGAGTGTGCGGAAGAGGGCTACCGCCTCGGGTATCGTTCATTTGTCCTGCAGAGCGGAGAGGATTACTACTTCACGGAAGCCCGGCTGATCCGCATAATCACGAGCATGAAGCTCCGTTTTCCAGAGGCGGCAATTACGTTGTCTATCGGTGAGCGTAGCGAAGCCTTTTACCGTGCACTGTTTGATGCAGGGGCTGACCGGTACCTGCTCCGGCATGAGACAGCCTCACGCTCCCTGTACCAGTCATTGCATCCGGGAATGTCCTATGATCACCGTGTGAGCTGCCTGCATACGCTCAAGGACATTGGCTACCAGGTTGGAGCGGGCTTCATGGTGGGTCTTCCCGGGCAGACCTGTGAGCACCTGGCAGAGGATCTCCTGTTTCTGAAGGAGCTCCATCCGGAGATGATCGGCATTGGCCCGTTCATCCCGCATAGCGCAACGCCGCTTAAGGATGCGCAGGGTGGAACGGTAGAGGACACGCTTGTAATGATTGCTATGGCCAGACTGCTTGTCCCGGAGGCGCTGATACCTGCTACCACGGCCATGGGGACGCTTGATCCAGTCGGCAGGGAGAAAGCACTTGGGGCAGGCTGCAATGTAGTGATGCCCATTCTGTCCCCGCTCGGTGTCCGCAGGAAATACGCCCTGTATGAGAACAAAATCTGTATGGGTGACGAGGCATCTCTGTGCAGGAGCTGTCTTGAGATGAGAATCGCAGCCGCTGGCTATCGGATTGACCTCAGCAGAGGGGATCACTGCAGCTTCACCGGCAGAGCAGGGGGAGAACCAAGAAGGTAAGGGATTATTTCAATCTAGTAAGTGAATAAATTCACGATTCATGAACTAGAGTTTAAAAGCACGATCTTCCGTAAGGCTCACCAAACTTCAAGGAGGAAATCCAATGTCAACGTTGCCACAAAAGAATGCGCTTGGCTTTTATGAAATCCGTCTGGAATCTATTGGCGGACTGGGCGCCAACCTGGCAGGCAAGATGCTTGCCGAGACCGGCGCGCTGGAGCTGGGCTTCAATGCAGCGAACTTCTCGTCTTACGGTTCGGAGAAAAAAGGAACCCCGATCAAAACCTTTGTCCGCTTCTGCGACCCGGAGGTGGAGATCAGGGATCATAGTCCCATTGAGGAGCCCCATCTGATCGCGGTTTTTCACGAAGCCCTGTACAGAACCGTTAACGTGGTCAGCGGCCTGCAGCCGGAGGGTGTGGTGCTGGTTAACACTACACGGGACTTCGATGAGGTCCGGACAGACCTGAAGCTTGAATACGGTACGGTTGCTCTGGTGGATGCCATGGGAATTGCCGTTGAGGAAGAGACCAAAGTAAACACCTCGATGCTCGGTGCGATGTTCCGGATCTGTGATTTCCTTGATCCGGAGGCAATGCGTAAGGTCATCCGCCGTACCTTTGAGAAGAAATATCCGCACCTGGTGGAGCCCAACATCCGCACCTTCGACCGCGGCTATAACGAAGTGAGATTTAAGACCTACGAGGTGCCCGCAGGGACCGTGGCCGCTCCCTTCAAGCGCACACAATCTCTGCTCGGCTATGAGACACAGGTGCCGGGCGGCGTCATTCTGGCTCAGGGCAACAGCACCCAGAAGGATCTGAGCGGCTCGCGTTCCGGTGTCCTGCCGGTACTGGACATCGATTCATGTATCAGCTGCGCGGCCTGCGACAGTGTGTGCCCGGACAACTGTTTTGTCTGGGAGGAAGGCGAGGATAAGCGCGGACGGCCGCAGCAGACCCTGCTTGGCATCGACTATCACTACTGCAAAGGCTGCCTGAAATGCATCGATGTCTGCCCGACGGAGGCGCTGACCAGTATCCGTGAAGAGGTCGGGTTTGCCGAAGAGCACCGCGTTCCGCAGGTATTCAAGTAAATGGACAGGGAGGATACAACAATGGCGGTTAGTGAGAATACAGAGGCACAGGCCGTACCTGCCGAGCAGGTGACCTGCTTCGAATCAGGGAATGAAATGGCGGCTACGGCAGCGGCTCAGATCAACTATCATATCATGGGTTATTTTCCGATTACGCCTTCCACCGAGGTGGCACAGTATCTGGACCAGATGAAAGCCCGCGGCCAGCATGATATTCAGCTGATCGCTGCAGACGGGGAGCATGGCTCTGCCGGGATATGCTACGGTGCGGCTATGGCCGGTGCACGCGTAATCAATGCTACCAGCTCGCAAGGCTTCCTGTATATGCTGGAGCAGCTGCCCACCCAGTCCGGGACGAGGTTCCCGATGGTACTGAACCTGGTTACCCGTGCAGTGAGCGGACCGCTGGATATCCGCGGGGACCACTCCGATTTGTATTATGGCCTGAATACAGGCTGGGTGATCCTGACAGCCAGCACCCCCCAGGCTGTATATGACATGAACATCATGGCTCTCAGAATTGCCGAACATGCGGAGGTACGCCTGCCTGTTATCGTCGCCTATGACGGCTTCTTCACCTCCCACCAGAAACGCAAGGTCCAATACTTCAAGGAGAACGAAGCGGTACAGAATTTCGTGGGCCAGAACCCGAATCATAATTATCCGAATGTGTCCGATCCCGCCCATCCGGTGACCATAGGTGCGCATATGGGCGGCGATGACCTGCTGAATAACCACTATCAGCTGTCGCTGGCACTGGATAAAGCGGGCGAGGTCTATGCGGAGGTTGCGCGGGAATATGCCGCCTTGTCGGGGCGTGAACATCAAGTACTGGACCTGTACCGGATGGACGATGCTGAAGTGGCGGTGTTCCTGCTGAACTCCGCCGGGGAATCCGCCAAGGATACCGTTGACGCGCTGCGGGCCAAGGGTATCAAGGCGGGTCTGGTCCGCCCCAATATCATTCGTCCGTTCCCGGCGGAGCAGCTCCGCCAGGCGCTTAAGAACGTCAAGGCGCTGCTGGTCGGTGAACGCGCGGATTCGTACGGTGCCAAGGGCGGGAACCTGACCCATGAGATCCGCTCAGCGCTGCAGGTGGACCCTGATAACCAGACGATCATCCTCTCCCGTATTTTTGGCCTGGGGGGCAAGGACTTCTATGCGGATGATGCGGAAGCCTTCTTCCAGCTGGCTATGGATGCAGCAGCTAAAGGTTATGCCGAGATCCCCTTTGACTATCATGGTTATTACCCCGGCGACCCCAAGAACGCCCTTGCTCCGGTCAGTGAGCCGCTGTATGGGGAGGCTTACAAGAGCGGCCTTATTGAAGTGACGCCAGGCGAAGACGGCCGGCTGAAGGTGAAGCTGCCTCCGCTCCGGCAGCTGACCGCCAAGCCGCACCGGCTGGCCCCCGGACATGGCGCCTGTCCCGGCTGCGGGGCACTATCCGCACTGGAGCTGTTCTTCAAGGGAATCGAAGGCGATATGGTGGTTCTGTTCCAGACGGGCTGTGCCTATGTTGTGACAGCCAGCTATCCTTACTCCTCCCATAACCAGACCTTCGTACACAACCTGTTCCAGAACGGTGCAGCTACTCTCGCTGGTATGGTGGATGCCTTCTATGAATTGAAACGGCGCGGCGAGATTCAGATCAGTGATGATGTCACCTTCGTAATGGTATCCGGTGACGGCGGCATGGATATCGGGATGGGGGCTACCGTAGGGGCGGCGCTCCGCAACCATAAAATGATCATTCTTGAATACGATAACGAGGGCTATATGAACACCGGTTCACAGCTGTCCTATTCCACGCCTGTAGGCCATATGACCAGCACCTCCGGAGTGGGCAAAACGCAGAAGGGGAAAAAAGGGCATCACAAGGATACAGCTCAAATACTCGCGGCCTGCAACATCCCTTATGTATTCACCGGTGCCGAATCCAATCCCCAGGATCTGCTGCAGAAGGCAGCCAAGGCCCAGTGGTATGCGAATAACGTCGGCACTGCCTACGGGAAGCTGCTCTGTGCCTGCCCGCTGAACTGGAAGACTCCTGACCATAGCGGCCATGACCTGGTGAAGGCGGCTGTGGATTCCTGCTTCTTCCCGCTGTATGAAATTGAGCAGGGCCTCACCAGCATCACCTACAATCCGGAGCTGAAGGGCAAGCGTATTCCGGCAGTGGATTGGCTGAAGGGAATGGGCAAAACCAAGCATCTGCTCAAGGATGAAGAGCTGCTCCACAGCTTCGAGACCGAAATTGAGCGCCGCTGGAGCCGGCTGAAGCTCAAGCACGAAAGCACTCTGCTCTAGTAAGGAGTGAGATGAGGCCGGCTGAAATACAGATGTTGGCCTCATCCTGTTCAATTGAAAATCATTCTCAATACAGTATATACAGATTGCAGCAAAAAATGTTCGATTCCTGATCACCTTGCAACACTTTTTAGCTAAGTAAGCGGAGGGGGCGATAATATGGAACAACAAGTTAGCAGCTGCGGGAACGCAGCCGAAGCAGATGAGAAGCTGATGAAGGTCCAGACCGCGATTGCACAGTTCAAAATGATCAAAGGGGCTCTCATTCCTGTGCTCCATGAAATTCAGGATATCTACGGGTATCTGCCGGAGCACGTGCTACAGATAGTGTCTGCCGAGCTTAACCTGCCGATGAGTGAAATCTATGGTGTGGCCTCGTTCTATCATTTCTTTTCGCTCACCCCCAAGGGGGAGCATGTGGTTCATGTGTGTCTCGGGACGGCGTGCTATATCAAGGGGGCACAGGGCGTTCTTGACCGTCTCAGCACAGAGCTTAAAGTGCCTGTACAAGGAACGACAGAGGACAACAAGTTCACACTTGAAGCCACGCGCTGCCTGGGGGCCTGCGGACTTGCACCGGTCATGACGATCGGCGAGAAGGTTCATGGACGGCTCGCACCTAACAATATTCCGAAAATTCTGAAGGAATACAATTGACATCCTGCGCCTGTGGCGCAGCGACAGGAGGGAAGGGCATGAAGCTTCTAACGGATCTTGAAGCGATCAGAACACTTACGCAAGGCCGTCTGGACAACCGGAGAATTACCGGGGAATCACCGGATTCCATCAAGTATCGATCGGTAATGGTATGCGGCGGGACGGGGTGCACCTCATCAGATTCCAACCAGATCATCGCCAGGCTGAATCAGGAAATAGCGGGCCACGGTATTCAGGAGCAGGTGGAGGTCGTTCGCACCGGCTGCTTCGGCTTATGCGAGCTCGGGCCGGTCGTCATTGTCTATCCGGAAGGGATATTCTACAGCCGGGTGGAGGTTCAGGATATTCCGAAGCTGGTGGAGGCGCATCTGCTCAACGGCAAACCGTATGAGAAGAAAATCTATGAGAAGACCAGGCAGAACGGCGAAATCCTGAACTTCGAGGAAACCGAGTTCTACAAGAAGCAGGTGCGGATCGCCTTGCACAACTGTGGAGTCATTGACCCGGAGAATATTGATGAATACATCGGCAGTGACGGCTACCAGGCGCTCGGCAAGGTACTGAAGACGATGAGCCGCCAGGAGGTTATTGAGACGATGAAGCAGTCCGGTCTGCGGGGACGCGGGGGCGGCGGATTCAATACAGGCCTGAAGTGGGAATTTGCCGCGAAGCAGGAGGCAGAGCAGAAGTATGTCATCTGCAATGCGGATGAAGGAGACCCGGGAGCGTTCATGGACCGCTCGATCCTCGAAGGCAATCCGCATTCTGTCATTGAGGCGATGGCGATTGCCGGCTATGCCATTGGCTCTAATCAGGGCTTCATCTATGTCCGCGCAGAATATCCCATCGCGGTTCAGCGGTTTATGAGAGCGCTTGATCAGGCCCGCGAATATGGTCTGCTCGGCGACAATATCCTTGGCACTGGCTTCGGCTTCAGCATTGAGGTGCGGCTTGGCGCCGGAGCCTTTGTCTGCGGAGAAGAAACGGCATTGATCCATTCCATTGAAGGACACCGGGGGATGCCGACACCCAAACCGCCTTTTCCGGCTGTTCAGGGGTTATGGGGACAGCCTACGATCATTAATAATGTGGAGACCCTGGCGAATGTTGCCCAGATTATGCTAAGAGGCGCCCCGTGGTATGCAAGCATCGGGACCGAGAAGTCAAAAGGCACCAAAGTCTTCGCGCTGGGCGGGAAAGTGGTGAATACCGGTCTCGTTGAGGTTCCTATGGGAATTACCCTGCGCGAGGTTATTTTTGAGATTGGCGGCGGGATTCCGGGGGGCAAGAAATTCAAGGCTGTACAGACCGGCGGACCTTCCGGCGGCTGTCTGACCGAGGAGCATCTGGACTGCACCATTGATTTTGATACGCTGACCAGCCTGGGCTCGATGATGGGCTCCGGGGGCATGATCATCATGGATGAAGACACCTGCATGGTTGACGTAGCCAGATTCTACCTGGATTTCACGCGCGATGAGTCGTGCGGGAAATGTACGCCCTGCCGCATCGGCACCAAACGCCTGCTGGAGCTGCTGGATAAGATTACGGAAGGCAAAGGCAGCCTGGAGGATCTGGAGAAGCTGGAGAATCTCTCGGCGCAGATCAAGAATGCCTCCCTGTGTGCGTTAGGACAGACCGCTCCGAATCCGGTATTGTCCACCATCAAGTATTTCCGCGAAGAGTACCTGGCCCATATTGAAGGCCACAAATGTCCGGCCGGTGTCTGTAAATCGCTGATCGCTTATGAGATTGATCCGGAGCTGTGCCGGGGCTGCAGCCTCTGCGCCAAAAAATGTCCGGCAGATGCGATTTCCGGCGAAATGAAGGAGCCGTTTGTCATTGACACGGCTGTCTGCATCAAGTGCGGTGTCTGCTTCGATGTATGCAAGTTCAAGGCCGTAGCGATAGTCTGACGAGGGGAGGGATCACTTTGGATACGGTTAAAATTATGATTGACGGGTTGGAGACAGAAGTCGACAAAGGGACGACCGTGCTTGAAGCCGCGCGCAGTCAGGGCATTGATATTCCGACCCTGTGTTATTTAAAAGGGCTCAACCATTCGTCCAGCTGCCGGGTATGTGTGGTTGAGGTGGGTCCGCGGCTCATTGCCTCCTGTACGCTGATTGCGGAGGAAGGCATGAAGATCCGGACGAACACCCGCAAGGTGCGCGATGCCCGCAAGGCTTCAGTGGAGCTGCTGCTGTCCGACCATAATCAGGAATGTCTCAGCTGCTCCCGCAGCGGCGGCTGTGAGCTGCAGGATGTCTCCAGTATGCTGAATATCCGCAGAGTGACTTACACCGGCGAGAAATCGAGCCAGGAGAAGGATTATACCTCCCCGTCCATCGTGCGCGATGCCTCGAAATGCATCCTGTGCGGCCGCTGTGTCGGGGCTTGCGGAACCATGCAGACGGTGGGGGCGATCGGCTTCGCAAAGCGCGGCTTCGATACGGTAATCTCAACCGCGTTCGGCCGTCCGCTGGCCGAATCTACCTGCGTCAACTGCGGCCAGTGCATTATGGCTTGTCCGGTAGGGGCCCTTACGGAGCATGAGAACATTGATGATGTGTGGCATGATCTCGCAGACCAAAGCAAAGTTGTCGTTGTCCAGACAGCGCCTGCGGTACGTGTCGCCCTGGGAGAAGAATTCGGCCTGCCGGTGGGAACCCGGGTGACGGGCAAAATGGTCGCAGCGCTGCGCAGGCTTGGATTTGATAAAGTGTTCGATGCGAACTTTGGCGCCGATCTCACCATCATGGAAGAAGGGACAGAGCTGCTCTCCCGCCTCCGCAGCGGAGAGAACCTGCCGCTGATGACGTCCTGCTGCCCCGGCTGGGTGAAATTTATGGAGCATAACTTCCCTGACAAGCTGAGTAACCTGTCTACCTGCAAATCCCCGCATGAAATGGAAGGTGCGATGGTGAAGTCCTTCTTCGCCAAGAAAGCCGGCATAGACCCCAAGAATATGGTCGTCGTCTCCATTATGCCTTGTACGGCCAAGAAGTTCGAAGGCGCGCGCGAAGAGCTGTCGAGTGAAGGGCTGCAGGATGTCGATTGGGTCCTCACCACGCGCGAGCTGGCATCCATGATCAAGGAGGCCGGTATAGACTTTGTGAACCTGAAGGATGAGGCCTTCGATAATCCGATCGGCAAGGGTTCGGGGGCAGCGGTGATCTTCGGGGCAAGCGGCGGTGTTGCAGAAGCGGCACTCCGCACGGTGTTCGAAATGACCTCGGGCAAGGAGCTGGCTACGATTGAATACACAGCGGTTCGGGGAATGGACGGGATCAAGGAGAATGTGATCGAGCTGCCTGACGGGCAGAAGATCCGCACAGCTGTTGTTCATGGTCTGGGCAATGCCCGCAGGCTGATGGAAGCGATGGAAGCCGGGGAGAAAAGCTATGAGTTCGTAGAGGTCATGGCCTGTCCCGGCGGCTGTATTGCGGGCGGAGGCCAGCCGATTCTGGACGCGGGCACAGCCGCACGGATTGACATTAAGGCAGAGCGTGCCAAAGCAATCTATTCGGAAGACGAGGCGCAGACGGTTCGTAAATCGCATAACAATCCTTTTATTAAAGCGCTGTATGAAGAATTCCTGGGAGAGCCTAACAGCCATCTGGCACATGAGCTGCTGCACACCCATTATAAGGCCCGTTCCAGGGTATAAGCAGTTGTCCCTATATTCAGCCACATATTCAAGAGGAGGTGACGAGGTTGCGGAAGGGCTGGGAAGCGGCGGATTTTATCAATGATGAAGAAATTCTTGTAAGTCTGGCAGAAGCGAAGATTAAGGCCGGCGATGAGGCTTATGTCCAGTCGATTCTGAAAAAAGCGGAAGCCTGCAAGGGGCTTACCCACCGGGAGGCAGCTGTGCTTCTGGAGGTTACAGATCCGGAGGTACTAAGCAGCATTAACCGCGCTGCCAAGGTGATTAAAGAGAAAATTTACGGTAACCGCATTGTATTATTCGCTCCCTTATATATAAGCAACTACTGCGTCAATAATTGCGACTACTGCGGATACAAGCACACTAACAAGGATTTCCTGCGGCGGAAGCTGAGCCAGGAGGACCTGGCGGCTGAGGTCCGTGTGCTTCAGGAGCTGGGGCACAAGCGTCTTGTGGTGGAGGCCGGAGAAGATCCGGTGAACTGTGACATTGACTATGTGGTGGAAGCCATCCGGACGATCTATTCCGTCAAGGTCGGCAACGGCAGCATCCGCCGGGTGAACATTAATATTGCTGCGACCACCGTAGAGGATTACACGAAGCTCAGGGATGCCGAGATCGGAACGTATATTTTATTCCAGGAGACCTATCACCGGCCCACCTATGCAGCCATGCATCCCCAGGGTCCCAAAAGCGATTATGACTGGCACACTACGGCTATGGACCGCGCGCAGACAGGGGGGATTGACGATGTGGGCATAGGCGTGCTCTATGGCCTGTATGACCATAAATACGATACTGTCGCCATGCTGATGCATGCCGAGCATCTGGAGGAGCGGTTTGGTGTGGGTCCGCACACGGTGTCTGTTCCCCGGCTGCGTGAGGCGGAGAATGTAAATTTGGATATCTATCCGCATCTGGTGAAGGACGAGGATTTCAAGAAGCTGGTGGCCGTCCTGCGCCTGGCCGTTCCTTACGCCGGAATGATTCTCTCCACCCGGGAAGAGCCTTCCTTCCGTGACGAGGTCATCAAGCTGGGAATTTCCCAGGTGAGTGCGGGCTCCTGTACCGGGGTCGGGGGCTACATGGAGAATAAGCAGAGGGCCGAAGGGCAGCCGGGCGAGAAGCCTCAGTTCGAGGTCAGTGATCACCGTTCACCGGAGGAGATTATCCGCGGACTATGCCAGGACGGATACGTACCCAGCTATTGTACCGCCTGCTACCGGGAAGGCCGGACCGGCGACCGCTTCATGCGGCTGGCCAAATCCGGGCAGATCCATAATATATGCCAGCCCAATTCCCTGCTGACCTTCAAAGAATATCTGCTGGATTATGCAGACGATACGACCCGTCATCTGGGGGAAGAGATCATCCGCAAGGGGCTTGAGGATATTCCGAAGGAAGCGGCGAGAAAGGCTACGGTCGACCGGCTCCAGCGCATAGAGAAGGGTGAACGGGATTTACACTTCTAAAAATCGCATGTTGAGGAGAGAATTGTTATGCAGTTTACACCACAATCCAACAAAATGCATATCGCTGTTTTTGGAAGAAGAAATTCAGGGAAATCCAGTCTGGTCAACGCGCTCACGGGAAAATCAGCCCTGCTGGTCAGCGATGAGCCGGGAACGACAACAGAGCCGATCTTTCAGTATCTGACGATGAAGAATCTGGGCACCTCGATCATCGTGGATACCGCCGGAATTGATGACGCTGACCTCTTCCGGGTGCAGAAGACACGGGAGGTTATGGATCTGACCGATCTTGGAATCATGATTTTCTCGGATGAGGCCGGTGACTATAAGCTGGAGAAGGAATGGGTCCGGGAAATGGAGAAACGGAATATCCCGGTCATCGGGGTCATCGCCAAGACCGACGACCACTATACAGACATTGATTCCTTAAAAGCAGCATTGACGATCCCCTTCGTGAAGCTCAGCGTGAAGCGGAATACCAACCTTGGCAGCCTGCGCTTTGCCATGAGCGACCTTGCTCCTGCCGAGTTTGAGCGGAACAGTATCGTAGGGGACCTCGTGAACCTGGGCGATTTGGTCGTAATGGTGATGCCTGAATTGATCCCTGCGCCGAAATACCGGCTGGTAGCCTCACAGCAGCAGATCCTCCGCGACCTGCTCGATCATCATGCGATAGCCTTGTCTGTTACTGAAGAAGAGCTGCCGGAGCTGCTTGCGGGCTTAAACCGTCTGCCCAATCTGGTCATTACCGATTCTCAGGTGTTTGACAGAGTGAACGAGATTATACCAGCGAGCGTTCCATTAACCACGTTTGCGATCCTGATGGCGCGTTTTAAGGGGGATTTGGACACCTTTGTGGCCGGAGCGGGGATGATCTCCACCCTGAAGCCCGGTGACAAGGTTCTGCTGTCGGAGGCCTGTATCCATCACCCGCATAACGGGGAAATTGACCGTATGCTGGTGAAGACCAGACTGGAGGAGAGCGCCGGCGGCAGACTGGAGATTACAACCAGTGTGGGACCCGACTTCCCTGATGATATCTCCGGGTATAAGCTGATCGTGCACTGTGGAGGCTGTATCTTCAACCGCAAGCAGCTGATGATGCGGCTGCGCAGCTCGGGAGTGCAGAACGTGCCGATTACCAACTATGGCATCGCTTTTGCGTACTTCCGCGGCATTCTGCCACGTGTGCTGGAAATTCTGGAGATTAAGGCTTGAGACAGGTTGCCCCGATGGAGAATCTGCGGAACTCTTCTCGTATGGAGCAGGATGCACTGGGAACCAGAGCTGTACCTGAGTCAGCGTACTATGGTATTCATACCTTGCGGGCCATGGATAACTTTGCGGTCAGCGGCAGAACGGTCAATGCCCATCTGCTGCATGCCATGGTCATGGTGAAGAAGGCTGCGGCGCTGGCCCATCTGAAGCTGAATACCTATCCGGCAGCGATAGCCCTGGCGATTGTGCAGGCCTGCGATGAACTCCTGGCGGGTGCTTACAGTGAACAATTCACGGTAGACGCCCTGCAGGGCGGTGCCGGAACATCTACGAATATGAATGTGAACGAGGTCATCGCCAATCGTGCCATTGAGCTGCTGGGCGGGGAGCGGGGCGACTATTCACAGGTGCATCCCCTGGATCATGTCAACTGCTGCCAGTCCACCAACGATGTCTATCCCACCGCCCTGAGAATTGCTGCAATCGGGCGGGTCCGGGCCCTTAGTCAAGCCTTTGCAGTCCTGCAGGAAGCTCTGCAGGAGAAGGAAACGGCCTTCGCAGATGTGCTCAAGCTGGGCCGGACCGAGCTGATGGATGCCTTGCCGATGATGGCCGGGCAGGGCTTCGGGGCTTATGCCAAAGCGGTGGCCAGGGACCGCTGGCGGCTGTATAAAGTCGAGGAGCGGCTCCGGGAGATTAACATTGGGGGCACGGCGATCGGAACAGGGCTCAATGCCCCGGTGAAATATACGTTCCTGATGACCGATATTCTGCAGGAGTTGACCGGCTACGGCCTGGCCCGCAGTGAATTCCCGATGGACCCTACGCAGAATATGGATGTCTTCGCTGAAGTCTCCGGACTGCTGAAGGCGGCTTCTATTAATCTTATGAAAATATCGGGGGACCTGCGGCTGCTGGCCAGCGGACCGGCGGGAGGCCTGGGGGAGCTTGAGCTTCCGGCGGTGCAGGCAGGCTCCTCGATTATGCCGGGGAAAGTCAATCCGGTCATGGCTGAGCTGGCAGGGCTTGTGGCGATGCGGGTTATTGCCAATGATACCGCTGTGACGCTGGCGGCTGCGGGCGGCCAGCTGGAGCTGAATGCATTCATGCCGCTGATTGCGGATTCACTCCTGGAGTCGCTGGAGATTCTGGCAAATGCCGTGAACCTGTTCGAAGAGCGCTGTGTGCGGGGGATCCGTATCTGTGAGCAGCGTTGTCAGGAGCAGGTGATGAACTCCTCTGTGCTGGCTGCGGCGCTGATCCATCACCTCGGGTACGAGAAGAGCGCGGAGCTTGCCAAGCAGGCCAGCCGGGAAGGCCGGACGGTGCAGCAGGTGCTGGTTGAGGCGCAGCTGCTTCCGGAGGAAGAGATTGCCAGGATCCTGAATCCCTGCCAAGTGACCAGGCCGGGTGTACCCGGCCATTGAAATCGGCCCCGAGCTGATAGGGGAAGGAGAGAGCCGTATGAGTCTGAATCATACGCCCCGTTCGAACCGGCTGCATATCGCCATATTCGGCAGGAGCAACGCCGGGAAATCAAGCCTGATCAACGCGATCACAGGGCAGGATGCTGCGGTGGTGTCACCTGTTAAAGGAACAACAACCGATCCGGTGTATAAAGCGATGGAGCTGCTTCCGCTCGGACCGGTTGTATTCATAGATACCGCAGGCCTGGATGAGACAGGAGAGCTGGGCGAGCTGCGGAAGCAAAAGACGGCGCAGGTTCTTCATAAAACCGATATCGCCCTGATCGCCATAGATGCTGCCTGCGGTGTGCTCCCGCTGGACCGGGAGCTTGCCGGGTCCGTCCGCAGCAGGGGGATTCCGGCAATAGGGGTACTGAATAAAACAGATGTATTAGCAACAGGCGGGCCGTCGCAGGAGGAGGAGCTTGCCGCTCTGGTCACCCGGACAGAGCAGGAGCTGGGCATGAAGGTGATTCCGGTGTCTGCGCTGAAGCGGGACGGGATACCTGAGCTGATGAAGGCGATCGGCGCTTCTGTACCTGAAGCGGGGGATAAGTTCCGCATCATCGGGGATCTGGTCTCCCCGGGCGATCTGGTTGTACTTGTGGTTCCGGTTGATCAGGCGGCGCCCAAAGGCAGGCTGATTCTCCCGCAGCAGCAGACTATCCGTGATCTGCTGGAGAGCGATGCCATTGCCGTGGTCACCAAGGAATTCGAGCTGAAGGAAACGCTGGAGAGTCTCGGCAAGAAGCCGCGCCTGGTGGTGACCGATTCACAGGTATTCCTGAAGGCGGCCGCTGATACACCCCGGGATATTCCGCTGACTTCATTCTCGATCCTGTTTGCCCGGCAGAAGGGCAATCTCGAAGAGCTGGCGAGAGGTGCGCGCGCCATCGACAGGCTGCAGGATGGGGACCGGGTGCTGATTGCCGAGGGCTGCACCCATCACAGCCAGGCCGATGATATCGGCACGGTGAAGCTTCCGCGCTGGCTCCGCCAGGCCACCGGCAAGCAGCTGGAATTCGGGTTCGCCAGCGGTATGAGCTTCCCGGATGATTTGGAGGACTATGCCCTTATCGTTCATTGCGGCGGATGTATGCTCAGCCGCAGGGAGATGCTCTGGCGGATGGAGCAGGCCCTGGATGCCGGGGTTCCCATCGTCAATTACGGGGTTGCGATCGCTTATGTGCAGGGGATTCTGGAGCGGGCGGTCTCACCTTTTCCGCTGGCCCGGATGGCCTGGGAGGAGAGTATGCCGCAGGAATGATTGTGGTATTGCAGCAGGAAAATAGAATAAGGGTGCCTTGCCGCCGGTTCAGTGAACCGGAAGGAGGGCACCCTTTGTGCTGCTGCGGGAAGGAAGCGGCCGGAGTCCAAATATTTACCGCAGAGATCACTAAGCTTTAAGTTAGTATCTTAAGTTCAGCTTATACACGCTACTTATTCAGCAGTCTTCAGGATGAATTTATCAATGGCGTATTTCACGCCGTCCTCATTGTTGCTGAGGGTAACGAAATCGGCAATTTCCTTCAAGGCTGGAATGGCGTTCGCCATCGCGACACCGAGGCCGGCAGCTTCAAGCATCTCATGATCGTTCCAGGAATCGCCTACAGCGATGGTCTCGGACAGGTCGCAGCCGAAATGCTTAGCCAGGAATTCAAGCGCCAGGCCCTTGGTGCCTTCATGGTGCATGATCTCCAGGAAATGCGGCTTGGACTTCGTAATATGCACCGAATCGCCGAGCAGGCTGCGCAGAATCGGGGACAGTTCATCCAGGAAATCCGGATCGTCGATGATGAGCATTTTCGGTGTTTTTTGCGGAACCAGCTTCGCTTCCCAATCCGGTTCGATATAGTACTGTGTCCCGTTCAGGGTGGAATAATCGATCAGCTTCTGATTCTCTTCGCGGGCATACAGCTTGTCGTCAATGTAAGTCTGCAGGTGCAGATCATGCTCCACACAATACTGGAACAGCTTGCGCACCGCGTCCTGCGGCACATAACGCTCATACAGGACCTCTTCATCGAGCAGGTTCTTTACCAGCGCCCCCTGATAGGTGATGATGGGCACGTTCAGACCGGTCTGGCGGGCAATCGCCTGGGCGGAAGCATAAGCGCGTCCGGTAGCCAGAGTAACTACTACGCCAGCGGCTACAGCCTGCTCCAGCGCGGTTTGGGTGGCCGGGGTCACTTCCTTGTCGTCATTAATCAGGGTATCGTCAATATCAATGGCAATCAATTTGTACATTTGGGTTCTCTCCTAAGTGGTAAGTTGTAGTCCGATTATCCGCTGAAGCTTCTATAGGAAGGGTAACGGAAGAACGGCTCTTTGTCTGTAGTAATGGAACTTATTAACGTTAATCTGGTAAAAGGGTCCGCAGATTCCGGCTCAGCCCTCCGCCTGCGTTCCTGACGGCGCGGGGCTGAGCTCCGCCAGCAGCATGGCGGCCAGAATGCAGCCGCAGCCGAGCAGCGCGGATCCGCCCAGCGTCTCTCCGCCGAAGAGCAGGCCGGTGACGGCAGCGAACACCGGCTCCATGGCATAGATGATCGCCACCCGGGACGGGGTGGTGTACTTCTGGCAGGCCGTCTGAATCCAGAAGGCGAAGGCGCTGGTCGGGCCGATGGAGATCAGCATCGCAGAGAGCACCTCCGGCTGGCGGAGCAGCTCTCCGCTATGCAGCAGCGGGCCGCTTCCGTCCACGAGCAGGGAGGCGGCGATGCTGAGCAGGCCTACGAAGCCAAGCTGAAGCGCCGCCAGCGGCAGGGCCGGATAACGCGGTGCGTATCTGCCGGTATACGCGATCTGCAGCGCAAAAGCCACGGCGCAGAGCAGAATCAGGCCATCGCCCTTATTCAGGGAGAAGGCAGAGCCGGTAAAGGTCAGCAGATACAAGCCCCCCGCTGCAAGCCCGGCGCTCAGCCAGGTATATCTGGAGATGGCCGTCTTCAGCAGTGCCAGAGACAGGAACGGGACCAGCACCACCGACAGCCCGGTGATAAATCCCGTGTTGGAGGTGGTGGTGTACAGCAGCCCGACGGTCTGGAAGCCGTAGCCGAGGAACAGGAATAGGCCCAGCAGCAGGGCGTGCATCACCATGCGTAAGCTCAGCTTACGCCATTCCTGGCGGTAGAAGACAGCGGTAATCAAGGCCAGCAGCACGGCGGCACCTGTAAACCGGATGCTGTTAAAAGCAAGCGGCGGCAGCACCCGCACGGCAGACTGCACGATCAGAAACGTGCATCCCCACATCATCGCCACCAGTAGCAGACTTAGATCGGCGATTCGGGAGCGATTCACAGGGTTCATCCTTTCAGGGCCAGTTGAGTTGTCCAAATTGTATCCTAAAACAGGGGGCAGGACAAGCCGAAACTGTGCGGCATCCTTGGCCCCGTGGGCGTGAAGAGCCTGGAAACTACATATAAGCTGGACAAAAAAGGAAAGCCTTGGTATACTTCGGTAACCGCACACCTGTTCTTATTTCAAGACATCCAGAAGCTTTTATACTTTCATCTAAGGAGCGGATTCACCATGATGGGCAAATCCCATTTAGTTATCAGCACCGGGGTTACCCTGTCCGCCATGAGCCTGCTAGGGCATGCTATTACCCTTCCGGCTGTTGCTGTCGCCGTCGTCAGCTCGCTGCTGCCTGATATCGACGAGCCGAATTCCATGCTGGTACGCAAGGCCGTGCCGGAGTTTTTGCTGCGTATTCTGCAGGTGTCGCTGATCGGAGCGGGCATTTATCTTTATTTTGCCGGGATAGCGGAGCCGCCCTGGAATATCGCACTGGCGCTGCTGGTGGGCAGCGTATCCTTCCTGCCCAGCCGCAGGCTGCGGCATCTGGTGATGCTGCTGATTGCGCTGGCCTTGTTTGCTTTTGCCGATGCCTATGATCCGTGGAACTATATCGCCGCCTGTGTGCTGGTCGTAGCTTCCATAGTTCCTCACCGGGGAATCACGCATACGTTGTATGCCGTTGCCGGATGGGGCGCGCTGCTGTACTTCGTCTCCCTTGACATGAATGACGGCGGCAGTCTGTGGATTGCCGGGAGCCTGTCCTACGGGCTGCATCTTCTCGCCGACTCCCTGACCCAGCGCGGGATCACCCCGCTGCCTCCGATTCCATTTAAGCTGCGGCTGAAGCTGATGAGCACCGGCACGAAGAAGGGCAACGCGGTGGAGAAAGTATGCGTGATGCTTACGCTGGCGCTGGTGTTGTATGTGTTCGTGCTTGTATAGCAACAACACCCAACAACCCTCAAGCACACCAAGACAAAGAACCCCACTAGCACTGCGCAGGATGCGGCAGGTTAGCGGGGTTCTTTTAAAATATAAAATTCGGCTTGCTATGAAGCTATTCCTCAAGAAACACAAGTCCGATGAAGTCCTCCGGCTCAATACGGCCGAAGTAATGCTTCAGATCGAGATCAGCCAGCGCCTGGCGGACCTCTGCTTCCTCATAACGCTTGCCGCGCAGCGCGTTCTCCACATCTGCCACATCGCCGACGCCGAAGAAGTCGCCGTAGATTTTAATCTCCCGGATGACCGAATCTTCAATATCCATACGGATATCCACGAGCCCTGCCGGGAATTTGCGGGTGTGCTTCACGTTGCTCTTAGGCGAAAGACCGTAATTCCAGTCCCAATTCTGGTAATGCTCCTTGGAGATTTCATTGATCCGCACCCAATCGTCCATGGTCAGCTTGTACTGCGGAACGTCAGCGGCCTCCATCCCGAAGATGGAACGCAGCAGCCCTTCGCGGAATTGTTCAATCGTCATGTCAGGATTGCCCAGCAGCTCCTTGATATTGGCGACCCGGCTGCGGACCGACTTGGTGCTCTTCGACTTGAACTTCTCGGGATTCACGTTCAGGGAAGCTTGCACATCATCCAGATTCAGATCGAACATCAGGGTTCCGTGACTGAACATGCGTCCGCGTGTGGAGAATTGGGCGTTGCCGGAGATTTTCTGCTCCCCGACCTGAAGATCATTGCGTCCGCTCAGCTCGGCATTCACGCCCATAGACTTCAGATAGTCGATGACCGGCTGGGTGAATTTCAGGAAGTTGTGGAAGGACTGGCCGTCATCCTTGGTAATGAAGCTGAAGTTGAGGTTGCCGAGATCGTGATACACCGCGCCGCCGCCGGATAACCGCCGTACGACCTGGATATTATGCTCCTTCACATACTCCTGGTTGATCTCCTCGATCGTATTCTGATGCTTGCCGATGATGATCGACGGGCTGTTGATATAGAAGAGCAGGTAGCTCTCGTCCATCGGCAGGTTTTTGAGCGCAAACTCCTCAATGGCCAGATTGATCGATGCGTCTGTAATTCCAGTATTATCGATAAAAAGCATTCGTGATTCCTCCGCGTGACCATAGTAAACTGCTGTACTTATTCTAAACTAAAAGAGAGATTTCTACAAAACGGAACGGGAATGGCGGGTGGAGGGGCGGGGGCTATTGGCGGGTAGGATGGGGGAATAAGATGAATTGGCGTGGGTGGCGGATTGAAACGGTTGACGGATGAGTGTCTGAGCAGCATGAACAGATGCGGCATGTATATAGCAGTTAAATGTATTTCGTGCAACTAAAGGATGGGAAATCAGCGGGTTTATCCGTTTAAATGCACTTTGTACAATTAAAAATAGGAGATGCTGCTATTATTTGAGATAGGGTTAGTTTTAGATGTACAAACTGCAATTAAAACGCACTCCGCGTGAATATCGGTCCCTTTAGTTGTACAAAGTGCAGTTAGAGTATTCGCAGTTCGCAGCGGCCGTCACAAATAGCATCAGCCTTGAGATCAAGTCGGGGTTACGGGGCTATGTAGAAAGTTTACGGGTTCAAGGCAGGGTGCATAGGCGATATAGCATTGACGGATTTCCGGGAATTGGCCAATAATTGGGAGAACGGCGTTGGAGCTATGGTTTAGTATAGCGGGCCTTACATAGAATTGAATGAACTGATAGAGCTTGAATGGACTATGAATAGTGTGGACAGGGAGGATGTATGATGGGAAAATATGGACACGGAAGATATATAGGACTGGAAAGATGGACGCGGCGGATATATACAATGGGGAAATATGGACATGGAGGCTATACATATGCTTGAAAAATACGGCCACGGCGGTGATCTGCTGACCGCCGCCGAGTTATACGGGGACAGCGGCAGCGGCTTCCTGGATTTCAGCGCCAATATTAACCCGCTGGGTCCGCCGCCTGGTGTGCTGGAACTGCTGCGGGATGCGGTCTCCGCGATCACCGCATACCCCGATCCGGGTCACCGCAGGCTGAAGGCGCTGCTGGCGGAGGAACTGGGTCTCGGCACGGAGTGGATTACCGTGGCGAACGGGGCAGCAGAGTCGATGGCGCTGCTGCTGCTGGCGGTGGCTCCGCGCCGGGTGGGCATCGTGGAGCCGTGCTTCTCCGAGTACCGCCAGCTCGCGGAGCAGTTCGGTGCGGAGGTCTTGTCCGTTCAGGGGACCAGCCGGACGGATTACCGGGCTGCCGTGGACAGCATCTCCGGCCTGCTGGAACAGGTCGATCTGCTGTTCCTCGGCCAGCCCAATAATCCGAACGGCGTCCAGTATCCGCTGGACGCGCTGCGGCAGCTCGCGCAGCAGGCGGAGACCTGCGGGACGGTGCTGGCGGTGGATGAAGCGTTCATCGACTTCATCCCGGAGGCGGACCGGCAATCTCTGCTGCCGGAGCTGGGGGCTTACCGTCATACGGTGCTGGTGCGCTCGATGACGAAGTTTTTTGCTATTCCGGGGCTGCGGCTGGGCTTCACTGCCGCGCATCCGGCTCTTGCCGCGGCCATGAGCGGCAAGCAGGTGACCTGGAGCGTGAACGGCCTGGCGCTGCTGGCCGGGGAAGCTTGCCTGCGCTGCGGCGACGGCTACGGGCAGGAGACGCGCGCGCTGATCGCAGCCGAGCGGCAGCGGCTGCGGGAGGGCTTGCTTGAGCTCGGCTGCGGCGTGCCGCCGGGCGAAGCGAACTTCCTGCTGCTGCGGCTGCCCGCTCCGTGGAGCGCGCAGGAGATGCAGCGGCGGCTGGGCGCGGGCGGCATTCTAGTCCGCAGCTGCGCGATGTACCCCGGCCTTGAAGCCGGGCATATCCGCGTCGCGGTCAAGGGCCGCGTAGACAACGACCGTCTGCTGCGGCAGATGGGGGAGCTGCTGCGGGCGGGATTGTGAGCAAGAACGGCGGCAGTGCAGGCTGCGAGCGCGCGAAGAGGGCTAATCGGAGCGAACGGAGAGGAGCGAAGGATATGAAGGAAGCAAAGGAAGTGCAGGAAGCGAAGGAAGCGAAGGTAAAGCTGCCCTTTAAGGCCGAAGACGGGGAGAAGACGTACCGCAGTAAGGTGTGGCCCGGGCTGACGCTGGAATGGCGGGAGGGCCATCTGCTGGTGGAGTTTCCGGCTGAAGCGGATAGTATATCGAGTGCAGTATATGGCGGAGGCGCGGGGCGTCTGAAACGTGCGGTGAACCAATACGTCAGCCGGGACTACGAATGCAGCAATCCGGTGCAGGATCTGGAAAACAAGCTTCAGGAATGGGGCTACCCGCTGGAAGGCTGTGCGGGTCTGATGACAGCAGTTCCGCTGGAGCACGCCGCTGTTGCCGAGGAGGATACAGGATCAGCGGGCATATTCTGCTGCGTAACAGCGGCGGCGGGCAACGCGGCCCGGGCGGGGTCGGAGCGTAGTGTGCTTGCGGCCTACCGTCCGGGCACAATCAATATTATGCTCGGCATCGACGGCTGGCTGTCCCAGTCGGCCATGGTCAATGCTATCATGACGGCCACGGAAGCGAAGGCTGCGGCGCTGGCAGACCTTGGCATCAGAGATGCCGAGAATGGGCTTGGCGCAACCGGAACCACTACGGATGCCATTGTGATTGCGGTGAGCGGAAGCCGCCGCTATGCTGCGGAGCATGTGTATGCCGGAACGGCGACTGACCTCGGCGGAGCCATTGGCAGACTGGTGTACAGCGCGGTGACGGAGAGCCTGCGCTCAGTGAAGGCAGCGCAATCCGAGAGCAGAGCAGAGGCGGAAGCATTGCAGGCTGTACACGGAGTAAACTCGGAAGCATCGCAGGCAAAGCAAGGAGTACACGCGGGAGCGTTACAAGCTGCACATGGGGGGCACGCTGAGGTATCGCAGGTTGGGCACGGAGTACAAGCGGATGTGTTACAGGAAGCATACGGAGTACAAGCGGATGTGTTACAGGAAGCATACGGAGTACACGCGGAAGCTTCACAGGATGCACGGTCTGCTCAGCCTCATGCCGCTCAGAGCGGCGGCCGGGAATGACGAACATGGACTGCTATACAGAGCGGCGGGGTGAGCCAAGGTGAAGTTTGCTATCATCCTGCTCTCTGCTTATATTGTGGACCGGGTGGTTGGTGATCCGCGCAGCCTGCCCCATCCGGTTATTTACATAGGGAAGGTCATTAGTGCTCTGGAGCGGGGGATTCGCCGCTTCGCCTCAGCTCCAAGTGCTCTGAAGCGTGCCGGTATTCTTCTTCCGCTGCTGGTGGCGGGCGGCGCTTGGGCGCTGACCGCGCTGCTTGTTATGCTGCTCGCCCGCCTGTCTCCCTGGCTTGCCGGGCTTGCCGAAGTCTGGCTGATCTCGACCACCATCGCTTCCAAGGGATTGAAGGATGCAGGCGTGGCAGTATACGCCGAGCTGCGTTCAGGAGATATTCCTGCCGCGCGCCGGACGCTGGGGATGATCGTGGGCCGGGATACGGCTCATCTGGACAGCCCGGAGATTGTGCGCGGTACGGTGGAGACGGTCGCAGAGAATATCGTCGATGCAATCATCTCGCCGTTGTTCTTCGCCCTGCTGGGCGGGGCGCCGCTGGCTATGGCTTACCGTGCGGTGAACACGCTGGATTCCATGGTCGGCTACAAGAACGATAAATACCGCGACCTCGGCTGGGCATCGGCCCGCTTGGACGATGTCGCCAACTACATACCGGCGCGGTTGACCGCACTGCTCTTAACCTTATGTGCTGCGCTCCTGCGGCTGGACTGGCGGAGATGCTGGCGCACCGTGCGCCGGGATGCCCGCCTTCATCCCAGTCCGAACAGCGGCTACCCGGAATCGGCAGTTGCCGGGGCCCTCGGCATCCGGTTGGGCGGCGAGAATGTATACCATGGCATCGTCTCCTTCCGCGCTTACATGGGTGATCCGCTGCGGACGCTGGAGCCGGAGGATATTATTGTGACTTCGCGGATGATGATGTGGTCATCCGCAATATTTGTCTGCATCTGTGCAGCCGTTGCCCTGCTATGGCACGGGATCGGGGGCTAAAGCGGAATGGAGAAAGTTGGCACACAGTCACCTCAGACCAACCCTGCACAGCTGGAGCTGGTATTAGTCCGACATGGCTATACACAGTGGAATCAGGAACGGCGTTATCTGGGGAGAACTGATGTAACGCTTATGCCGGGAGAGGCGGAGCGGTTGAAGGGGCTGAGGGCACAGCCGCCGCTTGGCGGGGAATTCCGCCGCGTCTATTGCAGTGACCTGCGCAGATGCCGGGAGACCCTTGAGGCCCTGATTCCGCACCTGATGCCGCAGGCAATCTATGATTCCCGGCTAAGGGAGATGGACTTCGGGGCGTGGGAAGGGTGCAGGTATGATCAGCTCAAGGATAATCCGCTGTACCGGAGCTGGATTGACAACCCCGGGTCGGTAACGCCCCCAGAAGGGGAGACGTGGGAGCAATTCGCCGTCCGGGTTGATCATTTCTGGGCGCAGCTTCTGCAGGAGGTGGCGGCAGCGGTACCCGTAAGAGTTGGAACGGCAAGGGCATCAGCTGGAGCGGAATCGATTCATCCGGCAGACCCTCCCACGGAATCGTGTGATCCAGAGACCACTCTGCTGAAGCCAGATCAGGGCCAGGTTCCAGCGGTATTCCGTGTCATGCTGGTGACCCACGGCGGTGTCATCCGGCAGCTGCTGGCGCGGATCATCGAAGGCGTGACATTCTATACCGCAGCAGCACCGGCTCCAGGTGAGGTTACGGTCCTGCATCTGCGGAAGGTTGGAGGAAGCTGGCGGATGGCAGCGGAGAATGCTAACGGGTGAATGAGGCGTAACTACTAACGCTGACGATTCCGCAAACGCAGATACTGAAGATTCCGCTAACAAATACGCTATCGCTAACGAGATACTGACGATTTCCCTGACGATAACGCAACCGCTGATGATTCCGTGCAACTGCTAACGGGTGATTGCACTATGTACATCAGATTGGTCTAATAACCGTGCCAAAACACGTTCTACTGTATTTCCTGCAACAGAATATCAGCAATTGCCCCCATAACGGGCAAAATCCAAATTTCTAATGTACATAATGCAGCAGAACACGAAAAAGTGTCAATATACGCTAATCTGACTGTACGAAATACAATAGAACCCTCAGGAGAGCGTCCGAATGGTGTCTAGAGCCAACTGGTATAATCACATCATGTCCGTGTCCCGCCGCACCCGTCGTTTAGGTCCCATGTGGGTACTCGTAGCAGCACATCAGCATTCCGGTCCCATGCGGGCACTCGCAGTATTATATCTGGAACGTCTGGTCCCGGGAGCATTGGCAGCCTCTCATCAGACATTTCGTTCTCAACAGGCGGGGACGCCTACCAGCACCGCAGGCGGCACATTCCCGCCCCTCATCCCCCACAGAACCACGCCCGGAAGAAAATCCCGGGGCGGTGGTTCTTTTTTTACGGCAAAGTCTGTGCCATGATAGCTATGGAGGCGATCACAGGATGTTTAAGGATTTCAAGCTCATGGCCGGGCGTCCGGTATCGATCCAGGTGAAGGATTACATGAAGCATCTCATCATCAAAAGCGCGCTCCAAGGCGGGCAGAAGCTGCCCTCCACACGTGAGCTGAGCACCTTGCTGAAGGTCAGCCGGAACTCGGTGATCTCGGCTTATGAGGGTCTGGAAGACGATGGCTTCGCCTACACCGTGCAGGGCCAGGGCAGTTATGTCGCACAAGGCGCGGCAGCGCAGAACAGTGCGGAAGCTTCCCCATGGACGCTGGACTGGACAGAGCGGCTCAGCAGCCAGGCGCTGCTCGCGGAGGAGCTGGACATTATGAAGCGGGGGATACGCGCGGAGAAGGGCACGATTTCTTTTACCAGCATCGCCCCGGATGAGCGTCTCTTCGATCTGGATCATGTGCGCAGAGCGTTCCTGGAGCGTATGTCCGTAGAGGGCAACGTTCTGCTGAATTATGGATATGCCAAAGGCTATAAGCCATTAATAGACTATCTCAAACAATATATGGAGCATAAAGGCGTGGATCTGCGCGGGAAGGATCTGCTGATTACGAACGGGTTCACGGAGGGCTTCGACCTGGTGCTGTCGGCTCTCGGCAAGCGTCATGGCACAGTGGTCTGCGAGAATCCGACGCATCATACGGCGATCAAGAATCTGAAGCTGCACGGCTTCGGAATTCACGGGGTCAAGATGGAGCGGGACGGCATCCACCTCGGGGAGCTGAAGCAGGCGCTGGAGGCGCGGCCATACGACTGTGCTTATCTGGTTCCCTCCTACCATAATCCTACCGGCATCGTCATGTCCCCCGAGAAAAGACAAAGGCTAATGATGCTGATGCAGGACTATAACGTGCCAGTGATTGAGGACGGATTCAACGAGGAGCTGCGCTATTCTGGCGCCCATGTGGCTCCGTTAATTGCGGCGGCGGGTGGCGGGAATGGCGTGGTGTATCTGGGGAGCTTTTCCAAAGTCCTGTTCCCCGGGCTGCGGGTGGGCTGGGTGCTGGCGGATGAGGAGCTGATCTATTATCTGGAGAGTGTTAAGCGGGCGCGGACCATTCATACCTCGACGCTCGACCAGTCCATTCTGTATCAATACCTGCTGGGCGGCAACCTGGAGAAGTATCTCAAAAAAGCCCGGCTGGAGTATAAACGCAAATACGAACTGACCTTAGCCTGCTGTAAAGAGCATATTCCGTATGCCTCCTTGTCGGGTGATGGCGGGCTGCATCTGTTCGTAACGTTCGCGGAAGGCTTCAATACAAGGGAATTGCTGGCGGCTTGTCATGCGCGGGGGGTTATTTTTACGGCGGGAGACATCTTCTTCACAGACGGTGCAGGACAGAATACGTTGCGGTTGGGATTCTCCAGAGTGGCGGATGAGGATATCGTGAGGGGTATTGCAATCATCGGGAAGACAGCACGGCAAATCATGGGAGAATGAGGTGCGGATATGCTAAGAGTAGGTGTGATTATGGGCGGGGTGTCGTCCGAATATGAGGTGTCGCTGAAGACCGGCAGGGAGATGCTGAAGGCGCTTGATCCGGCAAAATACACAGCGGTTCCGGTACACATTACCTCGCGCAAAGAGCTGTTGGAAGGGGCAGCGGGACTGGACTTCGCTCTGCTCGCCCTGCATGGGGCCTACGGGGAAGATGGTACGGTGCAGGGAGCCCTGGAGACGCTCGGAATCCCGTATTCCGGTAGCGGGGTGCTCGCAAGCAGCTTATGTATGGATAAAGGGCTGGCCAAGACGGTCATCCGCAGCAAAAGCATCCCCACACCCGATTGGCTGTGCTGGGACAGCATGGACGAATATGCCCCGGAAGCCGTGCAGCGGCTCGGTTATCCGGTGATGGTGAAGCCGAATTCCGGCGGGTCCAGCATCGGCATGACCAAGGTAAGAGGGCCAGAGGAGCTGCGGGCGGCGGTGGAAAAAGCTTTTGCCAGTGCGGATGGAGGCTCTGTGCTCATTGAACACTATATCCCGGGACAGGAGATTACCTGCTCTATCCTGGGGGGAGAAATGCTGCCGGTCATCGGCATTCAATCGCTGGGTGCGGACTGGTTCGATTATGAGGCCAAATACGAGCAGGGCGGCGCGGAGGAGCGGATTATACGGCTGCCGGATGCGTTGCAGGAACAGGTGTGGACGGCGGCATTAACCAGCTATCGGGCGCTCAAATGCGCAGTGTATGCACGGGTGGATATGCTGTTGAAGGATGGCATCCCTTATGTGCTGGAGGTGAATACCCTGCCCGGAATGACGGCAACCAGCCTGTTGCCCCAGAGTGCAGAGGCAGCCGGGATGAACTTCAGCAGCCTGTTGGATGAGATTATTACCAGATCACTGCGGGAGCGCGGGGGGCTGCAAAGTGTATCTGGAGAGGGAGCGCGGACGGTTGCGGATACAGGAGTTAAGCCGCAGGGGCAAGTCAAGGAAGCGCAGCAAGCCGATCATGATTATGCCAATCATACCCATCATGTCCCTCAATCTCCTCAAGCGCAGCCTGTAGAATCTGGAGGTGTCAGGCTATGAGCACGATGAGAAGGGATAATGCCGTCATCATTAATCCGCGATTACAAGAGATTCCGCCTTCGGGCATCCGGGCTTTTTTTGATCTGGCTGCGGGTAACAACGATATTATTTCGCTCGGTGTAGGCGAGCCGGACTTCGCTACACCCGAGCAGGTAAGAGCAGCCTGCATCCGTGCGCTGGATCGGGGGGAGACGGGGTACACCTCTAACAGCGGACTGCCGGAGCTGAGGGAGGAGATTGCGGGCTATATGCAGACCGGCTTCGGATTGCGTTACGATCCTGCGGATGAAATCTTGGTTACGGTGGGCAGCAGTGAAGCGGTGGATCTGGCGCTGCGGGCCTTCATGGCTTCCGGGGATGAGATTCTGATTCCTTCTCCGGGATATGTTGCTTACGCGCCTATCGCCTACCTGAACGGCGGGACGCTGGCACCGGTGGAGACGAAGGTGGAGGAAGGCTTCAAGCTTACGGCAGAAGCCTTGCGCAGAGCGATTACCCCACTCTCCAAGCTGCTGATTGTGAATTTTCCGAGTAATCCTACGGGGGCGGTTATGACTTACGAGGACTGGCTGCCGGTGGCTGAGGTGGTGAAGGAGCATGGCCTGATCGTTATTTCCGATGAGATCTATGCCGAGCTGACCTACGACAGCAAGCATGTAAGCATCGCTTCCCTGCCCGGGATGCAGGAGCGGACGGTGGTGATCAGCGGGTTCTCGAAGGCTTTTGCCATGACGGGCTGGCGGGTGGGCTATACCTGCGGGAACCGTGAGCTGCTCTCGGCCATGCTGAAGATTCATCAATACACCGCCATGTGTGCACCTCTGCCGGGACAGATTGCCGCTGTCGAAGCGCTGCGAAGTGCGCTTCCGGATATGGAGCGGATGAAGGCGTGCTTCAAAGAACGCCGCTCGCTGATTGTGGAGGGTCTGCGGGCCGCCGGATTGTCCTGTCATATGCCGCAGGGGGCCTTCTATGCTTTCGCTTCGATTAGCCGCACCGGGTTGGGATCAGAAGAGTTCGCCATGCGCCTGCTTCAGGAGGCAGGAGTTGCCGTGGTGCCGGGCCATGTGTTCGGAGCCGGAGGGGAAGGCTATATCCGCTGCTCTTACGCCGCTTCTACGGCGAAGCTGACCGAAGCGCTGGAGCGGCTGGACGACTTCATGAAGATGTCAATGCTGCATAGTGTTGCAGGTAAAAATGTAATTGTAAGATGATTTCATATCACCTATAATCCTTAAAGGAAGAAATAGGGATATTGTAACAGCATTCCGGCCCGCCGCCGGATCAGGAAGCCCCTTTCTTCATTTGGAGGGGGCTTTTGGGCTTGTAATGGGGGAAGGCTGGGGAGCCGGCAGGAGCTTGATGGTGCTGAAAGTTGGCGGGCGGGTAGACGGTTGGCAGGTAACTAGGTAATTGTGGCGGGATGTAGGCTGGTGGGGGAGATGAGAGGGAGAAATTCCTTGATCCTACAGTGCTGAGGTGCACAAGTGCACCTGATTTCGGCGAAATGGGGCTAGGCGGTCAAATGAGGGGTATTAGTGCACTTGATTTCAGCGAAATGGGGCTAGTCGGTCAAATGAGGAGCAATAGTGCACCTGATTTCAGCGAAATGGGGCCAGGCGATCGAATGAGGGGTATTAGTGCACCTGATTTCAGCGAAATGGGGCCAGGCGGTCAAATGAGGGGTATTAGTGCACTTGATTTCAGCTAACTTGACCTACCACACGCTACACCATTCCGCCACCCCCGCACACCTGTACCCGCACCCGCACCCGCACCCGCACCCGCACCCGCACCCGCACCCGTACCCGCACCCGCACCCGCATCCTGCAACTTTTACACTGTATGCTCATACAGTTGCATCACCTCCAAAGAAGCATTTTGACTAAATTTCTCCTTCTCATACAGGCTTAGACTCTTCTGTTCACTAACGAGCGGCATGGCCTGCAATACTTGCGAATTTAAACTTAATGACTGTTACACAACTTCAACGTAACCTGATCAGCAGACACAGATGTATTCTTGCAGCGGGAGCCCGCTTCCGCACTATCTAATAGGAGGCATTATTAATGATCACAGCCATTCAAGAAGTAACCGGACGGATCGCCCCGCCTGACGAAAAAGCTACACTGCGCGCGGTGCTCCGCCTGAACAGTCTGACCAAGCCGCCCGGAAGCCTCGGGCGGCTGGAGGCGCTGGCTGTCCGGTTGGCCGGAATCTCCAAAGTAGAGCAGCCCTGCTACAGCAAACGAACGGTAGTGGTTATGGCCGCAGACCATGGGGTCTGCTGTGAAGGCGTCAGTGCTTTTCCGCAGGAGGTCACCATGCAGATGGCCTATAACTTCCTCAGCGGCGGGGCGGCGGTGAATGTGCTGGCCCGTCAGGGCGGTGCTGAGGTACAGTTCGTGGACATCGGGATCAACGGCGATATCGAGCACCCGCAGCTGATTAACCGTAAGGTCCGCCGGGGCACAGACAATATGGCAGCAGGCCCGGCGATGAGCCGGGAGGATGCACTGCGCGCGATTCTGGCCGGAGTTCATGTGGCGCAGGAGGCGGTGAAGAATGGAACGGAGATTTTCATTACCGGGGAGATGGGCATCGGGAATACGACAGCCAGTGCGGCGGTCTTGTGCGCACTCGAAGGCATTCCGGCAGAGACGGCGGCTGGGCGGGGGACAGGCATTAACGATGAGCGGCTCCAGCACAAAATCTCGGTAATTGAACGTGCCCTCGAGGTGAATAACCCTGACCCCGCAGATCCGGTTGATGTGCTCGCCAAGGTCGGGGGGCTTGAGATTGCCGGGCTGGCCGGGCTGATTCTCGGAGCGGCGTCCCTGCGGATTCCGGTTATTCTGGACGGCTTCATCTCCGGGGCGGCAGCCTTGATCGCCCGGGCACTGGCGCCGGAATCCACAGCGTATATGATCGCTTCCCATGTCTCTGGTGAGCAGGGGCATAAGCTGATGCTGGACCGCCTCGGCCTGGAAGCGCTGATTGATATGGGCCTGCGGCTGGGAGAAGGCACTGGGGGCGCGCTGTGTTTGCATTTCATCGAAGCGGTCTGCCGGATTATGCGTGAGATGGCAACCTTCGAGAGTGCGGGCGTCTCCGGATCGGAGAGCGTATGAGCATTCTGGTCACAGGTGGGGCACGCAGCGGCAAAAGCGGCTTCGCCGAGCGTCTGACCCGCAAGCTGGCTGACTCACGGCAGGCGGTCTATGTGGCAACCGGACAGGCTTTTGATGCGGAGATGGAAGCGCGGATTGCGTTGCACCGGCAGCAGCGGCAGGCGGACGCGGACGGCTTCCAGTGGGAGACACTGGAGGAGCCGCTTAAGCTCGCAGCACTGCTGGAGCAGCTCTCCGGCAGCGGCCAGACTGTGCTGGTGGACTGCCTGACGCTCTGGCTGTCGAATCAGCTGCTGGCTGTGGAGGAGAGGAGCGACAGGCAAAAATTCGTGGAGGATGAAATTGCCGGTCTGGAGCAGGCGGTCTCCGGCTTCGAGGGAACGCTGATCCTCGTTACCAATGAGGTCGGCGGCGGCATTGTGCCGGAGTATCCGCTGGGCCGGCTGTACCGTGATTTGGCCGGAAGGATGAACGCCCGGCTTGCTGCCCGGTGCGGGCAGGTATTTCTTGTTACCGCCGGAATCCCGGTTGAGCTGAGAAGCCGGGAGTATCTTCTGTGAGTGCGCGGGGAAATGCCGCAGCCGCGTTTCAGTTCCTGACGCGGTTTCCGGTCAGAAGCAGCGGGGAGTTCTCGCCGGAGCTGCTGCGCGCGAGCGTGGTCTATTACCCGCTCGTCGGGGCAACCATCGGCCTTAGCACGGCGCTCGGTGCCGCAGCGGCTGGCTGGCTGCTGCCGGCTTGGCCTGCCGCTGTCGTCACCCTCATCCTGTGGGTGGGGCTGACCGGCGGGCTGCATTTGGACGGCTGGATGGACAGCGCCGATGCCCTGCTCAGCTACCGCTCCAGGGAGCGGATGCTGGAGATCATGAAGGACAGCCGTGTCGGCGCTATGGGCGTGCTGGCCTGCGTGCTGCTCCTGCTGCTGAAGGCCTCGCTGCTGGCGGCATGGCTCGAAGGTGGCAGCTTCAGCCTGCTGCCGCTGCTCCTGCTGCCGCCGGTCTGGGGCCGCTGGTACATGGTGCGGGCGATGGCCCGCTATCCCCTGGCCCGCGGCAATGAAGGGCTGGCCGCCACCTTCGGCGGGCTGCCTGCCCGGCAGGAGCGGCGCGCGGGCCTGAGCGCCGCACTGCTGACGCTGGCCGCTGCCGCTGCGCCTCTGGCGCTGGGCGCGGGCAGCGGGGCCTGGCCGCTGCTGGCGGCTGCGGCCATTCTGGCGCCGCTGGCTGCGGCGGCCTGCGGCCGGCTCGCTGCGCGGCGGATGGGCAGCCGGCTCGGCGGGCTCACCGGCGACGTCTACGGCGCGCTGGGCGAGCTGCTGGAGACGGTGGTCCTGCTTGTGCTGGTACTGGCCCAGCACAACCTGCCTTAGCGGGCTGCGCGGCAACCGCCCGTATCCGCGTCCGTCTGAATTATGAGCCGTTCCTACGCAGCATTTAAGCGCCGCTTCGCGCTGCGCACGTAGCGAACAATCAGTGATAAATGTATTCTGTGCAACTAAAAACAGTGAAACGGCAGGCTTTCTTCTTGTAACTGTAGTCTGTACAACTAAATTTACCTGAATGGGCGAAAATCCAGATCTAGAGGCTGTTGAATTGCACGAAATACAGCTAAACGGAAATTCGGCGGCAGACCAGGCGATTTAGTTGTACAAACTGCAATTAGGCCACCCCTTGCACCCTAACCGGGGCACGGCGAATCCTTAAGGACTGAAAAAGTAAATTCGATGGGCCAAATGTATGCGGAAAACCGAACACAATCGGTGGCGCGAAGGTAATCTGGCCAAATGCATGCGGAAAACCGAACACAATCGGTAGCGCGAAGGTATTCCGGCCAAATGTATGCGGAAAACCGAACACAATCGGTAGCGCGGAGGTATTCCAGCCAAATGTATGCGGAAAACCGAACACAATCGGTAGCGCGAAGGTAATCCGGCCAAATGTATGCGGAAAACCGAAGACATACTAGGTGGTTTCGTGTAACTAATCGCTGCTTCGCCCTGTCCTTGTGCGCCGCGCCGGCCCTACACCTATACGCCGCATCGCCCAGCGACCAACACCTGCGCCGCCACTAAGCGCCGGCAGCAGCAAGAAAGCGAGGAAGATGAAGATGGAAGATACAGCCTCATATATAGGCGCAATAGGCGCACTAGGCTCAGCCCGGTCAGCGGAAGCCGGGCCTCGGCGGCCCGGCGCCGTGCTGATGATCCAGGGGACAGCCTCCGATGTCGGCAAAAGCCTGGTCACTGCCGCCATCGGGCGGATTATGACCCGGGACGGCTACCGGACGGCCCCGTTCAAGTCGCAGAATATGGCGCTGAATTCCTATGTCACAGCGGACGGCAAGGAAATCGGCCGTGCCCAGGGGATGCAGGCGGAAGCCTTCGGCATTACGGCTACCAGCGATATGAATCCGATTCTGCTGAAGCCCTCCGGGGAGATGAGTGCGCAGATTGTCGTGCATGGGGTGCCGCATGCCGCCCTCAGCGCGAGGGAATACCGCGAGAAGTTCCTTCCCGAAGCTAAGTACACCGTAATGGATGCGCTCGGGAGGCTGCGGGAGGCTTATGATATTGTGCTGATGGAGGGTGCGGGCAGTCCGGCGGAAATCAATCTTAAAAGCCGGGATATCGTCAATATGAATCTGGCCGGATGGGCGGATGCGCCTGTGCTGCTGGTCGCCGACATTGACCGCGGCGGGGTCTTCGCCTTCATCGTCGGCACCCTGGAGCTGCTGGAGCCGCATGAACGCGCCCGGGTCAAGGGCTTCATCATCAATAAATTCCGCGGGGATGTCTCCCTGTTACAGCCTGGACTGGACTGGCTGGAGGAGCGCACAGGCATCCCGGTACTCGGGGTGCTGCCGTTCCTGCCGCAGCTGCGAATTGAGGCGGAGGATTCCGTAGTACTGGATGGAACGTCCGGCCGTCAGCGGGAGGATTCCGCGAAGGAGCTTGATATCGCGGTCATCCGTTATCCGCGGATCTCCAACTTCACCGATTTCGATCCGCTGGAGGAGGAGCCGGATACCGTCTTACGCTACGTGCAGTCGGCAGATGAGCTGGGAACGCCCGATGTAATTATCCTGCCGGGCACGAAGAACACCGCTGCTGACCTGCAATATCTGCGCGAGCAGGGTTTCCCTGCTGCAATCGAGCGTGCGCTGGAGCGGGGAACAGAGCAGCTTGCCGGAATCTGCGGCGGGTATCAGATGCTGGGCTTGAAGCTGCTGGATCCCCATGCCGTAGAGAGTGCGGAGCCGGGAGAGAGCGAGGGGCTGGGATATCTGCCGCTCTCGACAGCTTTTCTCCAGCACAAGACTACGGTGCGGGTGAGCGGCGGGCTGGCTGCGGATCATCCCCTGCGGTTAAGCACCACAGCCAATGGTGTAACACCGGAAGTTTTGCCTGTCGCTGGTTATGAGATACATATGGGAACAACCACGAACCACGATCCGTCTTCTGTACTCAGCCTGTTTACGCTGGCCGGACCGGAAGGACAGGCTGTGCCGGAGGGTTGGGGAACCTGGGACGGTAGAGTCTGGGGCAGCTATCTGCACGGGCTGTTCCATAACGATGCCCTGCGCCGGAGCTGGCTGAACGGACTGCGCAGCTCCAAGGGGCTGACACCGCTAACGGCGACCTTCTCGGCTGCCGAACTCCGTGAACAGGAATTTGACCGGCTGGCAGATGCTGTGGAGTCCCATTTGAATATGGCTGCGGTATATGCAACCATGGGTCTGCCTGGAGGGGGAGAATAGCCATGCTGCTTGCAGTGCTGCTGTTTGTTGTAGCTGGTCTCGCTGAGATCGGCGGCGGATACCTCGTCTGGCTCTGGCTGCGGGAATCGCGCCCGTTATGGTATGGATTAGCAGGCTCGGTTATCCTGATCGCCTATGGTATAATCCCGACCCTGCAGAAGTTTCCTTCGTTTGGCCGGGTATACGCCGCTTATGGCGGAGTATTCATCGTACTGGCTGTACTGTGGGGCTGGCTGGTGGACCGCAAGACGCCGGATCTCTACGACTGGATCGGGGCCGGCATCTGTGTCATCGGGGTATCCGTCATTTTATGGGCGCCAAGGCACTGAGCAACAACCTTCACTTTTCCAAAAAAAAGCAGTTCCAAAGGCCACATCGCCTCGGGAACTGCTTTTCTATTGTATTAGCTGGTCCGGCGGATTTCAAGCTCTGTATCAGCATCAGTATCAGCGTCAAAAATAGTTGGATTTTCGGCACTTGTTCATGCACCACCGGCACCTTACCAAGCAATAGTTGGAAAAAAGGCACTTAAAAAAGCTGGAATTACCGAAAAAAGAGAATTCATCCGAAAATAAGTTACACTTTTCCAACTAAAATCCTCTAACGATCCAAAATTTCCGAATTAAGATACAATTATCCAACTAAATCCTGCATCAAGCTAACGGCGGCAGCATTCACAGAGGTCGCAGGACTCCCAATAGTCCCAGCACGCCCTTCCACTAAACAAGATACCGTTTGAAAATCAATTCACAACTATAAGCGCTCCCGCTATCTCCACATGACCGCTCTTAGCACCCTCAAATCTTAAACTGCTGAGCGGCCTTCTGCAGCTTCACGGCCTGCTGGTAGAGGTGCTCGACAGTTAGGGCATGGCCCTCCAGCTCTTCATGCTGGCGTGCCGAGTTGTCGGCAAGCGTGTCTGCGTTCTGCTGCGACTTGGCGGTAATCTGCGCCGTTTCTTCTACAGAGGCACTGACTTCCTCGGTACCTGCTGAGATCTGCTGGGTTGCGGCAGAGACGGACTGGATGCTGTGATTGATGCTCTGAATGAGGATCAGCAGGTGGTTGAAGGCGTTGCCTGCTTCGACCACCTTATTCACTCCGGAAGCCACTTCAGCGTTGACATGATTCATTTCGGATACGGACTGGTTCATATCCTCCTGCAGACTCAGCAGGAATTCACGGATCTGCTCATTGGACTCCTTGGACTGCTCGGAGAGCTTGCGCACTTCTCCGGCCACCACAGCGAATCCGCGGCCATGCTCCCCGGCACGGGCAGCCTCAATGGAAGCATTGAGCGACAGCATCTGAATCTGCTTGGTAATCTCCGTAATCCCCTGCACGACTTCACCGATCATCAGCGAGCGTTCGTTCATCAAGCGGAACTGCTCCAGTGACTGTTCGGAGGCCTGCTCTACCTGGCGCATCTGCTCCACTGCACTCTGGGCAATATCATTGCCGCTCTGGGCTTCGGTGGAAGCCTCGCTGATCTGCTCGGTGACCTCACCGGCAGCGGAGGCAATATGCTGGATGCCCATATTGATCTCATCCATGGCGCGGGAGTTATCCATCGCGCTGCTGGCAATCATGGTACTGCCCTTGCCGATCTCTTCCACAGAGGCCGCTGAATGTTCAGCCATCTCATTAAGGATCTGGACACGCGTCTTCAGATCATTGGAATCGGCCACTACTGTCCCGGAGGTATCCAGCACATGTCCGATCATCTCCTTCAAGCGCTCACTCATGATGCGGAAGCTCTCGGAGAGCTGTCCGACTTCATCGGTACCCTTAAGCGTGAGTGCTTCAGTGAAGTCGCCGCCCGCCAGCTTGTTGCTGTAGGCCGCAAGCTTAGAGATCGGACGGGTGATTCTGCGGCTCATGAAGCCAGCGGCAGTGACGCCTACCACCAGCGCCAGCAGGGTAATTCCTGCGCTTGTCCACAGGATGCTGCTCATTTTGTCTTGGACGAAGTTCATATCGGCGCTTGCAGCTACAATCATGGTTGTTCCGGGAACACCGACATAGGCACTTTTATGTATACCGTGGCTATCACTATAGATTTCACTAAGCCCTGTCTTTCCTTTGGAGGCTTGCTCCATGGCAGGCGATACTTCTAAGGCTTCATCCGGCTGGAGCTTGGCGCCATGATCTGCGGTCAGGACAGTGGCCTGGCCATCCTTCAGATTGATGAGGAAGAGAGTATCCACATCCAGCTTTTTACGCTTGTCTTCCAAATAGAATTCGACATTGGTCCTGGCCTGCTCATTCTTGTTCAGGGTCTGCTGCGCACTGGTTGCATTCAGGTTCTTATAGGCATCCTGGGCGGCGGCACTCAGAGACTTGTCGATCTGCGGAATGACATAGCTGTTAATGGTGCCGATAGATATAATGTAGAAGCTGATACTCAACGTAAGAGAAGTGAGTAGCAAAACGACAAACAGCAACAGCGTAAATTTGCGACTAATTGATTTTTTGAAGCCAAACATGGCATTCGCTCCTTTTTACGTGAAATGCATCTTAATCTCCATATTCTATAGAATTAACCTCCGGTTGAATAGTGAAAATTTGCAATATACTGCATTATTTTCAGAAATAACTGAATATTTAATGACTCTATCACTATTTCGGCAAAAAGAAGCAACGAAATGCCGTTTTTCTGAAAATTTAAAATTTCATAGCATGTTAGCTTTGTATGTGATAGAGTAATAATGTTTTGTTTCTTGACTACTGCGATCCGCGGTTCGTAACCATCCCGCGTAACCAAAACTAGGAGGAATACCAGGCATTATGTTTAATTTGTTGTGGGGCGTTTGTTTTGTTGTCGTTAATTTTGTGTTTTTTCTGCTGTGCTACCGCTTATTCGGTAAAAAAGGGCTCTACGCCTGGGTCGGCATGGCGACCGTAGTCGCTAATATCCAGGTCGCCAAGACCATTGCGATGCCGTTCGATATCGTGATGACGCTGGGCAATACGATGTATGTTACGCTCTATATGACCAGTGACCTGCTCAATGAGCGGTACGGCCGGGCTGAAGCGCGGAGCGCTGTGTGGTTCGGCTTCTTCACACTGCTGATGACGACCGTCATTATGCAGATGGTGCTGGTGTTCAAGCCGCAGGAGACGGACATTGCCCAATCCGCGCTGCAGACGATATTCGGCCTGATGCCGAGACTGGCGCTGGGCAGTCTGACCGCTTATTGTATCAGCCAGTTCCTGGATGTACGGCTCTACGCCTGGATACGAAAATATTACGGCAGCTCTAAGCAGCTATGGATTCGCTCGAACGGCAGCACGATGATCAGCTCCTTTGTCGATACGCTGATCTTCTGTACGATTGCTTTTGCCGGAACCTATGACATGAAGGTGTGGACCGAGATTCTGCTGACCACCTACCTGTCCAAGTTCATCCTCACGGCCGCCGGCACGCCGGTGCTGTATCTGGGCCGTTCCTTCAAATTTGCCGAAGAAGAGCAGAAGCCTGTTATCCGGGAGTAAGTCTCCCCATTATAAAGCCCCAGCCCCGAAGATCGGGAGACTGGGGCTTTTGTGTGCCGTGATTTATAGTGGGCTCGCGCGCTAAGTTTGAGGCTTCCTGAACGCTCAGCAGAATTACAGGTTAAGCACTGTCCATTCTTTGGGGAAGCGGGTCAACGTCTGCGGACCTTCGGCGGTGACCAGCACATCATCCTCAATGCGCACACCGCCGAGGCCCGGCACATAAATCCCCGGCTCTACGGTGAAGACGTTGCCGTTCTGGATAATATCCGTATTCAGCCCGTGCAGCGAAGGATATTCATGGGTGTCCATGCCCAGCCCGTGTCCGACACGGTGCATGAAGTACTCCCCGTAACCTGCGGCGTCAATGACATCACGTGCCGCCTTGTCGACAGAACCGAAGGACGCTCCGGCCACGGAGGCGGCAATGCCCGCTTCATTGGCAGCAAGCACAGCACTATATATATCACGCAGTCTGCTGTCCACTTCACCTACAGCGAAGGTGCGGGTAATATCGGAAGCGTAGCCTCCGGCATACACACCGAGGTCGAACATAAGCAGATCGCCCGGCTGAATAAGGCGTTCGCCCGGTACGCCGTGTGGGAGGGCCGTTTTCGGACCGGACAGCACCATCGTGTCGAAGGAGGGGCCGGAGGCACCGGTTTTTTTCATCAGATACTCCAGCTCCGCTACCAGTTCAATCTCGCTGACTCCGGCTTTGACATGCTTCAGGCCCTGACGGAGAACCTCCTCGACCAGCTCAGCGGCATGCTTCATGACGCGCACTTCCTCCGGGGTCTTGACCGCGCGCATCGCCCGTAGCAGATGGCCGATATCCTGGTAGGAACCGGCGGCGACCGCTTCTGCGAGGAGTTCATACCGGCTGACGGAGAAGTGTTCCTTCTCGATGCCGATGCTGCCCGGACTAACATTGCCGAAACGTGACTTCAGCAGAGCGTACGGGTTGTCCGTGTCACTGTGTGTCAGAATCGTCTTCACCGAGGAGGCGGCATGCGCCGCTTCGGCGTCCAGCGCCGGAACGATCAGCACCGGGTTCTCGCCCCGGATCAGCAGCAGGCCCAGAAAACGTTCATGCGGGTTGCTGGCAAAGCCCGTCAAATAGTACACATGCTTGGGATCGGTTACGAGCAGGGCATCCAGGCTTGCGGCTGCCATGTCCTGCTCCAGTTGTTGCAGAGCTGCATTCATTTCATTAGTTCCCCTTTCATCTACACGCTTGAACAGCAATGTTCCCATTATAATTCATAAAAATGGATGCTGCACCTCCCGTTATCACTGCAGCCTCAGTCGTTTGAGGAAGAGAAGCACAGGGTAATAGTTGCCACAATCAGGATCTGATAATACTTGAAGGAGGTTAGGAATATGAATGGATCAAAAATAAGGTTACTCTCCCGGACCTGTCTGCTGCGTGTAACACTGGTCTTGCTGATAACGTTGCTGTCAGGCTGCACTTCCGCTGCACAGGAGGATAGTCTGCAGGAGAATGGGGCAGAAGGCAGTCCGCCGGTCAACGCCCAGCCTGATGAAGCTCCGGGTGTATCCCCGGATTTCCCCTATACTGCTGAGACTTTAGCCAGCGGACTGGAGGTTCCCTGGGAGATGGCGTTTGCAGCGGATGGACGAATTTTCATTACAGAGCGTTCCGGCAGCCTGCGTGTCATGGAGAACGGCAAGCTGCGCGATGCTCCGCTGCTGAAGCTCTCGGATCCTTTTGTCAGCAAGGGAGAAGGCGGGCTCTTGGGGCTTGCGCTGGATTCTGATTTTGAGCAGAATGGACGGGCTTATGTCTATCACACATACCGTACCGAAAAGGGCGAACCGGCGAACCGGGTGCTGCAGCTTCAGATTGGAAGCAGCTCAGCAGAGATCAGCCGGGTTCTGCTGGATCATATCCCGGGCGACACCAACCACAACGGCGGGCGGATCAAGATTGGCCCGGAAGGGAACTTGTACATCACCACAGGTGACCGCTATGATCCGGAGCTGGCGCAGGACAAGGATAATCTGGGCGGCAAAATCCTGCGGATTACGGCCAGCGGCTCCATCCCCGAAGACAACCCGTGGCCCGGATCGCCGGTCTACAGCATGGGTCACCGCAATGCCCAGGGGCTGGCCTGGCAGCCGGAGAGCGGGGCGCTCTACAGCTCCGAGCATGGGCAGTCCAATCACGATGAGCTGAATCTCATCAAGGCCGGAGCCAATTATGGCTGGCCGCTGATCGAAGGCGATGAGACCGGAGACGGCCAGCCGAAGCTGGTGACTCCGCTGGTCCACAGCGGAGAGGAGACCTGGGCTCCGTCAGGAATGACCTTCATTACGCAGGGACCCTGGGCCGGTGAGCTGCTGGTTGCCAATCTGGCCGGACAGCAGCTCCTAAGGGTATCGCTGCCGCCTGCGGGCGGAACGCCTTCCATTACCAGCCTGTTCAAGGAAAAGTACGGGCGAATCCGTAATGTGGCGGAAGGGCCGGATGGTACTCTGTACCTTATGACCAACAACCGCGACGGCAGAGGAGACCCGCAGGCGCAGGATGACCGGCTGATTGCGCTGCGTCCGGACTGGAAGTGAAGAATGGTCGTTTTTTGACTATGTTAACCCTCTGAAATGATGTAACATAACCTTAACTAGCATATACTTACTCGGATTAGGCCAGGCCGCTACAATTGCCTATAGGACCTATATGCAGGAGAGGGGAAGATGTCCATGCAAGGAAAAACGGTGCTGGTCACCGGTGCAAACTCCGGGATGGGGCTGGCTACAACCGTGGAAATGGCCCGCAGGGGAGCAACTGTCATTATGGCCTGCCGCAGCCTTAAGCGGGGGGAAGAGGCTCTTGCCGAAGCGGTGCGGCAGAGCGGCTCCAGCCAGATCCGGCTGATGCTGTGCGATCTCGCTTCCTTCGATAGCATTCGCGCTTTTGCCGGGGCGTTCACTGCCGAATATCCTGTGCTGGATGTTCTGATCAATAACGCAGGGGTGGTAGCGCTGAAGCGTGAGCTGACAGCAGATGGCTACGAGCTGGATCTGGGCGTGAATCATCTGGGGCACTTTCTGCTGACCCACCTGCTGCTGGATAACCTCAAGGCTGCTGAACAGGGGCGGATTGTTGTCGTGGCATCGGGAGCGTATAAAATCGGCAAGCTCTATCTGGAGGATCATACGCTGTCGCGCGGCTTCAATCCGGCCAAAGCGTACGGCCGCTCCAAGCTGGCGAATATTCTCTTCACCCGTGAGCTGGCTGCGTGCCTGAAGGGAACGCAGGTGACGGTGAACAGCCTGCATCCGGGTGCAGTGGGAACGAGCATCGGCGTGAACCGGGAGACGGGCTTCGGACGCCGGGTTCTGAAGCTGGTGTCCTACTTCTTCCTCACTCCAGAGCAGGGGGCGGATACGGCCATCTATCTGGCGACTGCACCGGAGCTGGACGGGGTAAGCGGGCAATATTATTACCGCCGCAAGATCAAGGAACTGACGCCACGGGCGGAGGATACAGAAGCGGCCGCACGATTATGGAAATGGAGTCTGGAACAGACCGGGCTTGAATAATGCTGTTTCAGTGAGGTTGCTTCAGCTTTACTGAAACTGTAGAACTGCTGCGTAATAAGACCGGCTTGGAGTATAATTACTCTACGGATGTTCATACCACAATTAGGAGGACGTACAGCATGGATTGGCAGGCTTACAGTATAGAGGATGCAGTAATAGAGGATTTGGAAGCAATTGTGGAGATCTATAATTCAACGGTTGCCGGAAGAGTGGTAACTGCGGATCTTGAACCGATAAGCGTAGAGGAGCGGGTGGGATGGTTCCATGAGCATAACAGCCATCACCGGCCGCTGTGGGTACTGAGACAGGGGGGCGAGATCGCCGCCTGGTTCAGCTTCCAGTCGTTCTACGGACGTCCGGCTTACAATGGAACAGCAGAGATTAGTGTCTATGTAAATGAGAAATTCCGCGGCAGCGGTGCGGGAAGTATTCTGCTGGCCAAGGCGGTGGAGGAATGTCCGCGCCTTGGGCTGCAGAATCTGGTCGGGTTCGTATTCGGCCATAACGAGCCCAGTCTTGCTCTGCTGCGGAAGTTCGAATTCAAGGAGTGGGGGCTTTTGCCGGGAGTCGCGGTGCTTGACGGCATCCCGCGCGATCTGGTCATCATCGGCCGCAAGCTGTAAATATATAAATCGACAGGCCTTATTGAGGTTGCGGAGGAGCGCTGAAGGCGGAACGGCATTCCTCTTCCGTAATCCAGGATTCCGACCAGACCTGGAGATCGCGGATGACGGATTCCAGCGCCCGGCCTTTGCCTGTAAGCGAATACTGGATGCGGACGGGGGTCTCAGGGAACACCTCGCGCAGCACGATGCCTTCCTGCTCCAGCTCCTTCAGCCGTTCGGACAGCAGCCGGCCGCTGACAGGCAGCGAGGACTCAATTTCCCCGAAGCGCTGGGGACCCTGCAAAAGCTGATAGATGATTAAGCCCGTCCAGCGTCTGCCGATAATATCCATGCTTTTTTGTAATCTTGGACATAACTCTGTGGATTTCATTAGGCTCACCTCTTATTGTACATTATAAACGAAAAGCCCCGTGCCTAAAACAAATTTGAAGGATTATAGCCGCATGAAAGGATGATTCCCATGGCAAAAAAGAAAAAAAACACACCGGCCCCGCGCCCTGCGGCAACGGATGCTCCGGCAACCCTGAAGGATATGCTGAGCGGCGAGGTTCTGGAGAAGCTAAAGGCGCAGTCCGATGCGCTCAAGGCAGAAGAACGGGACAAGAAGGAGGCTGTCCTAAAGGCAGCCGAGGATAAGCGCAAGGCGGAGCAGAAGCGGCTGGAGAATGATTTCGGCCATCTGCTGGAGAACAGCAATCAGGACTGGTCCAAATTTAAGTAAAATAATTTTTTACCAGAATAAGGGTTGACAATGTGCTGCAAGGCCATATATTATTGGGTTTATCATTTAGAGAAGGGAGGCTGATGGATCATGATTGGAACAAATGAACGGAACAGACAGCAGGATCACCTGACAACCGCATATGTACGATCTGATCTCATCGCCTTCGTCCGGAAGACATAATGCGCAGGGTATTGCTGCTGATGTCTGAACTGAATACGGGTGTGCTTTGAACGGGTGCAAGCTTCAACGGGAAGCTGCACTTAGCGCGCCGGGAGCCGCATGATCAGAACTGGTCTGCGGCTCTTTTTTGTGTACCTGGAAACCCAACCTGAGAGGAAATGAAAATAGATATGAATAGCATGAAGCAACAAGCGGAAGAGATGTCCCGCTATAAACATGAGGTGGCCCTTCCGGGCGGCGACCTCAAAATCTACGCCAGTGAGCAATTGTTCGGCACGCTGGATTACAAGGTCCTGGAGATGGCTAATAACAATCTGCAGATACCAAATATCGAATATATGAGCTATACCCCGGATGTGCATGTAGGCGTCGGAACCTGTATCGGCACTACGGCTGTATGGGATGCCGAATCAGGCTATGTGTCGCCGTCCATTGTGGGCAGCGACATCGGCTGCGGGATGCGCGTGCATCTGACCAACCTGCACGTGGATGATCTGCGAGAAGTGAAGCTGCGCCGCAAGCTGGTCCGGGCCATTGAGCGGTATCTGCCGATGGAGGCCCAGCAGCGCGGCCACTACAGCGATATCCGGCTGGAGAATATCGTACGCAAGGGACTGCACGGCCTGCCGAACAAATATATCCCGGACAGTTATACGCCGAAGAAATCAAGTGCGCTTTCCCACGTGGAGATCAGCAAGCTGGGCTTCGACGAAGAGATTCTGAATGAGCTGCCGGACATGGCCTGGCACCGGGGCCACCGCCAGCTCGGAACTCTTGGCGGCGGCAACCATTTCGTCGAGATTCAGGCGATTGAGATCGCGGAGGAGCAGCGGGAAGTGGCGGAAGCCTGGGGGCTTCAGGACGGGCAGATTGTCGTCATGATCCTCTCCGGATCACGGGCCTGGGGCGGCATGGTCAATCAATTCTGTACCCCGGCCTTCGCCAAGGTCATGGGCCAGCTGGGGCTGGGCAGCGCCGACCCGCGCTTGATCTATGCGCCTCTGGCGCATCCGCAGGCGCAGCGCTATGTTAATCTGATGTACTCGGCGCTGAACTATGCGGTAGTGAACCGTCACCTGATTGCTTATGGAGTCCGTGAGGGCTTCCGAGACGTCTTCGGCCCGAAGTGCGAGCTGCGAACCCTTTACGATCTGATGCACAATTATGCCTGGGAAGAGAAGACTTCCGCAGGCAGCAAGTTCGTCCACCGCAAAGGGGCCACCCGCGCTCTGCCTGCGGAGCATGCGGATAATCCGCGCCCTTATGCGGGGACCGGACATCCGGCGCTGATTCCCGGCTCGATGGGTACGGCCTCTTATATCATGGTCGGCCAGCCCGGAGGGGAAGAGAATTATTATTCCATCTGCCATGGTGCAGGACGTATCCGCTCCCGCTCGGCCACGAAGCGGCTGGTGAGTGTCCAGGAATTCTCCCGGTCGATGAAGGTGGGAACGGAAGACGAGATTGTCGTGAACCAGCATTCCCTGGAATCTATCATTGACGAATCCCCCCAAGCCTATAAGAATGTAGATGAGATCATAGAAAGCGTTACGGGGGCCGGCCTGGCTGCCGTTGTGGCCAAATGCAAGCCGCTCGCAGCGATAAAGGGGACGAAATAAGGATGGAGCAGGAGAACAAGAAACCGGCTGTAATCTATGAATATGATGAAGAGAGAGCCGGCATTATCAAAGGCTACGATGTGTATGCCCGCCTGGTGGACGGTATCCTTGAAGCCCTCTACACCCGGTACGGTGTCCGTTACGAGCTGTATGCCAGCGATGACCCCAACAGCGAATACTGGAAGCTGCTAGAGAACGATGTGCAGAGCGGGAATGCCGGTGTGGAGCATGTGGCGCGGATTTTTGACCGTCTGGAGGACCGGACCTTCGTGTTCGATGATGAGAAGGAGCAGCCGGAGTACCATATCCATCTGTCGGTGCGCAATAATGTGCTCGCTTATCCGGCGATGGGCATTGCGCTGGCGCGGGTTCCGGTGTTTCAGGAGAACGGCATTAACTTTCAGGATTATGTATTTGCCGCATCGGATCAGCAGCTGCAGTTCTTCCTTGGTAATGTGCGCAAGCGTCAGCGGGAGCAGAATATCAACAAGGTGACGGTGTTCACCGACCGGCGCAACGGGATCTCCCGTGAGGATGAGCCGATTACGCGTGCGGTTAGGCGTGAAGAGGTGATTTTGGACGCCGGTATCAAAAAAGAGATCTACCGCTCGCTCGATCAGTTCTTCGACAGCGACCGCAGCTTCTATGTGACCTATGATATCCCGTACAAGCGGGGGATTCTGCTCTACGGGCATCCGGGCAACGGCAAGACCACCCTGGTCAAATCCATTGCCGGAAGCGTGCCGGGACCGGTGCTCTATTGGCAGATTACGGAGTATACGAGCAGCGAATCGGTGAATGAGGTGTTCGAGGCTGCGGCCCGGCTGGCGCCGATGGTGCTGGTGATCGAGGATATTGATTCCATGCCGCAGGAGGTGCGCTCCTTCTTCCTCAACACGCTGGACGGGGCCACCTCCAAGGAGGGGATCTTCCTGATCGGCACGACCAATTACCCTGACAAAATCGACCCGGGTCTCATGAACCGCGCCGGGCGCTTCGACCGGGCCTATGAGATCAAGATGCCAAGCGAGGCGTTACGCCTTGAATATCTGCAGCTGCGCGGCTTCTCCGCCTTCGCAGGTGAGGAAGGCACGGCCACTGCTGCGCGTCTGACCGGGGATTTCTCCCTGACCCAGCTCGGCGAGCTGTATGTCAGTGCCGCACTGGAGTGGCATGAGAACGGCACGGCAGATGTGGAGCTTCTTGTGCGCGGCATGCGCGGCGAGCTGGACAAGGGCCGCAAACGGGAATGGATGAAGGATGCATCGTCCAGCATCGGCTTTTATTGAGTAAAATACGTGGAGAGCAGGCTGCCAGCGCGAATGAGGCTGGGGAATGAATCGCCAGAGTTAGCATACAGGGGGCCGGGAGGCTCCCTTTGTGCTGAATTTGAGCTCCTCCGCCGTTGCTGGCTGCTAGCCTTCGGTGTTTACAAATTAGAGGTTTTGGGGTCATCTGGGGAGTTATGCGGACACAGAGGACGTTATTTGGCGAAAAAGACGGCTTTTCTGCTCGTATCGGACTCAGGAGCCCCTATATTGTATTGTGGAGCGTAAACGGAGGCCGGAGAGGGGGCTTAACGGCATCTGAGTCCGCCAGGCATGCGAAATGCTGTGTTCCGGCCAAATAAGGGATCTCCAGTCCGCAACGGGAGTGGCGGGGTTCGCCCCCCGCACACGCCCCCCGCACATCGCGCCCCCTGCACGTCGCTCCCTGCACCATCGCATCTCGGCCCATTGCACCCTAGCGGATCCCGCACCACCGCCCTCCGGGGAAGATGGACTTTGCTTGCGAACAAAATGGATGATTTCAGGAAATTTCGTACAGAGGTGTAACTTTTCGCATTCTCATACGTGGATGGAGTAAGGGGGGAGGAGATGGAGCCAAATTCGCTGGATGAACTATATGAACATTATGTTGACGACATCTACCGCTATCTGCGCTCCCTCTGCCAGGACCATCATGCGGCTGAAGATTTGATGCAGGATACCTTTTACCGGGCGTATCTGTATCTGGAGGATTGCCGGGAGGAAAGGGTTAAGCCGTGGCTGTTCCGGGTCGCATATAATGCATTCGTGGATTATACGCGCAAGGAGAAGCGGAGCGTGGCGAAGGAAGGCGCTTATTTCAGCAGCCTGCCCCACCCGGAGACTACGGAGGGCACCTTGCTCAGGCAGGAACGGTGGGAGGAAGCGGCGCGGGCGCTTAGCCTGTTGCCGGAGGGGCAGCGCCATGCCCTGCTGCTGCACGATGTGCACGGGCTGAGCTATAAGGAAGCTGCTGGCATTATGGAGGTGGGCTTGTCCCAATACAAGATACTCATATTCCGCGCCAGGCAGAAGCTGCGTGAGGCGGATCGGAGGAGGAATGAGCATGAGTGAGGAATTCAAAGAGAAGCTGCGCCAATACAGCGAGGGTACCCTCCCGGAGGAAGAGCGTGAGGAGCTGGAGAGTGAGCTGGCGAAGCTTGAAGCGTATCAGTTGTATCTGGAGGAACAGATGGAGCAGGAGGAGCAGGACGGGCAGGTCACCGGGAGTTGGACCAAGACGGACCCGCAAGGAAGCGCAGCACCAGGGTTCAAGAAGGCGAAAAAGAAGCGAAGAGAGAAGTCCATTATTCGCCGGGGCAAATGGAAGGCGCGGATTAACAATACACTTACTGTATTTTCGGCGTTCCTGATCTTTACGGTCATTAGCAGTATTATCACAGTAGTCTTCTACAACACCGGAGACCGGGGTGACACTTACCGTGATGTGGTAGAATCAGCGATTGCCGTTACCCGCCCCAACACCACGGTGCGGCTGTCATCGGATGCACATTATTTTTTCCGGATGGAGTTATCCGGGAATATGCTGAAGCAGGTGGGCAGCGAGAGCATTCAGGTCGGTAATTATTCACAGAATTTCCTTCTGGGACTGGCCAATAATGGTATATATAATTGGATGGATGAGCGGAACGGGTCTGGAAAAGTGTTCTATTATCCGTCTGCGAAGGGCGGCGCCGTTGGAGGGGATGATAATGACCAGTGGAAGAGGCTTGCGAAGCTTTCTGAAGGTACGGTTGCTGAGGCGTATCTGTCACTCGGCCATTTATATACCACAGATGAACTCCTGAAGCAGCTGGAGCCGCTGAACCTTCAGCCTGTCTGGTTCGGGGCGGATGCCGGACCTTCAACGAGGGAGAACGATGCGATCGTACACCCGCTTGGCTTCCCCTATTATCCTATCTGGCATAAGGATGATATGAAGAGATCAGAGGTCACCAAGGAAAAAACAGGCTGGTTCAGCTCCGTATCCTCCTACAGCAGCGTGTCGCCTTCCGTTGAGGCATACGGGAGCGGAGAACTACGAGATGCCAATTTCATCAAGACCCTTAAGCTGCTGCAGCAGCATCAGACACTCGCGGGCAGAGCGGTGTATATCGAACAGTTAGACACCTCCGTGGCCTATCTGGAGCAGAACGGGGTGAAGCTCTACGGAGCCGTTGTCACTGGACCGGTCAAGGAGCTGCTGAAGCTGCGCGAGGCTTCATGGGTGAGTCACCTCCAGGTGGGTGAAGTGCGGCTGTGGAACTGGACGGAGTGAGGATTTCAGTATATGAAAATGGCTAAGAACCGCAGCTAACTGCGCTCCCCGGCAGATACAAGTCAGCATCAGATGGCGGTGACCGCCTTGAGCCCGTATTCCGACCGTCCGTAAGGCTCTAATATGTAGAAGAAAAGTGTCCTTCCGGGCAAGTCGAAGCGGTGGCAGACGCCGGGCCTCCCGCTTGCATTCCCTCTTCAGGGCATCGTACAATGATAGAACGTAAACTTGGATTTGAACATAAAAATGGCTGGGAATCGCAGTTTACCGCGCTTCTTAGCCATTTTGAATAAGGAGGAGAATGCAGATGAAGATTGGAGTGGTATCGGATACACATCTCTCAAGCCGGGCCAAGGGGCTGCCGTCCGTGCTTATGAAGGAATTTCGCCAGGTGGATATCATTCTGCATTTGGGCGACTGGGTGTCGCCGGAGATTTACGATATGCTCGCCGAGCTTGCTCCGGTAGAGGGGATTGCCGGGAACAACGATGGCTATGAGATTATTGAGCGCTTCGGCGAGAGCAAGATCCTTACGCTTGAAGGCATGCGCATCGGAATGATTCACGGACACGCTCCGTATTCCCGCAAAGGGACGGACGGTAATGCGCTGCTCGCTTTTGAAGGCCAGGACGTAGATTGCATTCTCTTCGGGCATTCCCATCAGCCGCTGATGCGCCGGGAGAACGGGATTCTGCTGTTCAACCCCGGATCGCCCACGGACAAACGCAGGGAGAAGCAATATTCCTTCGGCCTGATGGATATTGAGGATGGTAAGATTACCGCCCGTCATGTCTTTTATGATTCCAGGGAATAAGGGGGATTACCTTTGTTGAATTATCGTTTTGAACGGGCAGGTCTTGAGGATGTGGAGGAGCTTGTACCGCTGTTCGATGAATACCGCAGCTTCTACGGCCAGCAGCCGGACAGGGAAGCCGCCAGGGAATTCCTGCAGACAAGACTGGAGAACGGAGAGTCTGTTGTCTTCATGGCTGTTGCCGGTGAAGGTGAAGACAGGCGGATCTATGGGATAGCGCAGCTGTATCCCTCATTCTCTTCCATTACGGTTCAGCCGGTGTGGATACTGAATGATCTGTTTGTGACGCAGGAGCAGCGGGGACAGGGACTGGGCTCACTGCTGCTTGAAGGCGTGAAGGGATTCGCGCAGGGGACAGGCGCCAAGGGTTTGACGCTATCCACCATGACAACCAATACCGGTGCACAGCGTCTATACGAAGCTCAGGGTTATGAGCGGGACGAGAGCTTTTTCACTTATCATTTATATTTCTGAAGATATAGTTAGGAGAGTTATAGTGGTGGAGACAAGCAGTAAGCTGGCTGTATTTTTTGATCTGGATGATACACTATATGACCACCTGGTCCCCTTCAGGGAAGCTGTACGTGAGGTGCTGGCCCCTGAGGAGGACAAGCTGGATTATGCGGAGCTGTTCTACACGGTAAGGCATCACAGCGACTTGCTGTGGCCGAAGTATCTGCGCGGGGAGATGGAGCTGGAGGAGACACGGGTGCTGCGGCTGGAGCTGGCTTTTGCCGAATATGGGTTGCCGCTCAACCGGGAGCAGGCGGTGCAGATACAGGCCTCCTATATTGCCCGCCAGTACACGATTGAGATGATTGACGGCGTAGCAGAGCAGCTTCAGCGGTTCATTAGCCTGGGCCATCCGGTAGGCATTATCACCAACGGCCCGCAGGAGCACCAGATGGGCAAGCTGCGCGGGCTGGGCATCGACCGGATCATTCCCCCGGAGATGATCTTCATCTCGGATGCGGTCGGTCTGGCGAAGCCGGACCCGGCCATCTTCGCTCATGTCAACAGGGTGACGGGAACTACACCGGAGAACAGCCTTTATGTGGGCGATACCTGGGCCAACGATGTAGTAGGCGCGCTGGCGGCAGGCTGGAAGGTATGCTGGTACAATCCGCGCGGGCGGCAGCCGGGCACGGACCATGCGCCGAGCTATATTTTCAAGAATTATAAGGAGTTCAGCGAGCTGCCGCTGGTGTGAAGCCTTGCTTCCGGCCGGTGCTTCAGCGGCCCATTCTCTTTGGAGCGCTGAAAGGGATATCTCCCATTAAATCGCCCTGAAGTAGGTGAAACGGACAATTTAAAGGGAAAAATCCCATTGAATCGCCCGGAAGCAGGCGAAGTGGATAATTTAAAGGGAAAAATCCCATTGAATCGCCCGGAAGTAGGCGAAGTGGATAATTTAAAGGGAAAAATCCCATTGAGTCATCCAGAAGTTGGCGAAACGGATAATTGAAAGTAAAATCTGCTTGAATCACACCGACCGGGCCAAATGTATGCGATAACCCGAACACAATGGAATGAGGGGCTGCTGGTGAATGCGGCCTTCAGTAGATGGTAGTCAGTAACACAAATAAAGGTGCCCTCCGCCAAAGGAAGGCACCTTTTACTGTTGTTGTTCATCGGATCAGCTATAATAGTTAAGCTACCAGATCCATGGCTAAGTTGAGCCTGGTTATCTTCAGCTCCTCATCCGCTACGTTTCCGAATCTCCCGCACCACAGACTATTAATTAGCGAAGCTATAAGTCGAATCGGTCAGATTCAGCCGTTTCTTCAGCTCAGAGGTGGCATAGATCTTGTTGTCGTCTGTAATGAAGAAGGCCTCCACCTTCTCCGGCAGCGCTTCGAGATATTTCATGCCTTCTTCCAGGCCCATGAGGAACACACCGGTGGAAAGAGCGTCCGCGTCTGTCGCGTTGGGGCTCATGATTGTGATACTCTTCAGCCCGTTCTGGGAAGGGAAGCCTGTACGCGGATCGAGGATATGGTGGTAACGCACCCCGTCCTGCATGAAGAAGCGCTCATATACCCCGGAAGCATCAATGACCTCATCGGTAATCTTAATCGTGCCCAGCTGGGTGCCCCGGCTCTGATCGGGGTCCTGCAGGCCGATATTCCACTGGGAGCCGTTCGGCTTGTTGCCAAGGGCGATAATGCTGCTGCCGCCGAGATTGATCATTGCGCTGTTCAGGCCCTGAGCCTTGAGATAGTCGGCGATCCGGTCAGCCGCATAGCCTTTGCCGATTCCGCCCATGTCCAGCACCATGCCTTCTTTGGCCAGCTTGACCGTCTTCGCAGCCTCATCAACAATCACATCCTTGTAATTGACCAGACTCCGGGCCTTGTCGATCGCCGCCTGGTCAGGCACATGCTCCCCGCCTTCGCCGATCGCCCATAGATCCACAAGCGGGCCAACCGTCGGATCATACAGCCCGTCCATTTCCTCAGCATATTTGAGGGAGAGCTTCACGATATCCAGTGTTTCATCAGACACAGCAACGGCTTCTTTGCCGGCGGCTTGATTCACCGCGTACAATTCCCCGTTCGTCTTGGTGCGGCTGAACTCGATATCCATCCGTTCCAGCATAGCCTGAATATCATCCATGTTCTTCTGCTCTACCGTATTGCCGAACACCTTGATATTCACAACCGTATCATAAATATAAAACGTCTGCTCCAGGGACTTCGTATCGCCGTCTTTGGAGGCAGTAGCGCCAGGGGTTCCGGTAGCAGCAGGGCTGTCTTCACTCTTGTTACCCATTGTAAGCCAGATTACCACAGCCGCAGTGATAATAACGACTAGAGCGGCCAGAATTACAACGGTTTTTTTGTTCTTAGATGTTTTTTTGATTTCAGACATATTCCACCATCCATACAATTAGTTTCGTGGTTGCATCTTTACTATCATACCCCAGAAAGAACGGCAATGGATACTCATTTGGTGACATTTTGTGCAGAAGAGCGGCTTGCGGAGTGCCGAATCCGGTGATATTTTGATGAAAATATTGTCTTCTTCCCGGTGGCGTGGTAAATTGGGTGGTAATTAATGACCGGAAATAAATTCTAGTCAATTTGTATTCTAGAGAATGGAGTGTTACCCATGTCCATTGACCGTAAAGCATTAATCCTGCAGGCAGCAACCCTGTCCTTTGTTCAATTTGGTTATAAAGCTACGACTATGGATCAGGTATCCAGAATTGCCAATGTGGGCAAAGGCACGATCTATACCTTTTTCAAAACCAAGGAAGAACTGTTCGAGGAAATTCTGGACAAGGCGACCTCTGAATTAACATCGGTGATGAGCCGTGTGGCTGCGCAGCAAACTTCCTTCGTACATAAGCTGCTTAATCTGCTGGACTCCATTCTGGAATTCCGCCTGGACCATGAGCTGTTCGTCAAGCTGGCCCAGGAGGTACGGGATATCGGTACGGCCCAGGCGTTCGAAGGCGTGAAGCGGATGGAGGGCTACGCGCTGGACTTCCTGCAGCAGCAGATTGAGGAGGCCATCGAGAGCGGGGAAGTGAAGCCTTGCGATGCCAGTGTGGCGGCGTTTATGATTCTGCGGATGTATCTGGCTCTGACCACGGAATGGAACAAATCCCATGAGCCGCTGGATCAGGACAAGATCAAAGAGCATATGATTCTGTTCATCTCCACCGGAATACTGCAATAGAGGCAAACTAGCGAATTGTTGTAATAACTAAACAGAGCTTCAGATTGTACGTTGAGCTGTTCCGGCACCCCGGGCTATAATGAAAGCGTTAATGAAGACGATTATGGCGCAGCTGAAGTCAAGACAGAGCAAGGCGGCGGGGTACTGCTGTCCTGTTCCAGATGGATGAGAGCGCCTTCAGACAAAGTGAGGCTGATGGTTATGGAAGAGTATAACAGCGGTATCGGGCTTGGCGGGCAGGAGGGTCCGGCGGCACCCCAAGATCCAGTGGAGCGCCGTAACGGCTTCTTCGTCATGTTCGAAACGGCGATTGAGGCAACCGCCCGGGCGGAGGGCAAGCCCTCACAGGAGGTCTATCTGGAAGGCAATTATCTGATCGATAAGGCCAAATACATAGGCGGGGTTACGGATGAGCAGATGCTGGCGATGCTTAGAGACTGGACTGGCTTCCGCAAGCTGGTGCACAGCATTGGAGTGTCCGTGAAGACGGCGGAAGAAGGGGGAGCAGTCACTTTTCTTATGCAGAATTGGGGCAGAACCAGCAAGTATGAGACCGGCACGCAGCTGCGGGTCCCCTGCCCGGGCGATGGAACGGAAATCCTAGTGAAGCTGGAGGAGCACGAGTGGTCTGAGGAGGATGTGGCTCCCGGCAAATATGCCTTTGAATTCAACAACGAGGGTAAACTGGCGACAGCGAGCATCGTTCTCTACCTGAATGACGGGTACACGGCGCCTGAGCTGACAGCGGAACCTTCTGTAGACTTCGAGTCGTCTGCTTACCGCGCGATGATTGCGAAGTCTCTGCTGTATGCGGGCAATAACCGGCGGCTGAAGCGGGCTATGGACAAGGCTGCAAGCGGAGAGGATGTGACGATTGCTTATATTGGCGGGTCCATCACACAGGGGGCCGGAGCTAAGCCCATTCATACGGAATGCTATGCCTATCAGTCGTACTTGAGATTTAAGGAGCTATTCGGCAAGGAGGGTGGAGAGAATATTCATTTCATCAAGGCCGGGGTTGGCGGGACGCCCTCTGAGCTTGGGATGATCCGCTATGAGCGGGATGTGCTGAGGGATGGTGCAGCCGCTCCCGACATCGTAGTGGTGGAATTTGCCGTGAATGATGAAGGGGACGAGACGAAGGGCAACTGCTTCGAGAGTCTTTGTCTCAAAATCCTGTCTGCGCCGAACCAGCCTGCCGTTATTCTGCTGTTCAGTGTCTTCGTGAATGACTGGAACCTGCAGGACCGCCTCTCCCCGGTAGGCAGACGCTATAATCTCCCTATGGTTAGTGTCAAGGATGCAGTAACAGAGCAGTTCCGGCTGAGCAAGTCCGAAGGGAATATCATCTCCAAACGGCAATTTTTCTACGATATCTATCACCCCACGAATGACGGGCACCGCGTAATGGCGGACTCCCTGGGCTACCTTTTCGCCGAGACCGACCGGATGGGATTGGATGAAAAGGAGCAGGGTATACTGGCGGGACCGCCTGAGCTCGGCAATGATTTTGCCCATGTCCGGCTGCTGGACCGTATAAGTGATCTGGGCAGCGCAGGTACTGCGATTGCTATTGAAGCAGGCGGCTTCCACGGTACGGATGAGGAGCTGCAGCAGGTGGAGATGGATGCCAATCCGTTCGGCACTCCGCAATTCCCGCATAACTGGATGCACACGGCTGCGTCCGGTGAGGATCGCTTCAGGCTGACAATCACCAGCAAGAATCTGATCCTGGTCTTCAAGGATTCGGGCAGCCCGGATGTAGGCAAGGCGGAGGTCTATGTGGACGGCAAGCTGGTTCTGACGGCAGATCCGCATGTGAATAGCTGGACGCACTGCAACGCTGTGATTCTATACAACAATGAGCAGAGCGGGGAGCATATGGTGGAGATCCAGATGGCGCCGGAGGATCAGGACAAGAGCTTCACGATCCTGGGCTTTGGCTATACGGCTTAAGAATAATATAAGGGTGCCACAGAGGCCGCATTGAAGCAGCCGCCTGTGGCACCTTTTGTCTAATGTACTGACCAGAGGGTGTATGAACCGGATGTATGGGGCACAGGGCCCCCAGCATCCTTAAACTGTTTGGTTCTGTGCGCACTAGCGGTTCTTCGCGGAATGCTGTACCTAATCCAGCATGAATTCCCTGTACTTGTTCTTGCGGGGGTTGAGGATGAAGAGGATACCACTGGCGTAGCCGGAGACGGCATTGAAGTTCCGCTTGAGCGTAGACTTGACGGCGAGGTAAGACAAGGTCCAGAGCAGAGCTGCATAATTCTTCACGGGTGCTTTGCGCAGATTCAGCAGATAATAATGGTTGACTGCGGTCGCCCGGGCGACCCGGCCTGCCTTGTCGCGAGAGCTGGGCGATTCATGATGCATGATTTTCAGCTCCGGGTTAATCACGAGCTTGCCGTATCTGCTCGCCAGATGGCACATATAGATATCGTCCGCTACTGCATAGCTGGTCATCCAGGGGTACGGCTTCATATCCCGCAATGCCGAGCTGCGGAAGGACATATTGCAGCCGTGGAAGAAATCCGTCTCAAAAATATTCTCGGTCTCCCCCCATAAGAGAAGAGACCCGGCCAGTGTGCTGGCCGACAGTCTGCCTGGCGAAGCCGACATTTGACAGGTGAGCCTGCCGAGCAGCTTGCCTGATTTACTGCTGGAGAGACCCTTGGCGATTCCGCCGACTCCGGCAATGGACGGATCTGAGGCGTAGGTGTCGAGCAACCGGCGGATATAGAGCGGATCGTCCAGCTCCGCATCGTCATCGAAGCTGAGCAGAATCTCCCCGTCGATGAGCCCGAGGGCCTCATAGCGGGAGAGCCAGACGCCGGGCTTGGTTTTGCGGTAATAACGTAGGCTGGCATCCGGAAGACGCCCGAGCACCTCACGGAAATATTCCAGCACCCGCTCTTCGATCTCACCGTCGTCCACGATCAGCAGTTCGATGGAGACATTCTCCAGCCCGCTTTGCGCGCCGATGGACTCAATGCAGAGGGTCAGATCGCTGATCCGGTTACGCGTGGGAATGACTATAGACAGGTCATGCATGCCGCTGACTCCTTTCGGGACGCCATAGACCGTCCGCTTTGAATTAGAGAGATGTTGCTCTAATTTTACCTGCCCGGCCGGGCGTACGTATATACCTCTTTCGTTTACTTTTCTCCCGGAAGCCGGCAGGGAAGAGAATGTATGGGACATTCAATGGGAAGTGGCCGTTCAGAAAGTTTGTTTGTAATTTTCGGTTTTTAACTATATAATAGTAAGTGAAATGCAATACCAATACCATTACCATTCAGGAGGAATTCCCATGAGAATAGATATATGGTCTGATTATGCCTGCCCGTTCTGCTATATCGGCAAAAGACGGCTGGAGCACGCGCTGAGCCAATTCCCGGGCCGTGACCAGGTGGAGGTCGTATTCCGCAGCTTCCAGCTGGACCCGAATGCACGCACCGATGAGACGAGAGATATCCATGAGCTGCTGGCCGGCAAATACGGTATGACCCGTGACAAGGCCAAGGAGATGAACGCACAGCTGGCCGAGCAGGCGCAGGGTGTGGGTCTGGAGTTCAATTTCGATACGATTCAGTCCACGAATACCTTTGACGCTCACCGCTTGAGCCACTATGCCGCTACTCAGGGCAAGGCTCCGCAGATGACCGAACGGCTGCTGCGTGCTTATTTCACCGATACACTGAATGTAGGTGACCGTAAAGTGCTGGCTGAGCTGGCTGCGGAGGCCGGATTGGATCAGGCTGAAGTGGCTGCGGTGCTCGACAGTGAGGCTTACGGCGACCAGGTTGAGGCTGACATTGAAGCTGCCCGGCAGCTGAACATCACTGGCGTTCCCTTCTTCGTCTTCAATAATAAGTACGCCGTATCTGGCGCACAGCCGGGTCCGGTCTTTACTGAGGTGCTGGACACGGTATGGGCGGAGGAACAGAAGGGTCCAGAGCTTCAGGTGGTCGGCCAGCCGAAGTCCGGGGCTGCACCGTCTGCTGACGGCTGCGATGACGGTTCCTGCAGCATCTGATTACGATCAGTGGCAGGTTTGAGATAAGCGTTGCAGCAAGCTGTGTCTGGACGGGACGTACGATTCATTCTGGTTACGGACTACAGTTCCGCTATTTGCGCCAAAAGGCCATTTGGAGCGGCGCGCCGGACTGGCAAGTTTGCATCAAATGGACGCACCAAACCCCCGCCGCATGAAATTCATGCAGCGGGGGTTTTTTGTTCAAATATAAGAATTTATATGTTGCACACGATAAATTATCCTTCTATTTCTCGCTGAAACGGTACCGTCCTTTAAAAGGACGGCAAAGCCGTTTCCACTTGCTTACAAAGACCACCGGCCTGGAGCGGGAAACCGAATCATTCCGTTACCGGAACGAGGTCACCAGACTGGAGAACAGTGTGCGGACATTGTTCTGGTACGCATTGATCGGCTCTACCGGACGGTTCAGGCCGAACAGGGTGTAGACGGCGATGCGGGCGGCACGGACTGAATATTCTTCCGTGAAAACGATATCGTCCGGGATCTCGCAGTATTGGCCGATAAAGGCCAGGTTGGTTGAGCCTTCAGGCACCACCTGCGGCCGGTCGCTGTTCAGGCGCGGCATGAACTGGGAGGTGATATAAGGCATCATGCAAGGAATACAGTTGGCGGTAGCCATGATCTCTTCCTTATGCGCCTCGAAGTGCAGATGTCCGATCAGCTCCTCCATAATCTCCTCGCCGGTACAGTCGCACATTTTTTTGTGTACATAATCGCCGACCTTGTCCGGGTACAGGCCATATCCCCAGAACACCCTGACATGCTCCGGCTGATTGCGGAAATGCGGCTGGAACGCCAGCACGACCGACATGAACCAACTGGAATCCTTGAACGTTACAAGTGCGCCGGTACCGGCCCGGTTGCGGGTGAACTTCTCCATCAGGTCGAAGAACTTCGAGTCCTGGAAGGTCACCGTGAAGGATTCCCATTTGGATTCGTCCACATGATCGTCGAAGGAAGAAGGATTGCCGAGACCCGGCTTCTTCGCGGCGATTGTCTCCCACAGCTTCCATGAGCTGCCCTTACCGTTCAGCCCGGGAGCGGAGGTCATCGATCCGAGGCTTGCGCCTTCGGTCATCGAGCCGTTCGTCACAATGACCCGGTCGCCTTCATGAACCTGGATCGTGTCCTCCACGCCATCGCGGACGACCTTCATCGCTGTCACAGTAATGCCGTCGCCTTCTTTGAATTCCAGATCAGTTACCGTACATTTCAAGTTAAAATCTACGCCCAGCGGCTCCAAATATTGATGCAGCGGCAGAATAATGGAATCATATTGGTTGTATGGAGTGCGGGTTACGCCTTCAAGCGTTTGAATTCTAGGGAACTCGTGCATGAAGCGGAGCATATAACGCTTGAACTCAACCGCACTATGCCAAGGCTGGAAAGCAAAGGTGGTTGCCCACATGTACCAGAAGTTCGTCGTGAAGAAATGCGGTCCGAACCAGTCGTTAATCCGCAAGGTGCCCATGGCTGGCTCCGGCGTCATGATCAGCTTGCCCAGGGCCAGGCGGTCTGCCATATCGAAGCCCATGGAGGTGACATCCTGAACCTCACCCTTGCTGTTGATCAGCCGTGCCTGGCCGCGGGTTGGATTGGACTCATCGAATTGAATGATTTCTTGCCGTAGCGTCAGCCCTGGCTGATCAATGGACGGAATGGTACTTAATAGCTCCCACAGGTTCTCATAGGTCTCATCGTTCAGCATCCGGCCGCCGCGAATGACATATCCATGCTCTGCATCGCCGGCACCGTCATTGCTGCCGCCAAGGATCTTCATTTCTTCAATAATGTGAATGTTCTGTCCGGGAAAACCGCAGTCTCTGACCAGATAGGCCGCACCCGCAAGGGATGCAATGCCACCGCCTACGAAATATACCTGCTCGTTACCATACTCTTTTTTCACTGATTACCGCCTCCATAGGTTTGCTTGAATACTGGACCTGAACCGAGTGTAATCCAGTCCCGCCCTGGAGGGTATCATCAAAGCGCTTGATCTGTATAAAATTTGGACATATGGAACAAAGTGTAACATTTTTGAGCAGAAAAAAAGCCGCAGCCTCTAAGGTTACGACACAATGTTCTCATATTTATGCAGCGCCTTCAGAAAGTTCCCTTCTATCAGGACGCTCAGCTTCCCGATCATCTGCTCCGGCGGCTCCTTCATCCCGTCCTGCATCCACTGAATGACCAGTCCGGTGAAGGCCAGCGTGTAAAAGTTGGCGATGAACTGCTTATCCGGCGTCCCGACATCCAGCCCCGCGGCCAGCTCGTTGATGACGCCCATAACGAGATCATTCGTCACCTCATACAGATACGCGTCCAGATGCCTCCGTCCGAGGGAGTCCAAGGTATTGCTGCAGAACGCCTTATTGTTCCCGATATAGCAGAATATCCGGTAGAAACCGTCTGTCCAGGTGCTGTAGCTGCGGTACTGGACAATGCTCTCGACAGCCTCCGTCCTGTAGATCCAGCCCAGCAGATCATAGATATCCTGAAAATGATAATAAAAGGTCTGCCGGTTCACGCCGCAATCCTCGACCAGATGCCGGACGGAGATTTTGTTCAGCGGAAGCTCCTCCATCAGGTCTTTGAGCGAGCGGGCGAGCGCATTTTTGGTCAGCAGGGAATTGGACATAAGGGTCATCAGCTCCTAACAGGAATCAGCGTGTGCGCCAATAGTGTATCAGCAGCCGGCCGCCCTCGGCGATCAGACCCAGAGCGAAGCCGCCTGCTGTAAACAGGCCGAAGGAAAGAAAGCCCGCAAGATCCTCGAAGCCCGACATCTCACGGTAAGTGTACAGGTACATCAGGAAGAGCCCCGCCACAGTTCCAGCGGTTGAGAAAATCCACACAAGCTGCGCACCCAACCAGCCGAACCCGTTGACTATACCGGAGATGATAAGGGCAAGAATGGCCCAGCGTAGGGCAAGAATAAGGTTGAAAGGCTCACCTAACCACATATACCGGTGCAGAATCAGCGATAGCCACAGCAGCAGCGCGTAACCGGCAGACCATGCCAGCCAGCGGCCCGTCCGGGCAGGAGGCAGGAAATTCATTATCAGCTCACCCCATGTATAGCGTTATACCTCTTCCAGTTCCTCTGCGCTCTGCAGCATGAACTTCAGGAGGTTCGGAAGGTCTTCCATTTGCTCTTCGGTAATTTGCCGTTTGAATTGCAGTTCAACACAGTTATTGTACGTATTGTCTGTCTGTCCATAGCGGAAGCTGAGCGATTGCACAGGCTGGAATTCGGGTCCCCAGATTCGGGTCAGAATCTCTTCAATGGCCGGGCACTGCACATTCACATCTTCTATCTCCATATAAAAGCGTAAGAAAAGACTGCATCCCGGATCGCTGCCCGGCGTTTCCAGAATCTCATCGCTGAGGTCCTTCACTGTGGACTGGAGCAGAATCTCGGACGTCACATTCAGGCCTCCGGTCAGCTTGAACGCGAGGCTGAATTCACGCGACATCAGCGCGAGATTGAGCAGATCGGACCGGTCAGTTACAACTAGAACCCCATCCAGATTATCGTAGTCGTAGATCTGGTTCTCCAGGGCGATTTTGATATTGTCAAAAACAGTAGGGTGGAACAAGAGCGGCACCTTCTATCGTTTCTCTATAATATATTATGATCTGCTGTTGGCACTCACAGCTTAGGAATTAGTTCGTAGGTGCCGGTGCCGTGTATTTCAGAAAACTCTTCGGAATCGCGCTCTCAAACGTTAGAATTTCACCTGTAGTCGGATGGACGAACGAGAGCACGCGGGCATGCAGGCCGAGGCGGCCGACCGCCTTGGTCTCAGCGCCGTACTTCTTGTCCCCGGCAATCGGATGTCCCATGTCGGACATGTGGACACGGATCTGATTCTTCCGTCCGGTCTCTAAGTGCACCTCCAGCAGGGAGAAGTGGCGGTTCGCCTGGATCAGCTTATAGCGGGTTACGGCGTGCAGCCCGTCTCCCTCATGCGGACTGGAGTACATCTTCAGTGTGGAGGTCTCCTTCAGCCAGGAGCTGATCGTGCCTTCGGATCTCTTAACGGCGCCTTCCACCAGAGCCACGTAGGAGCGTTCCTTGACGGTCTCCTTCCAGCTGTTCTGGAGCTGCTGCTGAATCGCCTCGCTGCGGGCAAACATCATGACACCCGAGGTATCACGGTCCAGCCGGTGCACCACATAGACGCGGTTCTTCGGGTTGCTCAGGCGGACATGCTCCATCAGCTGGCGGTAAGCCGTCAATTCATTATCTTCACCGGTAGCGATGGACAGGAGCCCCGCATCCTTCTGGATCACAATAATATCGTCATCCTCATGGACAATGGTCAGCCCGAGCATCTCCTTGGTTTCGGCAGGCTTCTCATGGTCAATCGTCACGGTCTGGCCGTGATGGAGCGGATGGTTATGCTTCGTCACCGGCTTGCCGTTCACCGCAACCTGTCCGCGGGAGAGCATGGATTTGATCGAGTTGCGCCCCTTGTTCGTAATCGTCTTCAGCAGAAAAGCAAGCAGCTCCGCAGGCTCGGCTACCGTATAGGATTTGGGTGCAGCTGCCGGCTTGGCCGGGGCTCCGGATCTTGCTCCCTGTTTATGGTTAGAGGTTCTGTTCCCCTGATTTCTGGTTCTTCTTGTATTCATGACCGCATTCTCCGTCCTTTAATAGGTTACTCCTCAATATACCATGGGCCGTGAAGAAATACTACGAAGGGACGTGGGGCACTAGATATAGAGGAGCAGGCCGATACAGATTATCAGGGAGAGCAGGATATAGCTCCAGGCTATGATCTTTGCGTACTTTTTCTCCCGGAGCCAGCCCCGGTTACTGTAAATTCGGATATCTACAACCAGCAGGAGCATGGCCGAGAACAGCAGCATCCCGGCAAGGCTTCCCAGCAATCGGATCATACGCTTCCTCCTCCATAGGCGGTTACCTGCACGGGCTGGCGCTTAATCATGCTTGAGGCCCACTCTGCGGATATGCAGGGTTAGTCTGATATCTACACCAACACTGCTGTACAGGCTCTCCCAGTCGTTTTTGCCGTGGATATGCTTCCTCCAGTAGGCGGGATGATGGCTTCGGATCTGTTCGCCCATGCCAAAAATATCGGAGTGGTCCTGCTGGGTCTGCTTCACCAGTCCGGTCAGCACCGTCTGGATCTGCTGCTCGAAATCCCGCTCGATCTCATGCAGCTTTCGCGGGGAATTGACAGGAATGTCACTACTGTAATGCTCGTCCAAATCCCCCTCCAGGAAGATCTCATAGGACAAATAGGGTTTGCCGTCCTTGATATAGCTCCGGGTGCGGGTGAAGCGTTCATTGATCTTGGTCATGACAATCCCTAGCTCCTGCGTACGGAGCAGAGTGGAATAGCCGCCGGGGTCCATCCCCTGCATCGCCATGAACCCGCCGATCTCTATAGGGGCAGTCTTGCTGACCATCTTGCCGCCGCTGAAATAAGCCAGCCCTTTGATCAGAATATTATCCTTGTTGCGAAGTGCCACATAAGGCAGATAGGCGCTTTGTCCCCACCTGGAGTCGGCTGACCAGAAGGTGCCGATATAATCCCGGGGGAATTTGCCGGAGGAGACGGACTTCTCCATCATGGACAAAATATAAAGAGTAGGCACACGCTGCAGCGGCGGGTTCACATCCATGAAGGCGGACGCGCGGCCCTCGGAGACGAGCAGCCAGGTTCTGCGCCGGATTTCCGGGTTGCGCCGCAGATAATCATTCAGCTCGGCGAGACTGCTCCGGGCAATCTCCTCGCTGATGATGATGATCCGCAGGTGAACCAGATAACGCGGGTCGGCTATCTGCTGCTGCAGATTATTCATGGCATCGTCGAGCGAGATGCCGCGCACGCTGACTACCCAGACAGGACTAGTCTTGCCTTCCCCTGCGCTGCCGCCGGTGCCGGGGCCCAGCGGGACTCTGCCCGGGACGGCAATCTGAGCGGTGACACTGATCATCTCCGTAGGCAGAGAGTTATCATGGATGTGAGTGACCCGGTCTTCTTTTTGCACATCGTCTGCAGGGATCTTGTCAATGGATAGGCCGAGAACCAGCGCGCGGTCCTCAATCTCCACCTGATCCCAGCATCCGCTGAGCAGCGGGGCGGCTATAGAGAGCAGGAGGAGCAGGGCGAGCGTGCGCGGAAGCTGTATTTTCATGAGGTCACCTTCTTCTTGTGGCGTCTGAGCAGATAGACTGTCCATAACAGCAGCGGGTAGCCGAACATCAGCATCATGCCGGCATTGCCCAGATGAAGGGCCCACCGGTAAGATTCGAACACATTTGAGGGCAGCATGGCCAGGATGAACATCACCGGCAGCAGGACCGTGGAGGCCATCCGCTGGTCGCGGAATCGCAGCAGCTTGTGCAGCAGATAGGCAGATATGTAATAAGTAGTGTAGATCGTCGTGTAGACAGAGATGACCCAGATAATAATGAAGATAGCATCCAGCCGCTCCAGGAATCCCTCGCCAAAGGCCGCCGAACGGGCCATCTCCAGAGTAGGGTAGATCAGCAGCTTGGTCTCCTCGGAACCGAATATCCCTACAGAAGCAATGACGATCAGCACGTAGATTGCACCCGACAGGAAGATGGCCCAAGCCCCCGCACGGACGGCATGCCCAGGCTTCTCCATGAATGGAATCAGCAGCACGATGACGAAGGAGCTTTGGAACAGATAGGTGGCCTCCTGCGCTCCTTTCCAGAACTGGAGGCTGGGAGCCATCAGGACAGGTTGCAGATTGAGCATATCCACATTTTTGAGCGAGAGCAGAATGGTGACCAGAATAGAGCCTACAATCAGCGGCAGATAGAAGAAGTGGATATAGGAGAACTTCACAACGTTGCGCCTGGAGGACAGGAGACTGATGAGCAGCATCAGGAAGATGGTTGCTTCGATCGGTGTTTTTTTGTACAGCACAGTTGTAGCGACATCCCCGAACTGGCGTACAGTGAGGCCGGTGAGTACAATGAACAGCAGCATAATCACCACAGTGAAAATAGCAGCAAGCGGGCGTCCGATAAGGCGGCGGCTGAACACGAACAGGGTCTCCTGCGGAAACCGCTGGCAGAGAGAGGCCAGCAGCCAGTAGCTGATGAAGGAGAACAGTACGCCGCAGAATGCAACAAGGGGAGCGCTGCTGTTGCCTGCTTCGGTCATATAGCGCGGGAAGCTGAGGATGCCCACTCCGATAATCGTGCTGCTGATCACGGCTGCTGCGCGCAGACTCGTAATCTGGCGCGGATTATTCATCGGTCTCATCTCCCTGCCTGAGAATCTGGTCAATTTCTGCGGTGGGTACACTGCGGGGCAGTCTGTCGGTATCCCGGACATGCAGGAAGCTGGGGCGGCGGCGCATCCACCAGAGCGGCACCCGCACCAGCGTATCCTTCAGATCACGCCATTTGCCGGGAATGTAAGGGGACATATAAGGAACCCCAAAGGACTCCAGGTAGAGCAGATGATTCAGAATCAGAATCGTACCAATCATAACCCCGTAGAGGCCGAACATACCGGCCAGAAGGATCAGCGGAAACCGCAGCATACGCAGGGCGATCGCTGCATTGTAGGCGGGGGTGGCGAACGAGCCGATGGTCGTCAGAGCCACAATGACAACCGTGATCGGGCTGGCGAGTCCTGCGCCCACTGCAGCCTGTCCGATGACGAGGACGCCTACAATAGATAATGCCCCGCCGATCATCTGCGGCAGCCGGATCGTCGCTTCCCGCAGCACCTCCATGGATACCTCCATAATCAGCACCTCCAGCACAGCCGGAAACGGCACACCCGCCCGGCCGCCCGAGATCGCCACAGCGAAATCTGTAGGCAGCAGTTCGGGGTTGTACGAGATGACAGACACATATAACGCCGGGAAAAACAGCGAGCAGGCCAAAGCAATCAGCCGGATGATCCGGATCAGGCTGCCCATAATGAAGCGTTCCGTATAGTCATCCACCGTCTGGAAGAACTGGTTGAAGAGGGCGGGAACAATCAGGGCAAACGGTGATCCATCAACGAGAATGGCGACCCGGCCCTCCAGCAGGGCGGCCACAGTCTTGTCGGGCCGCTCGGTGCTCTGAACCTGGGGGAAGGGGGAGAGCGGCTGGTCTTCGATGAACTGCTCGATGTATCCGGCATCGAGGATGCCGTCCGTATGAATCAGCGAGACTCGGCGCATGACTTCAGCGACCAGACTGCTGTCAGTGACACTGTCAATGTAACATAGAGCCACCCTTGACTGGGTGCGCTCTCCGAGCGGGCTGATCTCAATGCGGAAGTCCGTGCTCTGCAGCCGGTAACGCAGCAGGGAGAGGTTGTTCTCCAGCTTCTCCACATAGCCTTCACGCGGCCCGCGGATGACCTGCTCCGTCTGCGGCTGCTCGACCCCGCGCATCTCAATCTGGCGCATCTCCATGCGGAGCGCCTCTGGAATTCCATCAATCAGCAGAATCAGGTCGCCCTTCACGGCGGCTTGGGGGAGTGCGGACAGATCGGCAGTCGTGGTGCCTTGAGTGACCTGGACAGCTGTACTCCAGATATAATGAATCATTCCGCCCGTATCCTCCGGGACCTCAGACTGCCCTGGAGGCGGGGCCATTAACGGTTTCAGTACATGCTCGCGCACCTGCTCCATATTCACGAGTGAGGAGAAGAAGAGCATTGCAGCAGGATAAGCCCCGAAGAGCAGGAAGTCGCGTACGACCAGGTCGCCGTTCTCTCCGAGCCTCGCCTGAAGCTCCGGCAGATCGGTCTTCAGCTCTCCTGTCAGCCTGCTGCCGCTGGCAGGCTTCTGCTCTGTAGAAGAAGACTGTTGCTTATCTATGTAGGAGGCATATTTATCTTTCCAGTCTTGCAAACGGGCGACCTCCTTCATAGGGCAGATGGATGAATCTATATAAAGTGTTGCTTGATCGTACGGTTTTTATGTAATTTCTATGTGTAAGGCCCGGAAGGAGTGCTATGATATCTGCTTCAGGCGGTTGCTTGGCAGCCGGTTGCCCGGTAAACTAAAAGGTAGAAAGCCTTAAGGAGTTTGAAGAGATATGGAGATGCAAGGATCATTAATGGAGCAGGCCCAGGCCGAGCTGCAAAAATATTACGGTTATCCCGATTTCCGGGACGGCCAGAAAAAAATTGTGAACAATCTGCTAGAAGGCCGCGATACGCTGGGCATTCTGCCTACCGGAGGCGGTAAGTCCATCTGCTATCAGGTTCCGGCGCTGCTGCAGCCGGGGCTTACCCTGGTCGTCTCACCGCTGATCTCCCTGATGAAGGATCAGGTGGATGCTCTTACGACGGCAGGGATTCCGGCTGCTTATATCAACAGCACCCTGAGCGGCAAGGAAGTGAATGAGCGCATCCGTGCGGCCCGCCGCGGCGACTTGAAGCTGCTCTATGTAGCTCCCGAGCGTCTGGAGCTGGACTGGTTCCGCCTGGAGATGGCGGGACTGAACATCTCCTGCGTAGCTGTGGATGAGGCGCACTGCGTCTCGCAGTGGGGCCATGACTTCCGCACCAGCTATCTGGCAGTGTCCCCGTTCGTGGAGCAGCTGCCGCAGCGTCCGATTCTGGCGGCCTTCACCGCTACGGCTACCCCGGAGGTCATGGAGGATATGGTCCGGCTGCTGCGCCTGCGCGAGCCGGGCGTCTTCATGACCGGACTTGGCCGCGACAACCTGGCGATGTCCGTGCTGCGCGGAGAGAACAAGCGCGAGTTCGTGCTGGATTACGCGGCTCAGCATGCCCATCAGCCGGGCATCGTGTATGCCGCCACCCGCAAGGAGGTGGATGATCTCTATCAGCGCCTCCAGGCTGCAGGAATCACCGCCGGGCGCTATCATGCCGGAATGAACGACCAGGAGCGGGCGGACAGCCAGGAAGGCTTCCTCTATGACGATATCCGCGTCATGGTCGCCACGAATGCCTTCGGGATGGGGATCGACAAGTCTAACGTGCGTTATGTCATCCATTACAATATGCCGAAGAACATGGAAGCTTATGTTCAAGAGGCGGGACGTGCCGGGCGTGACGGGGAGCCGAGCGATTGTATCCTGCTGTTCAGTGCGCAGGATATCATGACCCAGAAATTCCTGATTGAGCAGAACCCGCAGGACCCGGAACGTAAAGCCAACGAATACCGCAAGCTCCAGCAAATGATTGAATACTGCTATACCACCCGCTGCCTGCGCAGTGCGCAACTCGACTATTTCGGCGAGAGTCATGACGATGATCACTGCGGGATTTGCAGCTCCTGTACCGACGAGCGTGAGCTGGTCGATATCACCGTTGAAGCGCAGAAGATCTTCTCCTGCATCCACCGGATGCGGGAGCGTTACGGCGTGGCGCTGGTCTCATCCGTGCTGAAGGGCTCACGTAACCAGAAGGTGCTGCAATACGGCTTCGAGAAGCTGCCGACTCACGGCGCTATGTCCAGCCGCAGCGAGAAGGAGATTACCGAGATCATCAATATGTTGATCTCGGAAGGATATCTGGCCTTGTCCGAAGGCCAGTATCCGGTGGTCCGGCTGCAGCCGCTGGCAGCCGAGGTGCTGCGCGGCCAGCGCCAGGTGCACCAGCGCGTGGCCCGCACGCTGGTCACCTCCGGCACGCGGGACCGCAGCCGCTCGCGCGATACTTCACCGTCTGCGGTCAACGAGACGGTGTTCGAGCAGCTGCGTCTGATCCGCCGCGAGCTGGCGGGGCGTGAGCATGTGCCGTCGTACATCATTTTCAATGATGCGACGCTGCGTGAGATGAGCGTGGTTTGTCCGCAGACAGAAGCGGAGATGCTGAGGGTGAAGGGTGTCGGTGAAGTGAAGTACCGGAAGTATGGCAAGGCCTTCCTGGAGTTTTTTCAAAATGACATGTAAAGAAGGTTATAAGGCATGAGAATCATCCTGGCCACATTAAATGCCAAATATATTCATACCTCGCTTGCGATCCGGCTGCTGAAGGCGTATAGCGAGCATGAGTTCGAGGATATCCTTTTGGCGGAATATACCATCAAAGATCCCGCGATGAACATCGTGTCTGACCTTTTTCAGAAGCAGCCGGATGTGATTGGCTTCTCCTGTTACATCTGGAACATCGAGGAGACCATCAAGCTGATTGGAATTCTCAAGCAGGTCATGCCGGAGGTCAAGATTGTGCTGGGCGGGCCGGAGGTATCCTATGAGCCGCTCTACTGGATGAAGCGGGAGGCCGGAGTGGACTTTGTCGTGAACGGTGACGGGGAAGAGACCTTCCACCATCTGCTGCAGGAGATCCGGGATGAACACAAGTACCATTTCGTATACGGTGCGGCTTACCGCAAGGGCGAAGAGCTAATCGTTAATCCTCCCCGTCCCAAAAGTGATCTTAACACCCTGCCAACCCCGCACCGCTTCGCGGAGGATCTGCCGGAGCTTAGCAAGCGTATCGTGTATTTTGAGACGAGCCGGGGCTGTCCCTTCAACTGCCAATTCTGCCTGTCCAGCATTGAGGTGGGCGTGCGTTATTATGATATCGAACGGGTGAAGTCCGATCTGCTCTATCTGATTGAGGGCGGGGCCAAGGTGATCAAGTTCCTGGACCGTACGTTCAATATCAACCGCAATTATGCGATGGAGATGTTCCAGTTCCTGATCGATAATCATCAGGGCTGCGTGTTCCAGTTCGAGATTACCGCTGATATTATGCGTCCCGAGGTGCTGGATTTCCTGGCGCAGAACGCCCCTCCGGGCGTTTTCCGTTTCGAGATCGGCGTCCAGTCGACGAATGACGAGACCAATGAGCTGGTCAAGCGCCGCCAGAACTTCACCAAGCTGTCGCGCACTGTGATGAAGATCAAGGCCAGCGGCAACATCGACCAGCATCTCGATCTGATCGCCGGATTGCCAATGGAGGATTACGACACCTTCCGCAAGACCTTCAATGACGTCTTTGCCATGGAGCCGGAGGAGCTGCAATTAGGGTTTCTCAAAATGCTGCGCGGCACCGGGCTGCGCGCCCAGGCCGCCAAATATGACTATACGTATATGGAGCATGCGCCATACGAAATTCTCAGCAGCCATGTGATGCCGTTCGCCGATATTATCCGGCTCAAGCGGCTGGAGGATGTGCTGGAGAAGTACTGGAACAGCCAGCGGCTGGCTCATTCGGTCAAGTACCTGATCCGCCATGTCTTCCCGTCTCCGTTCGACTTCTTCCAGGAGTTCGGTGACTACTGGGAAGAGCGGGGCTGGCAGAAGATCGGGCATCAGCTGGAGGATCTGTTCACCCGGCTGCATGACTTCCTGACGGACCGGGGCACGGCCTCCATGGACATAGTCACCGGCCTGATGAAGCTGGACTACTTCCTCGCCCACAAGTACAAGCCCCGCAAGATCTGGTGGGACGATGTGCTTGATAAAGCGGAGTGGGCGAAGCACCTGAAGCAGATCGCCAGTCAGCCGGAGCTGATCTCGGCCAAGCTGGCGGAGGCCGGACTTAGCGAGCGGGAGCTCCAGAAGTTCATCGTGCTCGACGAGCTGCCGTTCCGGCTCGATCCGGTGCTGGAATCGATCAGCGGGCTGCGCTATGACGGGGAGCTTGGCGCTGAGGCGGGGGTTGGAGCTTCTGGCGAAGGTGAAGCAGTTGCCGCAATCAAGGCAGAAGTATCGCCTCCGGCGGTTGCCGGGGGCGGCGGGAGTGAAGGCCGGGCGGCTGCAACGGCGGTCGCCGCCGGGAGCGGGGTGGCCCTGCCTGGTCCGCACCCCGGGGCAAGCGATGGCCGCACGCTGCTGGTCGTCCTGTATCAGCAGGACGAGAGCCAGCGGGCACAGTATTATACGCTGCCTTTGTAGGGGAATGCCCCTGACTACACTGGACACCTGCCTGCCGATGCGGATGTATGCGAAAAACCGGACACATCCGGCGTTCCGTGGGCGCGTGAGCCAAATGTAATCGAAAAACCGACCACATTCGGCGTTGCGGCCGCAAGGGAGCATGAGCGGGAGTCGGTTACCTATGGGGGGGCATACAGTTGAGTCAGGAGCAGCACATATCATTGTTTAGATACGGTGACGAGCACGGGGAGCAATTCAAGGACCAGTTACTTGGCTTTAAGCTTCCGGCGGAGCAGTTGCAGTTCACCGGGCTGCCGGAGGAGACGCTTCAGGACCTCAGGGAGGATGCCGGTAAGGCCGGGGTGGTTATTGCTCATGGAGAACGGGCGGTGGGCTTCTTCATCCTACATACTGGTGAAGGTATCTCGAATTTCTACCAGGACTACGAAGGAGCAGTTCTTCTCCGGGCCTTCCTGATGGACTGCGCCAGCCAGGGCCGCGGGTTCGCCAAAGCAGCGATGGCACTGCTGCCGGACTTCGTCCGCCGCCATTACCCTGAAGCCCGACAGATGGTGCTGGCTGTGAATGAACGCAATACCGCCGCCAGTCAGCTATATCTCCGCGCCGGATTTCAGGATCACGGTCTGCGGCGCAGCGGGAGCAAGGGAACGCAGCTGATTTTGCAGTACGGGCTGTCTAGCGGGAGTGTGGGGGATCTGGGCGATGGATAGTTGCTATGAAATGTATAATCGTCTTACGGAGCTATTCACCCGCGATACACTGCTAATGGATATTTTCAAGCGTGCCCAAGGCTTGACCCCGTTCCCTTACTACATAGGTGCAGGATGCTTGGTGCAAACGGTGTGGAATGAGCTTACCGGGCGTGCGCCGGGGTACGGAATTAGTGACATCGATATTATCTACTATGATGCGGCTGATCTGAGTTATGCTGCTGAGGATAAGGTGGTTGCGAAGGGCAAGAAGCTTTTTGCGGGAATTGCTATCCCGGTCGATCTCAAGAATCAGGCCCGAGTTCATCTGTGGTACCCCCAGAAGTTCGGTGTGGAGATCAACCCCTACCTCTCCCTGGAAGCAGCAATCGACAGCTGGCCGACTACAGTGACCTCGCTGGGAGCAAGGCTTGAGCTGAACGGTGAATGGAAGATTTATGCCCCATTTGGTCTGGAGGATTTATTTCAATTAATTCTACGCCCCAACAAAGCGCTGATCAGCGAGAAGATCTACGAAGCGAAGACGCAGAAATGGAAGTCGAAGTGGCCGGAGCTTACGGCGGTTCCTTGGTAGAATATATGTACGTGCTCTTCAGACCGCTGCAATTTTATCCAAGGAATTGGGTTTGGACATAAGGATTGAATTCGGTCTCAGAGAATGGCAGCCCGACTTAACTTTTGAATATGATTCATTGGAGCGGCTGGCAGAACTGGGGAGTGATTACGATGCTCATCATGGAGTGTACCCTCCCGGGGAAGCTAAGCTGTGGGAATCCAAGGAACTGATGAGGAAGCGTGTGGAGAAGGTGATTAACCAATATTTGGGCTTCCAAAAGGTGATTATTACCGGACACGGTATGGCTTTTCGTACCTTGTTAGGAGAATTAGCTGAAATTCCACATGCCTCAATCAGCGAGTACACTAAAGTGAACACCTAATTGTATTGGCTCCTTATCTGCCTATCCTCCTGCACAGTGAACGGGGGAACGACATATGCAACAACTACAACCCAAATTAGTCTTAATCGAAGGCTTGCCCGGCTTCGGTAAATCGACAACGGCACAGCTGGCATACGAGATTCTTACAGAGAAGGGAATGGGAAGCCAGCTTTTTCTGGAAGGGAATCTGGAGCATCCCGCTGATTACGAGGGAGTAGCCTGTCTTACACAAGCAGAATATGATGAGCTGTGGAGAACCTGCGGCGGAAATCCAGGGAAAGTATTAAGCGAGTATACTACCAGTCATGACAGCTATTATCTCATCGAATACCGTAAACTAATGAACGAACCTGGACCCGGTTTTCTCAAGGAATGGACCGAGGCTCTGGCCCGGAAGGATATCTATGAATTGCCGCTGGCTCAGCACAGAGAACTGATCACAGCAAAATGGCGGCAGTTTACAGAGAAGGCGCTACAGGGATCGGATACGTATGTGTTTGATTGCTCTTTCATTCAGAACCCTGTAACCATGGGTATGATCAAGAATGAAGCAGCGGACGAGTACATGATAAGTTACATTCTGGAGCTGGAGGCCATCATTAAGCCATTGAATCCGCTGCTGATTGTTATTGAACAGGACGATCTGGAGCATTCTTTCCGCAAAGCTGTCCGCGAGAGACCCCTGGAGTGGTCGGAAGGGTTCATCCAGTATTACACCGCACAGGGATATGGCTTGAGACAGGGACACGAGGGCTTAGAAGGAACGCTTCAGGTTCTTGAGGCAAGACGGGAACTGGAAGAGAAGATATATAACGGCCTAACTATCGCCAAGAAAAAAGTAAATAACTCTTCGTATGATTTAAATGCCTGCAAACAGGCTTTAGCGGAGGTTTTAGCAGAATATTTTTAGCCGGCAACCGGCCGCAGTTAGGCCAACGAGATGCTGAAATCCTGGTTCAGGCTCTGGACGGAATGAAGCTCTTCGGATATGCCGGGCCGCTGGCAAATCTCGGGTATAGTACAGCCGCTATGGCAGTTTGGAGCTGCCCGTGAAAGCTATGAACAGCGGTTTACTCCTGAAGCCAGCGATGCGCTAGCGGTGCTGCTGCTGGAACTGCCGCCAGCCTTGCGCTGGCACCGGAAGCAGGGGGTCCACCGTCATCTCGCCGGTCATCAGGGCGAGATTCGGGCAGCCGATATTCATACAGCATGGCTGCAACTTGCAAATAGGGAGTGAGAAAATTTGAAGCTGCAGGAATGTTACGGCTTATGGATGTCCGGCCAGTGGCACAAGGCCGGGAAATACAAGGACTTATATAATCCATACAGTGGGGAAGTATTGGCACGGATTGCCCAGGCAGATGCCTCTGAGGGAGTGCGGGCAATCGAGGCGGCTCACGAAGCCTTTGCTGTCTTCGGGCGGATGACGGCCTATCAGCGCAGCGAGATTCTATACCGGGTGGCCGGGCTGATTGACGAGCGCAGGGAAGAACTGGCCCGGGTGATAGCAATGGAAGCGGCCAAGCCCCTCAAGGCAGCCAGAGGCGAAATTGCCCGGACCGTGGAGACCTACCGTTTTGCAGCCGAAGCTGCAAAACAGGTGACCGGTGAGCAGGTTGCGATGGATGCGGCTGAAGGCGGACACCAGCATTTCGGCTTTACAATCCGGGTCCCCATCGGGGTTGTAACAGCTATTACTCCGTTTAATTTTCCGTTTAATCTGGTAGCCCATAAGGTGGGACCGGCCCTTGCGGCCGGCAACACCATTGTGTTGAAACCGGCGGAGCAGACACCGCTATGCGGGTTGCTGCTTGCCGGGCTGTTTCAAGAGGCGGGGCTGCCGGCCGGAGTGCTGAATATTGTGACCGGTGAGGGAGCGGAGCTGGGGGAAGTACTGACGACCCATCCGCTGGTCCGCAAGATCAGCTTTACCGGGAGCTATGCCGTGGGCCAGCTGATTCAGCGGCAGGCGGGTTTGCGCCGCACCACTCTGGAGCTTGGGTCCAACGCTGCTTTGATTATTGATGAGAACACAGACATTGCGGCGGTTGCCGCCCGGTGTGTCAGTGGTGCTTTTGCCTATAACGGGCAAGTCTGTATTTCCTTGCAGCGGATTCTAGTCCATCAATCGCTCTATGAAGAATTCAAACAACATTTTGTCACAGCAGCAGCAAAGCTTATAACCGGGTCCCCGCTGGAAGAAGCTACGGATGTGACCTCACTGATTTCGGAGAAGGCGGCAGACCGTATTATGAATTGGATCGGGGAAGCCGTGGCAGGCGGCGCTGTGATCGAAACAGGCGGCCTGCGCTCAGCCAGAAATATTATTGCCCCTACCCTGTTGACTCAGGTGCCCCGCAGCGCCAAGGTATGGACAGAGGAGATATTCGGACCCGTTGCGGTGCTTCTGCCCTTTGACCACTGGGAGGAGGCAATCCGCGAGGTGAATTCTTCACGCTACGGTTTGATGGCGGGGGTGTATACCTCTGACATCAAGCGCGCTTTTCAGGCTGCCCGTGAACTTGAGGCCGGCGGTGTAGTCGTTAATGATATTCCGACGTTCAGAGTGGATCATATGCCGTATGGCGGTGTGAAAGACAGCGGTAAGGGAACCGAAGGCGTTGCTTACGCCGTACAGGAGATGACACAGCTGAAGCTGATATCTTTTAATGTGTAGAGACCGGTTACGCAATTCCAATAAACACAAGGCAGCGATCCTCCCAATAAGAGGGGAATCGCTGCCTTGTTGTTTTTGTTAATAACTAATCATGGACCCGGCAGGGAGATGGCGGGCGAGCCAGTCCAGCACATCGGCCGTGACCTCGTCCCGGTTGACCTCATTCAGCATCTCATGCCTTCCTCCCGGATACAGCTTGCATTCTACATCCTGAAGCCCCTGCTTCCGGTATAACTCAGCCAGACGCATCACCCCTTGACCGTTCATCCCCACAGGGTCCTTCTCGCCCGCAAACAGGTAGACCGGCTTGTCGCTGCATACGTGCTGAAGAGTGGACCTGGTATGAAGCTCACGCAGCAAATGGAAGAAGTCCCGGAAGAAGCGGGTGGTGCAGATCGCCCCGCAGTACGGGTCTGCAATGAACTTATCTACCTCCTCCGGATCACTGCTGAGCCAGTCAAAAGCTGTGCGGACCGGAGAGAAGGACCGGTTATAAGCGCCGAAAACAATGCCATTCAGCAGTACACTGCGGTGATGGTCGCCCTGCAGCCTTAACTGCATAGCCGACAAGGATTCTGCCAGCCGTAGCATGCTCCGGGGACCATTGGTGCCGCTGAGGATGAAGCCGCTGTAAATCTCATGCCCCTCTTCGCACATGAGCTTCTGAGCCAGAAACGAACCCATGCTGTGCGCGAACAGGTAGATCGGGGCATGCTCATGCCGGGAGCAGGCAACTCCCGCAAGCTGCAGCAGGTTGCGCCGCATCCAGTAGAAGCCGTTCTCCCCGCTGTCACCGAGCAGGTTGACTCTGCCGGCGGTAAGTCCATGCCCCCGGTGGTCATTGGCATACACGGCATAACCGGCTGCGGTAAGCGCCGAAGCGAACCGGGCATACCGCGCAGCCGTCTCGCACATCCCGTGTGCAATCTGCACAATCCCCCGGATCTCCGTTCCCGTGTCCGGCAGCCATTCATAGACATGGATTTTGACATCTAAGGGATCAGTCATGGTAAAAGTGTTCTCAGTCATCGCCTGTCCTCCTGAAAGTGAAATTCAGCATTCCTAGCGTAAAGAGTACCTGGTGCTACACTGATCCAAGTGAAATGCAGTCTGGCTTCTTACGGCAGATAGGAGCGCAGCACCGTAGATTGTCCTTCAATGCTGTAAGCGCCAAGGCTGGACGGAAGCAGATAGCATTCGCCCGCTGCGTATGGCTGGGAGCCGCCGTCCCAGATCAGGTGGCCGCTGCCTTCGCAGATCACCAGGATGGTGAAGCTGTCATCGGTGGTGGCGAGCTGCCATTCGCCGGACACCAGACCTTTTTCCACGATAAAATAAGGGGAGGAGGCAATCTGCAGCCATTCACCGGCCACTGCACCATCGGTCTTCATCGAAGTCGCGCCTGCGCCTTCATAGGCGGTAACATTCAGGGAATCCTCGATATGCAGCTCGCGCGGCTTCCCGTCCAGACCCGGACGGTCGTAATCGTAAATCCGGTATGTAGTGTCAGAGTTCTGCTGGATCTCCGCTACAACGACACCTGCACACAAGGCGTGTACAGTCCCGGCAGGAATATAGAAGGAGTCACCAGCAGCTACAGTCACTTCCTGCAGGCTGTCCATAACCGTTCCGTTCTCCAGCGCGTCCTTCAGCATCTCGCGGGTGACGCCTTCCTTCAGGCCGTAGATGATTTTGGCGCCTGGCTTGGCGTCCAGCACGTACCACATTTCGGTTTTGCCCAGCTCGCCCTTGGGGAGTCCGGCATAATCATCCGTAGGGTGCACCTGTACAGAAAGGTTATCGTTGCAATCCAGCAGCTTGATCAGCAGCGGGAATCTTCCGCCTTCTTCCGTGATGCCCTTGCTGCCGAACCACTCGTGCCCGAACTGCTCACGGATGGCATCCAGGCCTTGTCCGGCCAGCTCGCCGTTGACTACTGAGGAGGTGCCGTTCGGATGATCGGCAATCATCCAGCCTTCGCCGATATGGCCTTCCGGCAGATCCAGGCCGAATTTCTCCAGCGCTCGGCCTCCCCAGACACGTTCTTTGAATTCCGGCTGAAATTTCAGAGGATATGGTTTCGTCATTACAACATCTTCCTTCCTGATAATAGAATTGGCGATTTGTCTTGTCCCGGTCTGTCAACCCGATGATGGTGTCCCGGGAAAATACAATCGCTGCGAAAACTGGGCGATTGCAATCTCTGATCAGCTTCTTTTCTTCTCTACAGCTACTACGTACGGTGCAGACTCGCGCTGAAGCTGGCGGTACACGATGGTCTGCGCGTCCTGTTGGGCCAGTCCGGCGGCCCAGGCTTCGACAGCGGCGGCTTCGCGGCCGCCGCCTTCGTGGCCGGGATACAGCACGGCCGTGATGATCCCGCCCGGGCGGAGCAGCGCAAGCGACGCCTCCAGCGCGGCCAGCGTGCTTCCCGGCTCGGTGATGATAGTCTTATCGGCATCGCCTGCAGGCAGATAGCCGAGGTTGAACATCACCGCCGAGACCGTTCCGCGCCAAGCGGGCGGAACGGCTGCAGCCATGGCTGCATGGCTCTGCAGCAGCAGCGTCACGGGAGCCAGCGCAGCAGGCGCTTCCTCCCGGGCCAGCCGCAGGCGCTCGCCGGCAAGAGCCAGCGCCTGCGGCTGGATGTCGAACCCGTACACCCCGCCGCGCGGCCCGGCCGCTTTGGCGAGGAACAGGGTGTCGGCGCCGGTTCCCACGGTGGCGTCGATAGCCCGTCCGCCGGGCGGGAGCCGCTCAGCGGTCAGCTTATGGGCGAAGCTAAGGACAGACAGGAAGCCCATCAGCCCTTCCTCCAGTACTTACCCTGCCAGGTGTCCCTGGCAACCAGCTCCTGGTCAATGGCATTCAGCACTTCCCACTTCTTGAGGCTCCACATCGGGCCGATCAGAGCATCGCGCGGGGCATCGCCGGTCAAGCGGTGGACGATCATGTCCGGCGACAGAATTTCCAGCGAGTCGGCAATGAGCTTCACATATTCATCCTGCTCCAGGAACCGCAGCAGTCCGGCTTCATACTGCTTCACCATCGGCGTTTTGCGCATGAGGTGAAGCAGGTGGATTTTGATCCCCTGAACCCCCATATTCGCTACAGCAGCTACAGTCTCCAGCATCATCTCATGCGTTTCCTGCGGAAGACCGTGAATGATATGGGTACACACCCGGATGCCGTGACGGCGGAGCTTCGCAACAGCTTCAGTATAGCAGGCGGTATCATGCGCGCGGTTAATCAGATCCGAAGTGGACTGATGAATGGTCTGAAGCCCCATTTCCACCCATAGATAGGTGCGCTGGTTCAGCTCCGCGAGATACTCCACTACATCATCCGGCAGGCAGTCGGGGCGGGTGGCAATGGCGAGGCCGACAACCCCGGGCTGCTGCAAAATGACTTCATAATATTCCCTTAGCTCCTCGACGGGAGCATACGTATTGGTATAGGCCTGGAAATAGCCGATATATTTGGCATTCGGCCATTTCTGATGCTGGCGGTCGCGGATATGGTTGAACTGGGTGACGAGATCATCCCGGCGGCTTCCGGCGAAATCGCCTGACCCTCTGGCACTGCAGAACGTACAGCCTCCTTTGGCGATGGAACCGTCACGGTTCGGACAGGTGAAGCCCGCATCGAGCATGACCTTGAACACCTTGGTATCCATCTGCCCGCGCATTTCGTAGTTCCAGGTATGGAACCGTTTATCCCCCCACAGAAGCGGAGAGGAGGCCTGTAAAAGATTAGACATGTGCAGCTCCTTTCATTAACCTTCCCATTGTATCAAAAATCCGTGATGAACGTAACAATCCCTCCCGGAAATCCGCCGAAAAAAAACTAAAAATAGGCTGTGAATTACCGCCATTCGGCTTGAAAATGCTTACACATTATGTTATATTTAAAGTGTTAAAAAAGCCGCTGCAGCAACCACAATCTTATGCTTGAATTCATAATTTCGTGTCGTCCGGTCCATACTAAACCTTAGAGGTGATAACGATGAATTCTCCAACGGTATTTGCTGATAACAAAGGTTCGATTGATGTGCAGCTGACTCCCGATGAAGCTCTCGCCCTGACAGGCGTAGAATTCAACGGCAACCACAAGATCAAGACAGAAGCGCAGCGGAAGATCCGCAATGCGTTCGAGAAGACCTTCGAGTTCGATAAATAAATGGCAGTCCGCTGAACGGCGGGCCGGTATTACAGATACAACACGCACGGAACTTTCGACCAGTCCAACAGGGGCAGGATGGAGGTTCCTTTTCTTTTGCTGAAATCCCTTTACTTTTGCCGGTAAGTTCGGCACAATATTGCAAGTGGCATTTATCCTATTCACAGATAAGGCAATAAAGAGATAAGCGGAGGAGTACCTATGCGTTTACGAGGAAGAAAAGGAATACGTGAAAGTCTTGAGGAGCAGACCGATCTGGTCATCCTGGAACCACGCAGCCTGAAGGGGCGCTGGTCCGAATTGTTCGGCAATGATCATCCGATTCATGTGGAGTTCGGAATGGGCAAGGGACAGTTTATCAGTCAAATGAGCTTCAAATACCCGGAGATTAATTTCATCGGCGTGGATATGTATGACGAGCTGGTGCGGCGCGCAGCCGAGAAGGCCCGGAATGTATGGGAGCCGGCAGGAGAAGAGACACCGCCCAACGTGAGAGTGGCCCTGGCCAATATCGATTACGCGGAGGAAGTGTTCGCTCCAGGGGAGCTGGAACGGATTTTTCTAAACTTCAGTGATCCCTGGCCGAAAAGCAAGCATGCCCGCCGCCGTCTGACGCATCCGCGTTTTCTGGATAAATACCGCGGACTGCTCAGTCCGCTCGGCGAGATCCATTTGAAGACGGATTCCCGCAGCCTGTTTGAATTCTCGCTTAATGCCTTTGCGGACTATGGCCTGCAGATGAAGAATATTTCGCTTGACCTGCATGAGGGCGGCGTGATCAACGAAGAGCATGTTATGACCGAATACGAGACCAAGTTCTATGGACGGGGCGTGAACATTCACCGCTGCGAGGCAATTGTCGGAGACGAGGCGCTGAAGCAATATCAGGCCACCCGTCTGGACAAGTACCGCCTCTAGGCTGCATTACCTGCAATTACAGCAAAAGGCAGCCCGGTTCATTCATACCGGACTGCCTTTTGCGTTCTAACCTGATTCTCTACTCCCCATGTTCTGCGCGCGGTTTATCCAGCATATCAATAATGCTTTGGGCGCTTTGCAGCGGGTTGTACCTGGAGATGGCCTCCAGATGGGCCTTGCGCGCCGCACGGACATTTCCGTAATCATTCAGCAGCCGCTCCATCCACCGGTCAACTACATCGAGGGAGCTGATCGGCTCTCCCAGTCCGGCGGCAGTGAAGTACCGGCAGTTCTCTTCTTCCTGGCCCGGCAGCGGAGAGTGGAAGAGCATCGGAATGCCCTTGGCCAAGCCTTCGCTGCAGGTCATGCCGCCCGGCTTGGTGACCAGCAGGTCGGACACCTCCATCAGCTTGTCAATCTCCCGGGTGAAGCCCAGCAGCCGGATGTTGGGATGCCTGAACCGCGGGTCTTGCATCATCTCCTGCAGCAGCTTGTCATTCTGGCCGAGGCAGAACACAATCTGCACCTTGTCCCGCCATCCGGCCAGAGCCGCATTCACTACTTCGTCATTCATCATGCCCCATCCACCGCCCATGACCATGACCGTCGGAACACCAAGCAGCTTGAACTGCTCTTGAATGTCTTCCCGGCCGTGCTGCTCCCAGAAGCTCGGGTGGACAGGAATGCCGGTTACCCGGATCTTGAAGGCGGCAACGCCCCGGCGGCGCAGCTTCGCCTTGACCTCAGGGGTGGATACCAGATAGCGGTCCACCTGCGGGCTGATCCAGCTGGCATGGGCGTCATAATCTGTAATGACTGTAATCAGCGGAGCCTTCAGCGACGGGTGAAGCCGCTTCAGGCGTGAGATAACAGCACCGGGAATGAAGTGGGTACAGACGATAATGTCCGGCTTCAGCTGCTTCACAATATTTTGGGCATGCGTATAAAACAAGCGGTGCAGGGCAAGTGTGGTAAGACGATTGAATGATTTCTGGTGACGGTACACATAGCCCATCAGCCGGGGCTGGGAGGTAACCGTCTTGCGGTATGCCGAGACAATGAGCGGGGCCACCTTGGGATTCAGGAAGCTCCCCAGCTCCAGCACCTTGGTCTGCACCTCCGGAGACAGCTTCCGCAGGTTGCTCGACAGCGCATATGCAGCCTGGGTATGCCCGGCACCGAAGCCCTCTGACAGCAATAATATTCTTTTTTTGCGCAATGTATAGTTCACCTGTTCCCTAGATGTATTGACCGGCCGGCGCCCTTAGGCATCATATCCAGAGGGCAAGCGTACCGGCTGCGACTCCAGACCCAATGACCGCTCCTGCGAGGACATCAGATGGATAATGCAGCCCGAGGTAGATCCGGGAGAAGCCGACTGTGCAGGCCAGAGGAAGCAGGACCGCAGTCAGGACAGGAAAGGCTATCATATAAGGAACCGTTGAGGCGAAGATAGCGGTCGTATGGCCTGAAGGAAAAGAATGATCCTTAAGCGGATTGCGGAACGTATTGGTGTCCGGCAGGGCCAGATAGGGCCGCAGGCGCGGGTAGAGCTTTTTGGCGATAGCGACGGGCACATGGCTTATCGCCAGCGCGGCCAGTGCCTGAAGTCCTGTAGTTCTCCATGGCTGCGGGCACACTGCCCAGACCAGGAGATTGATGCCGATCGCGCTTGTTGCACCTCCGAGATGAGTGAGGTAGAAGAGCCAGAAGTTCAGAAACGGATTGTGCATCCGTCCGTTAATCCATTGAAACACCCGCTGCTCCAGGAGATGCAGTTTCTTGAATAAAGGTCTCATATCATGTCCCTCCGATAGTCCGGCTAAAAGAGTTCTGGCGCAGCTTAAGCAGCAGATTTCACGGCCTGAAGCTGTCTTTATCATACTTTTTTAAGGTAGCCCGTTCAAGAAAAAGCTCGGGTCCGCTCGAAAAATGTCTCTTTTGACTTGTGAGCCCCAAAGCGACTACAATGATTCAAGCAGGAAGATCGCGTTTATAAGGTAACAGAGAAATAAGGAGCCAGCCAGTACACTGGAATCCATATTCATATCTTGTGAAACGGGACATAACACAATTCGGAATCCTGCCCGGAACTAAGGGGAAATTCTTGTCTACAGTAAGGGATGCAACAAAAGGGTCAGATAGAACGTTAGCAAGTTAGAGAGAGAGAAAGAGAAAAAACATCAAGATTTGGAAAAAGGGGGCATCTAAAGATCATGACAGACGCATTGTTTGTTACGCTCCAAGTGATCTTGGCGGCAATCGCAGTTTATCAGTTTGCATTTTCGCTGTTTGGACTGCGCAAGAAGAAGAACAAGGTTAGGCATGCGCCGCAAAAGTCATTTGCCGTACTGGTCGCCGCACACAACGAGGAAGAAGTGGTTGGCGCTCTGATGGAGAACCTGAAGCAGCTTAATTATCCCCAGGAACTTTACGATGTATTTGTCATCTGTGACAACTGTACGGATAATACCGCTGCGATCGTGCGGGAGCACGGCATGAATGCCTGTGTACGTACCAACAGCAACCTGCGCGGTAAAGGCTATGCCATCGAGTGGATGCTGAAGGAGCTGTGGGCGCTGCCCCGCCAGTACGACGCTGTAGTCATGTTCGATGCCGACAACCTCGCACATACAGAGTTCCTGACAGAGATGAACAACGATCTGTGTTCAGGCGGACGGGTCATTCAAGGCTACATTGATACGAAGAACCCGGAGGATTCCTGGATCACGGCTGCTTACGGCGTATCCTACTGGTACATCAACCGGCTGTGGCAGCTGTCGCGCCATAATCTGAAGATGGCCAACTTCCTCGGCGGTACAGGCATGTGCTTCGAGACTAACCTGCTGAAGGAAATGGGCTGGGGGGCAACCAGTCTGGTTGAGGATTTGGAATTCACCATGCGCAGCGCCTCCAAGGGCGTATATCCAAGATTTAATTATGATGCCAAAGTATTCGATGAGAAGCCGCTTACCTTCAAGGCTTCCTCCAGACAGCGTCTGCGCTGGATGCAGGGTCATTTCACCGTAGCCCGCCGTTACTTCTTCCCGCTGCTGTGGCAGGGGATCAAGGAACGCAGCCTGACGAAGTTCGACCTGGCACTGTATGGAGCGAACGTATACATTGTGTTGCTTACGTTCCTGATGACTGCCGTAATGTTTGTGGATAATGCTGTGTTTGGCGGTCCGCATATTGCGAATATTTACGGACATCTGCCGCTGTGGCTCGGGTACTTTGCCGTAGGGGCGAACATTCTGACCTTCCTGCTGGCCATGGCGCTGGAGCGGGTGAAGTTCAAGAAGGTCTATCTGTACCTGCTGGTGTTCCCGGTCTATCTGCTCTCGTGGTATCCCATCACGTTCTATGCGTTCTTCACGCAGAACAACAAGCAGTGGAGTCATACCAAGCATACGCGCGTAGTCCGGCTGGAGGAAGTGCAGAGCAAGCAGGTATCATAATCCGCCCTGTAAATTAATAATTTCAGAGGATGTTGACATCTTCAGTCTGATGATGTATAGTATTCAAGTGTGCAAAACATAGGGATTGCAAGCAGAAGCACCGGCTTCTCACCTGACAGGCTAACAGCCTGCTGGTTTTGATCTCAATGCTTTATGAATGGTTACAATTCATGAACGTTGATCAAACGGGGTGTCGGGGAATTACCGGCATCCCTTTTTTATGGAGAACCGTAATATATTATCTGAAAATTATTCGGAGGTGGAGGATTATCAGTAAGGAACATATGATCAATGATGAAATTCGTGCCAAAGAGGTTCGGCTGGTCGGAGCAGAGGGTGAACAAATCGGGATCAAGCCGATCCGCGAGGCGTTACAAATGGCGATCGATCTTAATCTGGATTTAGTCAACGTAGCACCGCAGGCGAAGCCGCCGGTATGCCGCATCATGGATTACGGCAAGTTCCGTTATGAAACGCAGAAGAAAGAGAAGGAAGCCCGCAAGAACCAGAAGATCGTGGATCTCAAGGAAGTCTGGTTCCGAGCAAACATTGAGGAACATGATTATCAGACCAAGTTCCGCAATGTAATCAAGTTCCTGGGCGAAGGCGATAAAGTGAAGTGCTCCGTCCGTTTCCGCGGCCGTGAGATTACCCACGCTAGTATCGGCCAGAAGATCCTGGAGCGCGTGAAGAGCGAAGTAGAAGAAATTGCTGTTGTAGAGCGCCAGCCTAAGCTGGAAGGCCGCAGCATGATTATGATTCTGGCTCCGAAGCCCCAATAATCCTGGAGTCACTTGCATAGCAATTTGGCGCCGCATAATATTCAAGGAGGAAACACCATGCCTAAAATGAAAACACATAGCAGCCTGAAAGGCCGCTTCAAGATCACTGGAACTGGTAAAGTATTGCGTTACAAAGCTCACAAGAACCACTTGCTGTCCCACAAATCGAAACGTGCAAAACGCGTATTGAACGGCAATCCGGTAATGGCCCCTGGGGATGTAAGACGTTTGAAACAAGGACTCGCTAACTTGAAATAGTTAATCACACATTTTTGGGAGGTTTATTAATATGGCAAGAGTTAAAGGCGGATTTGTAGTTCGTCGTAGACATAAAAAAGTATTGAAGCTGGCAAAGGGTTACTTCGGTTCCAAGCACCGCATTTTCAAAACAGCTAAAGAGCAAGTAATGAAATCGATGGTTTACGCATACCGTGACCGTCGTCAGACGAAACGTAACTTCCGCAGACTGTGGATCGTTCGTATCAATGCTGCAGCCCGTTTGAACGGTCTGTCTTACAGCAAGCTTGTATACGGCCTGAAATTGGCTGGTGTAGAAGTGAACCGTAAGATGCTGGCTGATCTGGCAGTGAATGATCTGAACGCCTTCAACTCCCTGGCTGTTGTTGCCAAAGAGAAGATCAACGCGTAAGACGCTATAAACCGAAAAGCACCGCCTGCGGGTTCTCCCGTGTGACGGTGCTTTTTTTGCGCGGTGGGAACCGCCGGATGGACAGCTATTCCCAGTATTTCGTTGTGCTAAGCAGCGAAGCGAGTTTCTTGCTGCTGGAGCGTCTCAGCTTGCGCAGCGCAGACCGCTCGTCAGCAGACTGGCAGATCAGCTTCTCTTCGTCGGTCTGGGCCACGATGGCCGGAACAGGGGCTGTAGTGCCGTCTTCATTCATAGCTACGAAGGTCAGGAAGGAAGTTGCGGCAACGGCGCGTTCGCCTGTGTAGAGATTCTCGGAGATAATCTTGACGAATACCTCAATGCTGGTGCGGCCCGTCCAGGAGACAAAGGATTCGAAGCAGACGGAGTCCGTCGGCCGGATCGGCAGGAGGAAGTCGACAGAGTCAGCGGATGCCGTTACTACGTTGACCCGGCAGTGGCGCATGGCCGAGATGGAGGCCACTTCATCGATGGTGCTCATGAGCTTGCCGCCGAACAGTGTCTTGTGATTGTTCACATCATTCGGGAAGACGCGGCCGGTTTTGAATACGCGGGATTCATGACAGTATTTGAAGTCGGGTGCAGCTTGTGGTGTGTGTTCTTGTTCCATTTTCAGTAACTCCCTTTGCGTACAAGATGTAATCATACATGATAATAGAAAAGCCTTCCCTGTGCAATAATAATGTTAATGCACTTGGAGCCATAAGCTACATTTTGAGGTTTTCTAACATATAACGGACACAGAAATAACAGCCCGTGTCAAGGTAAGCGATTTCTTGTTGAAAAATGCAAATTATTATTGACCTGAGGTCATTAATAGACTGGATTTTAGCTTTTTTTGCAGGTATAATTTGTACTAATGGTATGTCCAAAGCAGAACACAGAAGACATCCAATTTACTAAGGGGGATCACTTTCGATGAAGAAGTTTTACCAACTATCTTTGGTTATGGTTATGGCCTTCACTGTCATTCTGGCAGGTTGCGGTAACAATAACAGCGCTAATTCCGGATCCAATGCTGGAACAGCAACTACTGCACCAACAGACGCAGCTGCAACAGAAGCACCAGCAGCAACTGACGCTCCTAAGGCTGTCAAACTGGGTCTAGTAACTGACGTAGGCGGAGTAAACGATAAGTCCTTTAACCAGTCTTCCTGGGAAGCACTGGAGGCTATGGAGAAGGAATTCGGCGCTGAGATCAAATACCTGCAGAGTAAATCCAATGCAGACTATGAGCCTAACCTTAACCAGTTCGTTAAAGGCGGCTATGACCTCACTTGGGGAATCGGCTTCGACCTTGGCGATGCCGTACTGAAGGTTGCCAAAGAGAACCCGAATGCTAATCTTGCGATCATCGACAGTGTAGTGGACGCTCCTAACGTTGAATCTGTAACCTTTGCCGAGAATGAAGGCTCCTTCCTGGTGGGTGTTGTTGCTGGTATGACAACCAAAACCAACAAAGTAGGTTTCATCGGCGGTATGGAAAGCCCGGTTATCAAACGTTTCGAAGTGGGCTTCAAAGCCGGCGTAGAAGCGGTTAACCCTAATGCAAAAGTAACTATCACTTATGCAGGTGCTTATGACAAGCCTGATACCGGTAAATCTTTGGCTGCAACGCTGTATGATGCCGGCAACGACATTATTTTCCCTGCTGCAGGCGCAACAGGCAACGGCGTATTTAACGAAGCGAAATCCCGCAACAAAGCCGGCGGCAGCAAAGTATGGGTTATCGGCGTTGACAAAGACCAGTCCCTGGAATTTGGCGATGATGTAACGCTGACTTCCATGATCAAACGTGTTGACGAAGCGGTTAAGAAGGTTTCCCAGCAGGTTGTTGACGGTACCTTCAAAGGCGGTACTACAACTGTTCTTAGTCTGAAAGACAACGGTGTAGGCCTTCCTGAAACATCCAAAGCTAACGTTACTGCCGATATTCTGGCTAAGGTTGACGAATACAGCAAACAAATCATTGATGGAACAATCGTTGTTCCTTCCGAGTAATTCATTGCTTCAGCTTAACCCGATTTAACATAACGACGAAGCAGGGCCGGTTCAAACACTGGCCTTGTTCTCTGTCAGCATCTGTTATAGACAATCACAACTGTACCGTCCTTGTGTGGGGCGGTACAGCCGTGTCTAAAAGGCAATATTATATATATTCTGTGATGAGGGTGATTCCATGAGTGCTGCGGCTCCTGTCGTAGAGTTGAAGCAAATCACAAAACGCTTTCCCGGTATCGTTGCGAACGACTCCATTAGTCTGACGCTGGAAAAAGGGGAGATCCATGCGCTGCTTGGTGAGAACGGGGCAGGCAAATCAACCTTGATGAATATCGTATTCGGACTGTACCAGCCCGATGAAGGCAGCATCGAAATCGACGGGAAACCGGTTATTATTGATAACCCCAATAAAGCTATTGAGCTTGGCATTGGTATGGTTCACCAGCATTTCAAGCTTGTTGATCCTTTTACGGTCACCGAGAACATTGTTCTGGGCATGGAGCCGAAGAAAGGTCTTAAAATTGACTATAAATCCGCTGCGGAGCAGGTTCGTAAGCTATCTGAGCAGTACGGGCTCCAAGTCAATCCAAATGCCAAAATTCATGACATTTCGGTAGGCATGCAGCAACGGGTAGAAATTATGAAAACCCTGTACCGCGGAGCGGATATACTTATATTCGATGAGCCTACCGCTGTACTAACGCCGCAGGAAATTACGGAACTGATGGCGATTATGAAGCGGCTTGTTGCAGAAGGTAAATCCATTATTCTGATCACACATAAGCTGAAAGAAATCATGCAGATTTCCGACCGTGTCACCATTATCCGGCGCGGTAAGGTGATTGATACGGTGAAGACCACCGAGACCAATCCTAACGAGCTTGCTGAGAAGATGGTCGGACGCGGAGTAACCTTCAAAGTGGACAAGCAGCCGCCGCATATTGGCGAGAGCATCCTGAAGCTGTCTAATGTCAGCAGCAAAAGCAAGGATGGCGTGCCTGTGCTGAATGGCCTGAGCTTCGAAGTTAAGGCGGGGGAGATTCTCGGAATCGCCGGAGTGGACGGTAACGGCCAGAGTGAGCTGATTCAGGCCATTACCGGGCTGCGCAAGATTGACTCAGGTTCGATCCAGGTCTCCGGTAAGGAGATTGGCAATCTGTCACCGCGCAAGGTATCTGAAATGAATGTCTCCCATATTCCGGAGGACCGTCACAAGCATGGTCTGGTGCTGGACTTCACCGTGAGCGAGAACATGGTTCTGGAGACGTATTATAAGAGTCCATATAACCAGAACGGGTTCTTGAACACAGATGTGATTAACAAGCATGCCGAAGATCTGGTAAGACAATTCGATGTGCGCACACCTTCTATAGAGAATAAAGCCCGCTCCTTATCCGGCGGTAATCAACAAAAAGCGATTATTGCGCGGGAAATAGACAAGAATCCGACTCTTCTGATTGCCGCTCAGCCAACGCGCGGTTTGGATGTCGGAGCCATTGAATTTGTGCAGAAGCAGCTGATTGCGCAGCGTGACCAAGGCAAGGCTGTACTGCTGATTTCATTTGAGTTGGATGAAATTATGAATGTGTCCGACCGGATTGCCGTTATTTATGAAGGGCAGATTGTCGGAGAGGTATTCCCGCAGGATACGAATGACCAGGAGCTGGGTCTGATGATGGCGGGCAGTTTGAAGCGGGGAGGTCATGCGGATGTCTAGGCTCCGGAAAATATTCGCAACAGACAGCTACATAATTCCTCTTGTAGCAATTCTGATGGGTTTCCTTGTAGGTGCTATCGTCATGCTGATTGGCGGTTATGATCCTATTGCGGCTTACTCTGCGCTGTTCAAGCGTGTGTTCGGCAGCCCGTATGATTTCGGTGAGGCGATCCGCGAGATGACTCCGCTTATGCTGACGGGTCTGGCTGTAGCATTTGCCTTCCGCTCAGGGATGTTCAACATTGGTGCGGACGGGCAGGTCATGATCGGGATGACGGCTGCATCTGTTGTCGGCATTAAGCTTGGCGGGGTATTGCCGGCTTTCCTGTTAGTGCCGCTTGCGGTCATTGCAGCTGCTGTATGCGGCGGACTATGGGCCGGTATTGCCGGATATCTGAAGGCCAAGCGCGGAATTAATGAAGTTATCACAACGATCATGTTGAACTGGATTGCGCTCTTCCTGTCGAATTATATTGTCCGGACGTTCCTGCTTCTGCAAGGGCAGAACCGGTCGGAGGATAATCCGGCTTCTCTATCGATGACCTTCCTCTTCTCCACCTTTGATAACGCCCGCCTGCACTGGGGAACTGTAATTGCTTTGGCGGCAGCAACTTTCTTCTATGTCTATCTCTGGAAGACCAAGCAGGGCTACGAAATGCGTGCAGTAGGCTTGAACCCGCATGCTGCCGAATATGCAGGAATGAATGTCGGACGTAACGTGGTGAAGGCAATGTTCATCAGCGGCGTGTTCGCAGGTCTCGCAGGCGCTGGTGAAGTGCTGGGTGTATTCCATTATCAATCCGTATTTGCAGCTTCACCTGGTTATGGATTTGACGGTATCGCTGTTGCCCTGCTTGGACTGACCCATCCGCTGGGTGTCATTCTCGCTGCTATTCTATACGGCACGCTGACGTACGGTTCGGCAGGCATGAGCTTCGGTGCGGATGTGCCTCCGGAGCTGATCCGTATTGTAATCGGTTCGATCATATTCTTCATTGCTGCGCAAGGCATTGTACGCTGGGTGCTCAAACCGTTTTACTTCAAGCGCAAGAAAGAGAAGGTGTTATAGATGGACTTCGTAGTCTTAGGCCAACTGCTCAATACGACGCTTGTTTTTTCCACAGCGCTAATATTTGCCTCCCTCGGCGGCATCTTCTCTGAACGATCCGGTGTCGTGAACATCGGACTTGAAGGCTTAATGATGTTTGGCGCCTTTGCAGCTGCAGTAGGTGGCTACTATGCTCAAGATGCAGGCATGGGCGAATGGGCCCCTTGGGTCGGGGTGCTTTGTGCCATGGCTGTCGGAGTAATCGGTTCACTGATCCATGCTGTGGCTGCGATTACCTTCAAGGCTGACCAGACGATAAGCGGTACGGTTATTAACTTCCTGGCCGCAGGCAGCACATTGTACATGGTTAAGCTGTTCTTCGAAGGATCAGGCGAAACTCCGTTGATCGACGGATTCAGCAAAGTGGCGATTCCCGGGCTCTCTAAGATTCCGGTTATCGGCGAGGGGATATTTAACTCCTATCCAACCACTTATCTGGCGATTATCTTAGTCATTGTCATTTATTTCATCCTGTTCAAAACTCCGTTTGGACTCCGTCTGCGCGCAGTCGGTGAACATCCGAGTGCGGCTGATACCCTGGGTGTCAATGTCAACAAGATGAGATATATCGGTGTCATGCTGAGCGGACTGCTGGCGGGTATCGGCGGAGCCACCATTACCTTGACTACTACAGGTACGTTTGCGCACAATACGATCTCGGGACAAGGCTTTATTGCCATTGCTGCGATGATCTTCGGGAAGTGGAATCCGCTTGGTGCCTTCGGTGCTGCGGTATTCTTCGGCTTCTCCCAGGCGATCCGCAACTATGTCCAGCTGTTTGAATGGTCCAAGAGCATTCCGCAGGAATTCATCTTCATGATTCCTTATGTGTTAACTATTATCGTTCTGGTGAGTGCTGTGGGCCGTTCCTCGGCACCTAAGGCGCTTGGTGAACCTTACGATCCGAGCAAACGCTAAGGCTATCGGTATACCAATTCCAGAGCTTAACAGAACAGAGCGCATTTCCGGATTTCCGGGGATGCGCTTTTTTGGTAGATAAGAATTTATATGTTTTGGGGTCCCCGCAAAGCACCTGAGTCATCGTCGAAGCTAAAGTCCCACTTTGCGGGGGATTTTGTAATCATTGCAGGCAGCAGCTGCGAATACTTTCAGCCCGGAGGCGGGCAGATGTACAGGCAAATACCGGGTGAGGCGAATAGAGTGTTAAGAAACAACTACAGGAGGGATATTATGGCACACCCGGTTACGAAGCAACAAGTGATCAAGCTGATAGGCAAACATATCGTGGCGGTAAAAAAAGACGGGTCCAAAGTGACGGGCAAACTGATCCGCATCTCAGGCAACCGGTTGATTTTGCAGCGTATCAGTGGTAAAAAAGTACAAACCAAGGCACTGATTCCGCTCGTATTGTTTGATTTGCTGGCCATTGGTACGGCTCCTTACGGTTATGGCGGAGGCTACGGGTATGGCGGTGCTCCTTACGGGGGCGGTTATGGTTATGGCCATGGTCCAGTTCCCGGCCCTTATGGCGGCTACGGCCCAGGTCCTGGTTATGGAATTCCGCCGATCGGATTCTTTTAAGCCATATAACTTGCTGCTTTATCAGCGGAACTGTTTCTCAAGCTCATAGCAGTAGTTTTGCGGTTGATAACGGGCTACACTGTAGCCCAGTTTTTCATAAAAGTTCAAACCGGCAGTATTTCCGGTATCTACAGAGACCTTTGCTCTGTGGCATGCACGGGATAGTGCAAACCGCTCCGCCCTGTCCATAAGCATATTTCCGTATCGCTTACGCCTTGCATCCGGGGCAATGGCGAGCATATCAATGTATAATAAATCGCCATGCAGCAGAAAATGCACGAACCCCAGCGGATCACTGTCGTAGTCGGGACAAGCAACAAGTGTGACTCCCTGTCCCAGGCGGCGGGGCAAATCCTTCCTGACCTGATTAATGATTGTCTGCGGAAGATGGGATAACGGGACAAGCTGCTTTTCAATTAAGTCATAAATAATCGTGTCATCCTGCCTGGGTCTGCGGTAACGAATCATAAATATTGCCCCCTTTCCACGCATTGTCGTACATCATATGCCCCGGGCGGTGTGGGCGTTCCGGCAAGAATAGAACAAGATTTTATGAACAATTTAATGTATAACCTGCAGAGGGGTATTGACTAACCGTGTGAGGAATCATATAATGTGTCTAAACATTTAACGAGCATACATGTATCGGCAATGATGAGGACGAAGTTTTAAGGGCTCTTTTGTTCAGAGAGTGAGAGGAATTGCTGCAACCTCCACCAGAATCCCTTATATACGAGCTCACCTCGGAGCTGTTTCCCTGAAAGGTCCACCAGCAGGAGCGGTGGAATTATTAGGGGGAATCGTTTGGTCCGCGTTAGGGACTTCAGGTTACGAAGATTTGGGCCCTGCCTACATCGATGGATTTTTGTATACCTGATAAGGCATATCATCGTGAGATGTTATGCAAACATGGGTGGTACCACGGAAGCTAAACCTTTCGTCCCTCACGCGCTTCTTCTGCGCGTGGGAGGCGAAAGGTTTTTTTGTTGAAACAGGAAAGATTTAAGCCTGTTCGCTAATATTAAAGGTTGGATACTGACGTCCTGTCATTTGAATAATGCATGTGAACGATCGAAGGGAGGAATACTGATGAGCGCGCAATTACCGGAAGAAGTGCGGTCGATAGAGCAGTTACGTGAGAAATGGAAAAATCCAGAGGTGGTTTCGGGTTCCGAAGTCCTCCTGCGCAGTCTTGTACTGGAAGGTGTAGATACTGTATTTGGATATCCCGGCGGGGCTGTACTCTATATCTATGATGCTCTTTATGGATTCGACGATTTCAATCATATTCTGACACGCCATGAGCAGGGAGCGATCCATGCGGCTGACGGGTACGCAAGAGCGAGCGGTAAAGTGGGTGTATGTATTGCCACTTCAGGCCCCGGGGCAACCAATCTGGTAACCGGAATTGCTACAGCTTTTATGGATTCGGTTCCGCTGGTGGTCATTACCGGTAACGTATTCTCCAGCCTGATTGGCACAGATGCTTTTCAGGAAGCGGATATTACCGGGATAACGATGCCGATTACGAAGCACAGCTATCTGGTGCGGGATGTTGAGGATCTGCCGCGTATTATTCATGAAGCCTTCCATATTGCGAATACGGGACGTAAAGGTCCGGTACTGATCGATATTCCGAAGGATGTATCGGCGGCGATGACATTGTTCACTCCGGCAGAACACCAGGGAGTTAACCTTCGCGGCTACAATCCGCGCACGGTTCCCAATAAGCTGCAGCTCGATAAGCTTGTGAAGGCTATTGAGGCGGCGGAGCGTCCGATTATTATTGCAGGCGGCGGAGTCATCTACTCTGGAGCGCATGAGTCCATGTATGAATTCGTGAAGCGCACGGAGATTCCAATTACTACTACATTGCTGGGACTGGGGTGTTACCCGAGCGGCGAAGAGTTGTGGATGGGAATGCCGGGAATGCACGGCACATACACAGCGAATAATGCCATTCAGCAATGCGATCTGCTGATTAACATCGGTGCCCGGTTCGATGACCGCGTAACCGGCAAGCTGGACGGCTTCGCTCCTAAAGCGAAGATCGTGCATATCGATATTGATCCGGCCGAGATCGGCAAGAATGTAGCAACTGATATTCCTATTGTGGGCGATGTTAAGACGGTTCTGGAAATGCTGATCCCGGATGTGAAGCGTGCCTCGAAGGCTGATGCCTGGAGAACACAGATTGCCCAGTGGAAGCTGGACCAGCCGTACCGGTACAAGGATTCGGAGACGGAGCTGAAGCCGCAGTGGGTCATCCAGATGATCAATGACACCACCAAAGGTGAAGCTATTGTGACGACTGACGTAGGCCAGCATCAGATGTGGGCTGCTCAATATTACAAGTTCAACCATCCGCGTTCATGGATTACTTCGGGGGGCCTTGGAACAATGGGCTTCGGATTCCCGTCAGCGATCGGGGCGCAAATGGCCCATCCGCAGCGGCTCGTAGTCTCCATTAATGGTGATGGCGGCATGCAGATGTGCTCCCAGGAGCTTGCGATCTGTGCGATCAATAAGATTCCGGTCAAGATCGTTGTGATTAACAATCAGGTACTCGGAATGGTCCGTCAGTGGCAGAACCTGATCTATGAGAAGCGTTACAGCTATACCGATCTGGCCGGCAGCCCGGACTTTGTGAAGCTGGCTGAGGCTTACGGTGTGAAGGGCCTGCGGGCAACGAACAAGGAAGAAGCCAGCGCCGCCTGGAAAGAAGCCATGGAAACACCTGGACCTGTCCTGGTAGAATTCGTTGTCCCCAAAGACGAGAATGTCTACCCGATGGTAACCCAAGGGTCTACCATTGATCAAATGCTGATGGGGGATGAATAACAGTGATGAGACATACGATTGCTGTGCTTGTGAATGACCAGCCTGGCGTGCTGCAGCGGGTATCCGGATTATTCGGCCGCCGGGGGTTCAATATTGAGAGTATTACTGTTGGGCAATCCGAAGAGGTCGGATTGTCCCGGATGGTCATTGTAACGTTAGGTGATCAGCATACTCTGGAGCAGATTGAGAAGCAGCTCTACAAGCTGATTGATGTAATTAAGGTAGTTGATCTGGGTTCAAAGCCTATGGTTGCCCGTGAGCTGGCGCTCATTAAGGTCAAGGCTGAGCCCTCTGAGCGGCCTGAGATTATGGGCGTAGTCGAGACCTTCCGTGCCTCGGTAGTAGATATCGGTACGGCAAGCCTGCTGGTGCAGGTAGTCGGAGAAACCACCAAAATTGATGCAATGATTGAGCTGCTTAAGCCTTATGGTATTAAGGAGCTGTCCCGGACAGGAGTAACGGCGATGATCCGCGGGAATGCCTAATCGTCACATTTTACAGCTTTAACGAATTGCTGCTTGCGTGCATTAATTTAATTAAGACATTCATTTAATTAAGATTAGGACAGACTTTGCCCGCTAAAGAGCGGGGGCTTGAGGAGCACGCTATAATAGAGTAAGCCTAACAGGAGTGTGCTCTTGAAGCACCCGCTCTTTACGATGGGTCCCAAATTAAAGGAGGATTTTGACAATGGCAGTTACAACGTACTATGAACAGGATGCAGAGCTTAGCGTATTGAAGGGAAAGACAATTGCAGTAATCGGGTACGGTAGCCAAGGACATGCCCAGGCACAGAACCTGCGTGACAGTGGTCTTCAGGTGGTTATCGGTCTGCGTGAAGGTAAATCTTTTGAAACTGCCAAGAATGACGGCTTTGAAGTATTGTCTGTAGCAGAAGCAGTATCCCGTGCAGATGTGGTGCAAATCCTCATGCCGGACGAAACTCAGGCATCTGTATATAAGAATGATATCGAACCGAACCTCAAGAATGGCGCGGCTCTGATGTTCTCCCACGGTTTCAACGTGCATTTTGGACAAATCGTAGCTCCTAAGGATGCGGATGTGCTGTTGGTAGCTCCTAAATCTCCTGGACACATGGTTCGCCGCACTTATGTTGAAGGCTTCGGCGTTCCCGGCCTGATCGCTATTGAACAGGATGCAACCGGCAATGCCAAGGCTATTGGTCTGGCGTATGCCAAAGGCATCGGCTGTACCCGTGCCGGAGTCATCGAAACCTCCTTCCGTGAAGAGACAGAAACGGATCTGTTCGGTGAACAGGCTGTTCTCTGCGGCGGTGTGTCCGAACTGATCAAGGCTGGTTTCGAGACATTGACTGAAGCCGGATATGCGCCTGAGATGGCTTACTTCGAGTGCTTGCATGAGCTGAAGCTGATTGTTGACATGGTATATGAAGGCGGATTGTCCAGCATGCGCGATTCCATCAGTAACACAGCGGAATACGGTGACTATGTAACTGGACCACGCATCATCACTGCTGAGACTAAGAAAGCTATGAAAGAAGTACTGTCTGATATTCAACAGGGTAAATTCGCCCGCGACTTTATCCTTGAGAACCAATCCGGCCGTGCCTTCCTGACCGCTACCCGCCGCAATGAAGCCGCTCATCCGGTAGAAGTGGTTGGCAGCCAGCTGCGTGAAATGATGCACTGGATTAAGAAATAAAATCATATACTTCAGAATACAAGTAACCATAGTGTGATTCTCAGATGCGGCCGTAATTTTGCGGGCCGCATTTGAGGGTTTATGGACAATCTTCAGGAGGTGCTCAGCATGCGGAAAATTCATGTGTTCGACACGACGCTGCGTGACGGGGAGCAGTCGCCGGGTGTGAACCTCAATACACGTGAGAAGGTAGAAATCGCTTACCAGCTGGAGAAGCTGGGGATTGACCGGATGGAGGCAGGCTTTCCAGCCGCTTCGCCAGGAGATCTGGCTGCGGTGAACGCAGTGGCCAGAGCGGTCAAGAACGTCACCGTAATCGGTCTGTCCCGTTCCAGAGAGAGCGATATTGATGCGGTCAAGGAAGCGCTGCAGGGGGCACAGGACCCATGCATTCATATTTTCCTGGCTACATCGCCGATACACCGGCAGCATAAGCTGCGCATGGAGAAGTCACAAGTGCTGGAAACGGCACAATCGGCGATCCGCTATGCCAAGAAGTATTTTCCCAAGCTGGAATTCTCCCTGGAGGACGCCGGCCGTACCGAGCGTGATTTCATGGCTGAAATGGTATCCATGGCGATCCGCGAGGGTGCGAATGTGGTGAATATTCCGGATACGGTCGGTTACCTGAATCCGGCGGAATACGGTGCCATCTTCAAATTCCTGAAGGATACGGTGCCGGATATCGAGCGGGTACAGCTTAGCGCCCATTGTCATAATGATCTGGGGATGGCTACTGCCAATACGCTGGCTGCCATTCAGAATGGCGCAGACCAGATTGAGGGTACGATCAACGGGATCGGGGAACGTGCCGGCAATACAGCGATTGAAGAGGTGGCTCTGGCGCTTGAGACCCGCAGTGAGTATTTCGGCGCCAAGACCTCTCTGGTCCTATCCGAAATCTCCCGTACCAGCCGTCTCGTCAGTAAGCTGACAGGGATGGTTGTGCCGGGGAACAAGGCGATTGTCGGCGCGAATGCCTTCGCCCATGAATCCGGGATTCATCAGGATGGCATGCTGAAGGAGAAGACGACCTACGAGATTATGACACCGGAAACTATCGGCCTCAAAGAAAGCAAGCTGGTACTCGGCAAGCATTCGGGCCGTCACGCTTTCCGCGATAAGCTGAGTGATCTGGGCTATGACATCTCTGAGGAAGAGGTCAATGCCGCTTTTGCCAAGTTCAAGGATCTCGCAGATAAGAAAAAAGAAGTCTCAGACGAGGATATCCTTGCGCTTCTGGAAGAGAAGCTGATCGATACACCGGAGACCTTCAGCCTGCAGACGATCTATGTTACGTATGGCAATGAGGCTACTCCAACCGCCAAGGTGATTATTCACGGCCAGGACCCGCAGCCGATTGTGGCGGTTGCCGAAGGCAACGGATCGGTAGATGCGATCTACAATGCCATTGACCAGGCTACAGGGGAAGAAGTCACACTTGGTGATTATTCGATCAAAGCCGTCAGCAGAGGGAAGGATGCTCAGGGTGAGGTGCATGTCGTGCTCTCGCAGGGCGAGGTGGCTGCGCAGGGCCGCGGACTTAGCACCGATATTCTGGAAGCGAGTGCCAGAGCCTACCTGGATGCATTGAACAAGCTGATTGAGAAGCGCAAGACCTACACCAAGCGGGAGCATGCCAATCTATAATTCAACTATTTAAAAGGTTTAAAAGAAGCTTCACCGGAACAGTTCATTCTGTCCGGGGAGGCTTCTTTTTTTGTTCAATAATCTGCTGAAATTTTTTTGACGCTGAGCATTCCGGGGTAGAATCCAGCTGAAGGGGATTTGAAACAAGTTTTAATTGAAAAGAATGAACAAGATGAGTCGGAAAAATGAAAAATAGTTCATAATCCAGGGTGGATTCCACATTATCAGCGTTTGAAACCACTTTTTTGTCGAAAAAAATATTTTATTTTTAAGTTATCTATGATTTATCTCATAATCTGTTCAGAAATTGTTCAGAGGCGGCAAGTAAAGTTACGAAAGTACAGTAAAAGCGAAATCGAAGGCCCACATACATACTAGTGACAGGGGGACGATCGGGAAGAAGCAGGCGGATATGAGTAATGGCGAAGCTGGAATAATCATTTTGCAGAAAGAGAGAGAGGTTATAGTGATATGAAAAGAAAGACGATAGGCGCCTGGTTGGTTGTTGTAATGCTGATTACACAGTTTGCCAACGGTTTCGGGTTCATGACGAAGGTTAAGGCGGATGGGACGGAGATAACAGATCCACTAATTACAAGTGTGACTATGTCAGTCTACGATAATGGTGTTCCTGTAACGGACGTTGTCTACAAGCAGGGGGCTGAAGTCAAGCTGACGTATAATTGGGAGCTTCCCGATAACCATAATTATAAAGGAGGAGATACTTACTCCTTTGAGTTGCCTGACAAATTTGTGCTCGCTTCTGATATTAAAAATGTAGCACTTGTAGCGGATGGAATGAATTTGGGGTCCTTTGATGTACTTAAAGGCAGCCCGAATAAGGTTGTAATGACCTTGGGCAATGATGTTGATAAATTCTTCGGAGTGCATGGTTCCTTTACAATTAAAACCTCCTTTGATATGAGCAAATTCACCGAAACAACAGTACAGACGATTGTCTTCCCTGTAGACGGGGGCAATCAGACAGTTACTATTACTTTCGAGCCTAAGGTAGACTCGACAATCTCCAAAAGCGGTGTTCCTAAAGGAACTAACTCAGGTAACGTAAATGCTAAACAAATTGTTTGGAGTGTCGATGTAAATAAAGTATTGGACAGTGTCTATGGAGCTAATGTCCTTGATACGATTCCTGCAGGTCTGACTTTGACCAATCCGCTGGATGTTAAGGTATATGATCTGAATGTGAAGTTAAATGGATCAGTTACACAAGGGTCTGAAATTTCAAACTCCAGATATTCGGTTACAACTCCTTCGGGTAATCTGAATGTCGCATTTAATGAATCTCCAATTACTGGAGCTTATCGTGTTCAATTCACTACCGATATTACTGATGCAACCAAAACAAGCTTTACAAATAATGCTTCTTTTAGTGGAACAAACATACAGGCTGTCCCTGCATCAGCAACAGTCAATGTTACTAGAGGAGCTTATTTGGACAAGAAATCATCTGATTATAAGTCTGCAACTCAAGTAACCTACTGGGAGATCAATTATAACTATAACGAGTCATCGGTTCTTAAAGATGATGCCGTGTTAAAGGATTATTTTGATGACTCGCAGGAACTGGTAGTGGGTTCTGTAAAAGTATTCCCTGTGAATTTCCTGACAGATGCAGCTGGAACTGTTGGAAGCACTGAGGTTAGTAATTATACGGTTACTCCTGCAACCCAGCCTGGGAAGAACGGATTTGAACTGAAATTCAATGAAAACATCAACAGTGCCTATCAAATTAAATATCAAACAAAAGCGATTAACCGAGTTGAGGGATCTCAGACGATTAAGAATTCGGTCACTTCTGGGGCTACAACTATAGAAAAAGAAAGAAATATTGGTCAGGTCATTATTAATAAGTCTGCACAAGTAAACTACAATAGCAAGAAAGTTACTTGGACAGTGGCTATCAATGGTGATAGTTATCCGATGGAGAATGTAGTGGTTAAGGATGTTTTCACCAATAAAGGTCTGGAGATTATTCCTGGAACTATTGTCGTTAAGCAAGGTACATCTAAGATCACTACAGGCTATACTATCGAGAATTTAAATAATACTACAGGTTTTGATATTGTGTTCACTTCACCTATCAGTGGACCCTATACGATAAGTTATGATACTTATTTTGATAATAAGTGGCTGAACTATGATTGGCTTACAAAGGATGCTAATTTTGAGAATAAAGCGACGGTGGAATGGAATGATCCCGGCTCCACGGTTCTTAAAACAAAAACTGTAACTGCAAACTTTAATCCTGTCTCCGCAGAGAAAGCCAATGGTTATAAGAGTGGAAGCTACAATGCACAAGAAAAGGAAATTACTTGGACGGTTGGGGTGAACTATAACCGGCATTCACTTGCAAATGCTAAAGTAACAGATACATTGCAGGATAATCAAAAATTCGTTCCTTCTTCTGTAGAAATTTACTCTATGAATGTCAATGGAGATGGTGGTTACTCCAAAGGATCAATTAAGCTTGCTCTGGGTGCAGATTATAATGTTACCTATAACGAAACGAGCAAAGAGCTACAAATAGATTTTACAAAAACGATCACAACGGGTTATGTTATTACTTTTAAAACAAGCCTTAAAGGCCAATTGACTAACACATCAACGTTGAACAACACTGCTAACCTGTATAGTGGTACAAAACCGGAGTCCAAAGACCTCAAGGCTTCAGTGACGATTCCCAAAGCTGGCGAATATGTTACAAAGTCGGGTACACAGAACAATTTGAACATTAAATGGACTGTGAATATTAACTACAATCAGTCATACATTGAGTCAGCCAAAATAGTTGATGATCCAAGTGATAATCAAATCCTTATTCCAGAATCGTTCAAACTGTATGGTACTACAGTTAATTCAGGAGGTACTGTTAGTAAGGTATCTACACCGCTAACTAAGGGGACAGATTATGATTTGGTCATCACTACAGACCCTGATCTTGGTAAACAACAGTTTGTACTCAGTTTCAAGGCTCCAATAGAGAAACCATATATTTTGGAGTATGAGTCGCTTATTGTAGCCAACAATAAGGATAAAGTATCCAACAGTGTGAAAATTAGCGGAGAAAATTCTACAACGATCACCAAGCAAACGAGCAAGGACGTTACAGTTGCACTGTCAGACGCAGACGGCGTAGGAACAGGCAGTAGAAAAAATCTGAAGGTTGTTAAAGAGGATTCGGCTAATCCTTCACTTAAGCTAAGTGGTGCTACATTTGCACTTTATCGTAAGGCTGGAGGAACGGAGGCTGTCTTTAACACACTCACCACAGATTCTAAGGGTGAAATTAACTTTAATAATCTATGGCCGGGGACCTATACATTGCAGGAACTTAATGCACCAGACGGTTATATCCTTAATTCGACTCGTTATCCAGTAACCTTTAATTCTACACTGGAAACGACTGTGACTGTGAAAAACCAGAAGACAGTAATAGCAACACCGGCGCCGACAGCAACACCGGTACCAACAGCAACGCCAACACCAGCGCCGACAGCAACACCGTCACCAACGGCAACACCAACACCGTCGCCGACAGCAACACCAACAACAGCACCGACAGCAACACCAACAACAGCACCGACAGCAACACCAACTACGGCGCCAACAGCAACACCAACTACGGCGCCAACAACAGCACCAACTACAGCGCCAACAGCAACACCAACTACGGCGCCAACAACAGCACCAACTACAGCGCCAACGACAGCACCGACTACGGCGCCAACGATAGCACCAACTACGGCGCCAACAACAGAACCAACTACGGCACCAACAACAGAACCAACTACGGCACCAACAACAGAACCGACTACGGCGCCAACAACAGAACCAACTACAGCACCAACATCACCGCCGGTGTACTATACACCGACACCTGAACCATCAAGCATTCCTGGAGTTATCGGTACACCAACACCGATACCATCGGTAACGCCAGCACCAACGGGGACTCCGGCTGCTTCCAGTACGCCAGGAGTAACGGCAACACCACAGGTGACGCCAGCAGCAACACCGGCCCAGCCTGGAACGGTTAGCACTCCAACGCCGCAAGCCACACAGGTCACTACGATTGAGGAAGTGCCTATCGACGGCGAGATCCCGCTGGGAGGTATTCCTAGCATCGGCGAAGAGCCGGCGCATGGTACGGTAACTATTACACCGGATGGCAAATGGACGTATACTCCTGATCCAGGCTACACCGGCAAGGATAAATTCACGATTGTCGTAACAGATGAAGACGGCAATGAGGAAGAGATTACAATTGAAGTTGGAGTCGATGAAGTGCCTAAGGGCACGGTTACAGAACCAACTGACAAAGGCAACAACAGCGGACTTCCCAGCAAGCTTCCGCAGACCGGAGAAGAAAGTCCTCTCCCGCTGTATCTGACTGGCGGCGGATTGATTATTCTGGGAGCTGTACTGGCCAGAAGATTTAATGCCCGCAAGAAAATGTAGGAGAATGCACCTTAGCAGGTATTAACCAGCTAATATGGCAGCATACACAAAGACACCCGCAGCCTGCTGCGGGTGTCTTTGCTCTTATAAATATAAAGTCGCTGAAATCATACCGTCCCCTGAAAGGTCAGCATTGCCGTTTCTATTTACGGAGAATCACATGCTTCTGAGGTTAAGATGCTTCCATTCCTCATACCAGCGCTTAATACTCGCGGGCGGCTTCACGCCGAGCTCCCGCTTCAGTAAATCCGTCAGAATATGATATTGTTCCTCTACCGCTGAACGCTCTCCAATGCTGTCGTAGACCTTCATCAGCCCGAGATGCCCCTGTTCAAAATAAGGCTGGAGCTGCACCACTCTCTGGTACACGGTCACCGCTTCCGGTATCCGGCCGCTGCTGACATAGAATTCGGCGATATTCATTGCATGATGCAGCCAGATGGTCCGCAGACGCTGCCGTTCCCCTTCCGCCCAGAGGTAATCGTAATCGTTCAGATAATCGCCGGAATAGAATTCGAACAACCGCTGATGTTCCTCATAGTTGTCTTTATTGATGGTATCCAGGGTAAGAATGCCCTTCTCCCATTCGTAGCTGTCTATCAGCAGGCTGCCGGTCTCCAGGGTGTAGCCTTCTCCTCCGCTGGCATTGCTGATCTGCAGATCGATCTCCGCCTGCTTCAGGCATTGCCGAACCTGATAAATCGTTGTATAAAGATGAGTGGAGGCCTTCTTGAGATTGAAATCAGGCCACAGCAGATCGGTTAGGGTATCTTTGCTTACAAACCGGTTGCGGTTATGAAATAAATAAGCGAATAATTCCTGTGCCTTGGAGGTGCGCCAGCGGATATTGGGCAGCGGCTGGCCGCCCCGTTCGAATCTTAAGGACTGGAAGCTGCGGATCATGACCGTCTGTGCAGGCTTGCGCGAATCCTCCTGGGCCTGGCTGAGACGCTCCTCCAGCCGCTCGATGGTCTTCAGCAGACGGCCCCGCTGTACAGGCTTAAGAACATAATCAAGCGCATAAAGCTCGAACGCCTCGATGGCGTAGCTGTTATGTGCAGTCACAAATACGATGCTTGCCTGAGGGCACAGCCTTTGCATGGCTTCCGCAGCCTGGACGCCATTCATCTCAGGCATATCAATGTCGAGGAAAATCACATCAGGGCGTAGCAGCGGCACTGCTTTGACCGCCTCGGAAGGATCAGTATAAGCAGCGATTATATTTATAGTTGTCAGTTCCTCCAGCATCATTTTCAGCTTCATAAGAGCAAGCCGTTCATCATCTACCAGCAAGGCCTGAATCATGTCTATCCCACCACTTCATTAAGGAATGTTGTCTTGTCATAGGCTGTTTAAGGATAATTCGACAAGGATGTGGGTTATCCTCCCTCTGAGCTTGCACTTGAGGCTGATTTTGAATAGAAATGCTGCTATTCTAAAATAATTTAAAAAACTATGCAGGGGAACCTTAAAGCCAGACGTCTAACGTTATGTAGCTGAAGGAGGGAAGAAAGACTTGGAAGAGACGGAGTGGATCAGTGCTGTGCTAAGCGGGGAGCATCAGGCCTTCGGGAATCTGGTGACCCGTTATCAAGGCATGGTATATAGCGTATGCATCAAAATTACAGGAGAAGCCGAGTCTGCCAAGGATATGGCTCAGGAAGTCTTCATCAAAGCCTATAAAGCCCTTCCCACCTTCAGAGGACAATCTTCCTTCTCCACCTGGCTGTACCGGATTGCTTACCGCACCTGTCTGGACTGGAAACGGGCCAATGACCGGGAATGGCGGCACCGGAGTGCAGCAGATTACACTGAGAATGACTGGGTGACTTCACAGACACCTGAACAGGCAGTGCTTCGCAAGGAGGCTTCCCGGGAGCTGGGTGAGAACCTGAATAGTCTGGCGGAACCGTACCGGTCGGTTGTGCAGCTGTACTATTTTCAGCGCCACTCCTATCAGGAGATCGCGGAGCAAAAAGGAATTTCGGTTAAAACGGTTGAATCGCAGCTCTATCGGGCCAGACAGATGATGCGCAAAAGCGGGGAGGAATGGCGATGAATTGTTCAACAGTAAAAGAGTGGATGCCGCATTATATAGATGGACAGTTGTCACCTGAGGCCCAGCAGGCGATCTATCTGCATACCCAGACCTGTCCCGGCTGCGCGGAATGGCTGGAGGAGGCGCGGGAGCTTGCGGCGATGTGGAGTGAGATGGAAGCCGGGCTGGATCTTAGCGGGCAGGAGCCCGTGTTGACGCATGACTTCCCTGATTTGACTGGGGATGTTATGGCAAGGATCGGCCAGCTGGAGAACGGACGCAGAGAACGGATCGTGAAATCCACCATGACCAGACGGCGTACGACCCGGGGAACCTCCTGGATGCATTACGGCGTGGCGGTCGGTCTGACGTTTCTCCTGCTGCAGCTTGGCGTATTTGAGAATTTGGCATATGGCATCACTGAAATCAACGGGCATATGTCCACATCGGTCAGCTCCTGGTTCGGCCCGCAAGGTAACAATAAATAAATCCATAGCGGCTTCGCCGGTTATCTATTTTATTTCAACAAAACTTTTGGGAGGGTAACATATGATTAAGAAAAGACGCTGGCTCACGTTTCTCCTGGCTATGGTTCCAGGACTGGGCCACATGTATCTGGGCTTTAAAAAAATGGGTCTGGAGTATATGATTGGAGCATCGCTCTGTATTATATTCATTCCGTCTATGCCCGCCGTGTTTCCGTTCGCACTTGCTGCGCTCTGGTTCTATCAATTATTCGATGCGCTGCAAAAGGCGGCTTGGATGAAGGTGTCGGCTGCCGAGCATGAGCGGATGATGTTCCATCCGGATAGCTTTGGAGCGCCCTGGACGATGGGAATGTCTGCGCCCCCGATGTATCCGCATGATGATGTGAACCCGGTGTGGGTCGGTATTGGGTGTGTTATCGCAGGCATCCTGCTGCTGCTCATCACTGCATTTCCCGCTCTGTGGGAAATACTGAGCGATATGAATATCGGAGCGATTCTGTTGTCGCTTGCCTTGATCGGGTATGGATTCAGAATGCTGAAGAATAATTCAAAAGTATAGTGAAATGGGGAATTAAAAGATGGGGAGATGGAAAATCGGCAGCTTTACCGCCGCAATAGGGTGCATAATAGTAGGCGTTATTGTAGTCATGGCTCAATATGGTGTAATCACGTACGATGTGCTGGGTTATATCTGGCCGGCCCTGCTTATCCTGTTCGGCCTGGAGATGCTGCTTAGGCTCTTCATTAAATCAGATGTCAAAAGCCGCGTAAGCGGCTGGGCCATTCTGCTGATCATTGTGCTTATCGCGGCAAGCGGGGCACAGACGGTGCTGGCCGGAGGCTCGCTGAGCAGTATCTTCGGCAATACCAAGCTGGTGCCGGTGAACGGGAAGGTAGAAGTGAAGCAGGATATTAAGAATGTGCGGATTGATCTGCCCCAAGGCAAGGTTAAGCTCCAGGGTGTGGATGGGAGCACGCTGACGTATGAAGGAAAGCTGGAGCTGCCGGGCAATACAGACAATGAAGCGGCAAGTGCTCTGGAGCGTAAATGGAAAGTGACGACCGAGGGCGACACGCTTGTGATGGAGCTGGAAGGAGATTCAGGCTGGCTCTCCAATATCCAGATCGGCTTTAATAACAATGCGCCATATCTGAATGTCGGCATTCCGCAGAATCTGGCCGCTCAGGTAGAGACCAGTGACGGTTCCATCGAAGCCGGGGGGCTGGCCGCAGGCATTAATGTGGATACGAGCAACGGAACGATGGATATCCATGATGTCTCAGGAGGGGTGAAGGCTCATAGCAGCAACGGCACGCTGACGGTAAAGAATGTACAGGGCGGAGCAGACCTGGTTAGCTCGAACGGTGCGATTACGCTGGGGAATATTGACGGCGCTGTGTCGGCCAGAAGCAGCAACGGCAAGATTACAGTCAATTCGGCAATCACAGGTGCATGGGAACTGAAATCCAGCAACGGCAAGATTGTCTTGGGTCTTCCGGCGGTAACGGATGCCAAGATTACGGCAGATACCAGTAACGGATCACTTAAAGGCAACGTGGACTGGGGCGGCGACGATGAGGACCATGGAACGGCTGTACTTGGAAAAGGCACCCATGAGGTCACCTTGTCCACCAGCAATGGTTCTATAACAGTGGATACGGCGCAATAAAAGACATAGAAGCATAAAGAGCTGTTCACCGGATACGTTATGCCGGTGAACAGCTCTTTATTGTAAGAGAAGAAATGATATCGGGAGGTTATGCGGGCTGCAGCCAGTTAGTCCTGATTACCATGCATAAGCCTTCGGAGCCGCACCGCCGGGTCCGGGGAAAATCTCGTCCAGACGCTTCAGCACGGACTCGTCCAGAACGACCTCCAGGCTGCGTAGCGCACTCTCGAATTGCTCCAGCGTACGTGGTCCGATGATTGGCGCTGTTACGGCAGGGTTGGCCAGCAGCCAGGCCAGAGCGATATTATCCTGCGGCTCGCCCAGCTCCAGACTCAGCTCCGCAAAGGCCTCAAGCTGCTTCTTGTGCTGCTCCACACGCTCCGCGTTGCCGCCGCTGCGGCTGCCCTCGATCTTCTTCAGCGCATTGCGTCCCAGCAGCCCTCCGTCAAGCGGACTCCACGGAATAATGCCGAGGCCCAGATGCTGCGCCGCAGGCAGAACCTCAAGCTCCGGCAGACGGCAGGTCAGGCTGTATTTATGCTGCTCGGATACCAGTCCAAGGAACCCGCGGGCCTTCGCTTCCTGCTGGGCAACGGCAATATCCCAGCCGGCGAAGTTGCTGGAGCCAGTGTAGCCGATCTTGCCTTGGCTGACCGCAAGCTCAAAGGCGCCCCACAGCTCGTCCCAGGACACGTTACGGTCGATATGGTGCATCTGGTAGAGTTCGATGTGATCGGTCTGCAGACGCTGCAGGGAGCCCTCCAGATGGCGGCGGATAATGTAGGAGGAGAGGCCGCCTTCATCATTGGGTCCATCCAGCTTGTCACTCATCGCCCCGTAGACCTTGGTCGCCAGGACAACCTTCTCACGGCGTCCGCCGCCCTGCTTGAACCAGCGGCCGATAATAGTCTCGGTCAGACCCGAGTTCTCACCCCATCCATACACATTGGCGGTATCAAAAAACTGGACTCCCGCGTCCAGCGCTGCATCCATAATCCGGAAGGCTTCCTTCTCGTCGGTGATGGGACCGAAGTTCATCGTTCCCAGACAGAGGCGGCTTACCTTCATACCAGACTTGCCAAGCTTCGCGTATTGCATCTTGAGATCACTCCTCTTCCATATGATTAGAGATCCGATAATTTCACCTACCCATTAATTGTAATCAATTGGCGGGACAAGGGCAAATTAGGGATTTGTCTCACTTATAGGCTATATCTATGAACGTGATAGAATCTATATCTTTGTCCTTTGTCCTTCGTTATGATACAACAATATACAGAAGAACTATGTCTGCGACCAGCAGGACTACCTAAGGAGTGACAGGAATGAGCGAGGTCAAAAAAATCGCCGTAATTGCCGGGGACGGTATCGGACCTGAAGTTGTGGCGGAAGCGGAAAAGGTATTGAAAAGAACGGAAGAGCTGTTCGGGTATACATTTGAAACAGAGCACGCCCTGTTCGGCGGAATCGCCATCGATGAACGCGGAACTCCGCTGCCTGAGGATACGCTTGCGATCTGCCGCAGCGCCGATGCTGTATTGCTTGGAGCCGTAGGCGGACCGAAATGGGATAACAATCCTAAGGAGCTGCGTCCGGAGACCGGACTGCTAGGTATCCGCAAGGCGCTTGGCCTATTCTCCAATCTGCGTCCGGCGGTGGTCTTCGATTGTCTGAAGGATGCTTCGACGCTGAAGCCGGAGGTCCTGGAAGGCACAGACCTGATGGTCGTGCGTGAACTGACAGGCGGGATCTACTTCGGGGACAAGCTGCGCCGTCAAGGTGAGCATGGGGAAGAAGCGGTAGATACTTGTGTCTACAACGTCACTGAAGTGGAACGAATCGTACGCCAGGCGTTCGAGATTGCCGGGAAGCGCCGGGGCAAGCTGGCGAGTGTCGACAAAGCCAACGTTCTGGAGACCTCCCGTCTGTGGCGTGAAGTGGTGAACAGACTGGCGCCGGAATATCCGCAGGTTGAAGTTGAGCATGTGCTGGTGGATAACTGTGCGATGCAGCTGCTGCGCCGTCCTTCGAGCTTCGATGTCATAGTGACTGAGAATATGTTCGGTGATATCCTGAGCGATGAAGCAGCGATGCTGACAGGCTCCATTGGTATGCTGGCCTCCGCTTCACTGGGAGAAGGCAGCTACGGCCTCTATGAGCCGGTTCACGGCTCCGCGCCTGACATTGCCGGACAGGGGCTGGCGAACCCGATCGCTACGATCCTGTCGCTTGCACTGATGTTCCGTATGACCTTCGGCTACGAGAATGCAGCCGCAGCCATTGAAGCCGCAGTTGCGGAGGTACTGGATGCCGGTCACCGCACGAGCGATATCGCAGTTGATAAGAGCAAGGCGATCAGCACCACAGAGATGGGCGACCTGATTGTAGCCGCTATCCGCAAAGCCTAGTTCTACCACATGTATCCCTTTTGACGCAGAATGAAGAAAAACTTCACAAAATGTTGCTTATTTATAATTATTATAAAAAAGTAATCAATGTAATATTGACTTTGATTTTGTACGATGATAACATTTGGTCTGTACCCGTAAGAATGTAACCATCCAATAAAATCAAGAAAAGCATATTGCATCCGGCAACGGTCCGGTAGCTGTTTTTCTTACATAATCAAAAGGAGGATTTAAGCAATGGCAGAACGTTTGGTAGGTAAACCCGCTCCTGACTTCTTCATGGAGACAGTAACAGGCGACGGTAAGGATTTCGGTAAGGTAAGCTTGTCCGACTATCGCGGCAAATGGCTTGTATTCTTCTTCTATCCGCTTGATTTCACCTTCGTATGTCCAACTGAAATCACAGCCCTGAGTGATGCTGCTGCTGATTTCGCAGAGCTTGATACAGAAATTCTAGGTGTGAGCATCGACTCCATCCATAGCCACAAGGCTTGGTTGTCTACACCTAAGGATATGAACGGTCTTGGCCAGATCAACTTCCCGCTGGCTTCTGATATCACGAAGAAGGTTGCCAGCGATTATGGCGTCCTGATTGAAGAAGAAGGCATTGCGCTGCGCGGACTGTTCATCATCGATCCTGAAGGTGAACTGAAGTATCAGGTTGTTAACCATAACGATGTGGGCCGCAGCGTTGAAGAGACATTGCGTGTGCTGCAGGCTCTCCAATCCGGCGGGCTGTGCGCTATGAACTGGAAGCCAGGCGACAAGAACCTGTAAGCTTCCGGGCCTCATGAACCGCGATCTTTGATATACTAAGAGGACCTCCTTGCGGGAAGCATTATTCCCTTCAAGGAGGTTTTTTGCAAAAAGATAAGAATGTATATGCTTCGCGCTATAATTATTCTTATCTTTCTCGCTGAAACGGTACCGTCCTTTAAAAGGACGGCAAAGCCGTTTCCACTTGAGATATGGACAGACGTTTGAAAATGGGCATAAAGGTTAATATATAGCTTGTAAGGAGAGGAATCTCTCCCGCTGTTTTGTAATATACTAATAGGAAATCAAATCAACGACAACACTCAAGGAGGGTGAACAAAAATGAGCTTTTGCTGTGGAGCGAGTATGGTTGGAACGAAGGGAACCCTAAAGCATTATCGCACGCAAGTCCATAATGTTCCCCTGCTTTTTTGTCCGGTATGCCACCGGGTAGAGGTACATTACAAAGTCGAGAATGAATATGAAATTCTGGCGGAATATGCCCATGGCGACGGCGTCACGGATGTGGATTTCCAGGATTATGTGATGGAGGAAGAGGAAGCGATCTTCGAGAACGTCATCAATATGGAGAGCGAGGACCCGCTCGCGATCATACGCAGCCAGATCGATATGTCGCTGGACCTGCTGGCGGTTGCCAAACAGATCGGCGACTCCAAATGGGAACGTGAGCTGAAGAAGCGTCTGGCTGTCATGAGCCAGCGGCGTCACCGGCTCCAGCAGAAGGCTTGAATATCTGTCTTGATCCTGCCACCATCATGTTATAAATCAGTGAGCTCCCGCCGCCTGACGGGGGCTCTTTTCAATGTATTTGCAGGAAACAAATCATTCCCCTCCCACTTAAATGTGTCTTAAGAATCATTTTAGGAATATTTTTGCCATTCGACAGATTCTCTGATTGCGTTGTCTTCTTCTCTTGGATATGATTGGAATATAGTTGAAACGGTTGGATAATACAATACGATTTTCGAATGTTCTGGCGGCTTCGTCATATACTCAGATACATAGTAATTTGATGTCGCTTAAGCGTCTTCGTCAATTGCAGTAAAAGGGGGAACTTCGTATCGTGATAAGCCAATATCAGGAAAGCTTGCTATTATCGGCAAGAACGTTTCAATCTGGTCCGATGGATACCACATTTGAGGATGTGCTGGAGCACATCGACAGCGGGATTCTGCTTTTTGATGATGAGGGTGTGCTGACTTTCGTCAACAAGCAGATGTACGGCATTCTGGAGCTTAACCGTCACTCTCTTCTGGGCTGCACCTTGCATCATCTGTTATCCCATATTCAGCTCAGCCGCTTCAAGAAGAAACAGGTGCTGAGGAGTTATCGTGAAATGGTGCTCAAAGGTAAGCCAAGCTATGAATTTGTGGATGAATATGGACGGTACTGGCGCGCAACCCTGTCCAGCGGAGAGGAAATGAAGGGCAGCTACCTGTTCACATTCAAAGAGATCTCCGACTACAAGCTGATTGAACAGACGGCCTACCAGAACGACAGCCTGGCCATGCTGGGCCGGTTATCGGCCTCCATCGCCCACGAGATCCGCAATCCTCTGACGGCTATCCGGGGGTTCATACAATTGCTTCATCCCCATCTGCATCTGCTCGGCAAAGAAGAATATGCGAAGATTATATTAGCGGAGATTGACCGTGCCAATGACATTATTCATGAATTTCTGACTTCCTCCAAGCCTTCTGTGCCGCAGATCAGCATGATTCCTGTCTCTGCCTTGCTGAAGGAAGTGGTCTTGCTGACAGAGAGCGAGGCGCTGATGAAGGGCTGCCAGATCAACTTGCAGGTGCTCCAGGAGGACCTGGTCATCTCAGGGGATATTAAGCAAATGAAGCAGGTTGTGCTGAATATGATCAGAAATGCGATGGAAGCGATCTCGGAGCGGGTGGATGATTCTGTAGGCCGGATTGAGGTAGGCGCACGTAAAGAAGGAACAGAGGTGCGCATCTTCATCTCTGACAACGGCAAGGGAATGGATATCTGCACACTTGACAGACTATTCAATCCGTTCTTCACTACGAAGGAGAATGGGACGGGACTCGGACTCTCCGTCAGTGACCGGATCATCAAGAATCATGGCGGCTGCATCTCGGTCAGCAGCCGGCTGAATGAAGGAACCCGGTTCGTCATTTCGCTTCCGCTTACTCACTAATGCTATCTTAAGCCCTTTGTTCTCGGTGGAGTGCATACGGGTTATAATTAATATGTAAGGGCTGATTCCTGCGATGCACGAACAAGTGCGGGAGATCAGCCTTATCTGCGTTAGTCGGAGGGATGAAGTTTGATCTTTGAATGGAGCAGTGATGCCGGTAAAGCTTCGCCGCAAGGAGATGCTGTATGTCTAATCATCTCAGAGGCACAGGCACAGGGAGAAGGACTTCCGGCAGATTGGGCCGCGAGAGTCCGCCTATTGTCCGCTGCGGGCCTGTTCAGTGGCAAACAAGGGCAAGTGTATATACTGCCCGTAATGGAGCAGCCTGAGCAGCCTGTGGTCATTCTGGCCGGAAGCGGAAAGGGCCAGATGGGTATGCACGAGCTGCGGCAGCTGATGGCGCAGACCGCCAGGGCAGCTTATAGGCTGAAGGCCGCTACGCTGGTTGTGCAGATATTGGCGGTACCGGGCGGGCTGACTGGGGCGCTGAAGGCGGAGCAGGCCGGCCAGGCCATCGCGGAAGGGCTGGTCCTGGGGTCTTACCGCAGAAGACACTATAAGCTGGACCAGGCAGCCTATACGGGTATAGATACGGTACATCTGCGTACGGAAGGCAAGAGCGAAGCAGCAGACGAGGAAGCCTGGAGACAAGGCATCAAGCGGGGGAAGGCTTTCGGGGAGGCTGCTAACCTTGCCCGTGATCTGACCAACCGTCCGGGGAATCTGCTGACTCCTTCGGGTCTTGCAGTGGCTGCCATCGAAATTGCACAGCGGCACGGGCTTCCGGCTGAAGTACTGGATGAACGGGAGCTTGCGCTTAAGGGAATGGGCGGCTTGCTTGCGGTCGGCAGCGGCAGTGTGAATCCTCCCCGCATGATTGTTATCCGCTATCAGGGGACGAATCAATGGGAGAACGCAGTGGGCTTGGTCGGCAAAGGAATCACTTTCGATACCGGGGGCATCTCCCTGAAGCGGGCACCGGGCATGGAGAGCATGTTCAGTGACATGGCCGGGGCCGCAGCCGTTCTTGCGGTTATGGATGCGTTGGGGCATTTGCGTCCCAAGGTCAATGTGGTCATGCTGATTCCGGCGGCAGAGAATATGCCGGCAGCGAATGCTTATAAACCGGGCGATATCATTACTACCCTCAGTGGAAGAACGGTCGAAATCATCAATACTGATGCGGAGGGACGGATCATTCTGGGAGATGCGCTCACCTATGCCCGGGAATGGGGAGCACAGCGGATCATTGACGTAGCCACGCTGACAGGAGCTGTGGTGTCGATTCTGGGAGATGTGGCTACAGGGGCAGTAACGAATGATCAAGCATTCCTGGAAGAGCTTCTGGCAGCCTCAAGGCTGTCAGGGGAGCACATCTGGCCGTTGCCTGCCTATCCTGAATTCCGGGAGATGCTGACAAGCGAGGTTGCGGATCTCCGCAATGCTGCCGGACGATATGGAGCTGTCAGCACGGCGGGGCTGTTCATCGGAGAATTCGCCGAGGGATTGCCGTGGGTGCATCTGGATATTGCAGGGACTGCCTTTCTGTCTGCGGAACGGGGTGTGAATCCTAAGGGTGCCACAGGTATCATGGTCCGCACCTTGCTGGAATATCTGCTGAGCGCTGCGGCTGAACCAGATCACCGCTCCCCTGAGGCCTAGACCGAATCGTCCAAACAGACACAAAGAGCCGCAGATTCTCAGTTTCCTGAGACCTGCGGCTCTTTGTTCATTTGGAATCCTGCTTCTCATAACTGCGGGAATAGCAGCCTATTTACGGGCCTTCATCTGGGCAGTCAGGGATTGGACGCCATTCATAATCTTATCCCGTGTATTCTTATTCTTCAGCAAGTAGGCGGCTCCCAAGGCTACCGTTGTAAACAAAGTCTTCTTGGTGTTCATGGTTATTCCTCCTTGGCAATAGTCTGGTTGTTAAAAGCTTATAACTAACATACCCGCATGCCAAGGTTTCTAAACGAAAGAATACTAAGTCTGTATCCGCTAGAACTGCATCCTAGCGCTTGTTGCCCAGTGAAGCACTGCCGCAGGACAGAGGTGAATCCATCGCTGCTGCGGGACAGGTCTTGCCCTTGTCACAGCCCGCACAGGCCCCCTGCTTGCCTTTCTGCACATGGCGGTAGATTATCCAGCCGGAATACCCGAATATTAGCGCCACAATCACAATATTAACGATCATTGCCGTCATCGCTTCCTCTCTTAATAACTTGGACTTGCTGCGGGGCTACGACCATCCGAGCAAACGTCCTCCTTGATAGATCACCAGTGACACCGCATAGGCCAATACCAGAGAGTAACCCATGGAGAAGAATGTCCATTTCCAGGACGCAGTCTCTTTCTTGATAACGCCGACAGTGGCCAGGCAAGGAATGTAGAGCAGGATAAAGGCCATGAAGCTGATCGAGCTAAGCGGTGTAAAGACTGAAGCAATCTGGCCTTCCAGTCCCGCTGTATCCGGAGCATGGTAGATGATGTTCATGGTAGAGACCACAACCTCTTTCGCGAGGAAGCCGGGCACCAGAGTTGATCCCGCCTGCCATGTTCCGAAGCCGAGCGGCTGCAGCAGCGGGGCAATGAAGCCGCCGAATTTGGCCAGGAAGGAGTGATCCATGTCCACATTGAGGCCGCCAGGACCAGCATAGGACATCAGCCAGATCAGGACCGAGCCGGCCAGGATAATGGTCCCTGCTTTGCGCAGGAAGCCCTTGCCCTTCTCCCAGGTGCTGCGGCTCAGTGTCTTGAGCTGCGGCATCCGGTAAGGAGGCAGCTCGATAATGAAGATAGACGCCTCATTCTTGAACAGGTACTTGGAGAAGAACTTACACAGAACCAGGGCAAATACAACACCCATGACATACATAGAGAGTACAGCTGTAGCTTGCTGGGCAGGAAAGAAGACCGCTGCGAACAGCAGATAGACCGGAAGCCGGGCAGAACAGGACATCAGCGGCATAAGCAGTGTCGTCAGCATCCGGTCCTTGGGCTGTTCAATACTTCGGGCCGCCATAATCGCCGGTACGTTGCAGCCGAAGCCGATAATGAACGGAATGAAGGCCTTGCCATTCAGTCCCATCCGTTCCATCGTGCTGTCCATCAGCAGGCAGACACGGGCCATATACCCGGAATCCTCCAGGAAGGAGATCATCAGGAACAGGATGAATATCTGTGGAACAAATACGAGTACGCCGCCCACACCGCCGATGAGACCATCAACGATCAGTGCGTGCGTGAATTCCGAAGCTCCGATGGCCCCCAGCAGCGAATTCGTCCAATCGCTGAGCTGACCGCCGATGAAGCCATCCAAGAGATCTGACAACGGCCCGCCAATCCAGTCAAAGGTAGTTTTGAACATGGCATACATAAACAGGATGAACAGGGGCAGTCCGAGAAAACGGTGGGTAAGGATGGAATCCAGACGTTCGGTCAAATTATGCGGTTTTTGCAGGGTGGAGTCTATCGCTTCAGCGCACACCTTGCGGATGTAGTCCATGCGGACCGAGCGAATCAACTGGGGAAGAGTGAGTGCAAGCTTATCCCGCTGCAGCCGGGTCTGAGCGGTATCTGCAATCAGCAGCAAGCCGGAAATATCCGTCCGCTTCTTAAGCAGCTCCAGGATTACCGGGTTCTGCTCCAGCAGCTGGAGAGCAACCCAGCGGAGATTAGGCAGACCAGAGATCTTTTGCAAATGTGTAACAATGGAGGCTATGGCTTCTTCAGCGAGTTCCCCATAATTCAACTGGAAGGTAACAGGCGGGATATGGGAAGGCTGCTCCAGCACGCTAAGCACCTGACTGGTTCCTTTGCCTGTCCGGGCAATCAGCGGCAGCACGGGAATACCAAGCTGTTCCGAAAGAATGTCGGGGTTCACCTGAATGCCGCGCGCCTTGGCGACATCGGTCATATTCAGTCCGAGGATCGTCGGCTTGCCATACTCCAGCAGTTGCAGGGTAAGCAGCAGGTTCCGTTCCAACTGCGAGGCATCGACAATATTGATAAGTGCTTCAGGGGTTTCTTCGATTAAGTATTGTGCGGCTACGCCCTCATCACGGGAGAGGGGGTGAAGGGAGTAGATTCCAGGCAGATCGATGAGCTTCCCGGCTCCGTTCTTTAGACTGCCGATTTTTTTCTCAACCGTAACGCCTGCCCAGTTCCCTACGTATTCGTAGGAGGAAGTCAGGGTATTGAACAGCGAGGTTTTCCCGGTGTTGGGGTTCCCCACAAGTGCGATGGAGCTCATGATACTTTCACCTCTATCATAGATGCTTCCTTCCGCCGGATAGCAAATAGCTGACCGTTACATTCAAGCGTAATCGGACCCATGAACGGCCCTTTGCCCTTGAGACGGATCATTACACCCTCAGATACTCCCAGATCGGCCAGACGGCGGCGCAAAATTGGATTCATGCCTTCAATTCTTTGAATGGAGCCGGTAGTGCCTGGTTGCAAACGCAGCAAGGAGCAGGATGTTAGAGCCATTGTTATCCCTCCGAAAGAGACTGATAATCAATCTCAATGATTTCTTGTAATGTAGCATTTTACTGCCATTTATTCTGTGATTAATGTCATTGTTTCTGTTAGCGAAAATCGATATGAAGATTACTGAAATTTTCTTTACAATATCTTCTTCGTTAAAGTATGATTGAACGATAATATAAGCATAGTACTAAAGAGATACCCCGAAGGGAGAACAGATTGTGAAGACTAATCATAGTAAAATTGTCGATTGTACCATCCGTGATGGGGGATTGGTAAATAACTGGGATTTCAGTATTGAATTTGTTCAGAAATTATATGCCGGACTGAATGAAGCCGGTGTTGATTATATGGAAATCGGATATAAGAACTCGCCGAAGCTGCTCAAAGGGGCAGAGGGTGCAGGCCCTTGGCGCTTTTTAAATGATGACTTCCTGCGCAAGGTCATTCCGCAAAAGGGGCATACGAAGCTGTCGGCTCTGGTCGATATCGGCCGGGTGGACGAGAATGATATTCTGCCACGCAGCGAGAGCATGCTCGATCTGATCCGTGTGGCTTGTTACAGCAAGGATGTGGACAAGGCCCTTCAGCTGGTGCAGACCTTCCATGACCTGGGCTATGAGACGACCATTAATATTATGGCCCTGTCCAATGTGATGGAGAATGAGCTGTTGGAAGCCTTCGAGCAGATCCGTGAGAGCGTAGTTGATGTAGTCTATATCGTGGATTCTTACGGCAGCCTGGATCATAATGACTTTCATTACCTGGTAGAGAAGTTCAAGACACATCTTCCGGAGAAGCGGCTCGGTGTGCATACCCACAACAATCTTCAGCTGGCCTTCTCCAATACGCTGATTGCAGCCGAGAAGGGGGTAGAGCTGCTGGATGCTTCCTGTTATGGAATGGGCCGCGCCGCAGGTAACTGTCCTACAGAGCTGCTGGTTACCCATCTGAAGAATACGAATTATACGCTCCGGCCTGTTCTGGATATCATTGAGAACCTGATGATCCCTCTGCGGGAGAAGGAAGAGTGGGGCTATATCATTCCGTATATGATTACAGGAACGCTGGACGAGCATCCCCGCTCGGCAATGGCGCTGCGATCTTCGGCCGATAAAGATAAGGCGGTTGACTTCTATGACACACTGACAACACCCGAGGTCAATTTCGGGGACAAATAACCGTCTGGAAGGAGAAAGCACTGGCCTCTGTTTGTAGGCAGGTGCTTTTTTTCTGCCGAATCTGCTTCCTTACAATATTAGTAGGTGATCAATGTAACTTTACAGAGCTATCTAGCCGATATTTATACATAGGACATCATACACATCCATCTGACTTTATAGATATTATTTTTAGACGCGAGGGACTTATGAGACAAGAAGAGAGAAAGACGATTCATGCGGCTATTCTGGGGGCTGTGCTATTCCTTCTGATCCAGATTTTTCGTACACCGCTGGGCCGAATCGAGGACAAGGATTTACTGATAGCCTTTTACCTTATTTTGGGCTGCTGTACTGTCGCGTTCGGTTTTGCGATTTTTGCCCAGGGCTGGCTGCTGTTCGCCAATAGTCTATCTAAGGCTAGGCTGTACACCTCTGCATTGTTCCTGGGGGTGAGCATTTTTGATTTCCTGCATGTACTCGGGTTTGTAGGTATTCCTGGAATCACCTCGTATATCAGCCCGGAGCAGTCCTTATGGCTCCTGACGTTCTCCCGGCTGGCTAGTGCACTGGGGATTATGCTTATTTTCAGCAGAGAAGACCAGCTTGTAGGAAACGGCGTCAAGGGGAAGGTGTTTCGGAATGCTTTTGTGGTGATTCTGCTGTCTTTGGCTGTGTTTGGTCTCGGCAACCTGATTGTCTCCGGGCTGGCGGACGAACCATGGGCAGAAACGGCAAGAGACCTGATGAACATGGCGATACTGTTCGTCTATTTACTTGGTGCTGCGATTATTATCTATCCTGGCAAAAGCGAAAAGTCAGCCTCTCTGCTGATTATTATCCGTTCCCTTGTATTCTTCTCACTGGCTCAGGTCTTCTTCATGAATCTGTTCAGTGTCGGAGAATTGGATTATCTCTTCGGGATGCTCAGCAGCGCAGCGGCCTATTATCTTCTGCTGACCGGGGTCTACAGATTGACGATTGAGGAGCCATTTCAGGAGAATCAGCAGGCGGAAGCGCGGATTAATTATCTGGCGTATCACGATGAGCTGACAGGTCTTCCGAACAGACGCCGCCTGATGCAGCGCATGGAAGAGGTGGTGCTCCAGAGTGAGCAGGACAAAAGCCGCGGCTTCGCCGGGCTGGTCATTATGAACATCAACCATTTCAAGAATATCAATGACTCTCTTGGCCATTATGCAGGAGATCTGCTGTTGCAGCTGGTCGCCCGGCGGATCGGGGATGAGGTTAGAGTCAATGAAGAGCTCTTTAGTATGGGAGCGGACGAGTTTGCTTTTCTGATGACGGAGCGGACGGGTCTGGAGAATTGTCTGGTCCGGGCGGGTGAGCTGCTGCGCCTGTTCGAGACACCGGTAGGCCTGGAGTCGGGCGAATACCATATCTCGCTGAGTCTGGGGGTAAGCATCTACCCCGGGGATGGAGATACGGCAGAGCAGTTGATACAGAATGCAGACACAGCGGTGCACAATGCCAAGGATCAGGGGGTGGAGATCCGCCGCTATATTCCGGCTATGCAGATGAAGGCGAAGGAACGGCTCAAGCTGGAGAACGATCTGCGCCGGGCGCTGGAACGGGGGGAGTTCTATCTGGTCTATCAGCCCCAGGTACTGCTTGAGACAGAAGAGATTGTCGGCATGGAGGCGCTGCTGCGCTGGAACCATCCCAAACGCGGCTTGGTCTCTCCGGTGGATTTCATTCCTATCGCTGAAGAGAGCGGGCTAATTGTTCCCATTGGGGAATGGGTGCTTAAGACAGCCTGTCTGCAGAATAAAATGTGGCAGGATGCCGGCTATCATCCGATTTGCGTGTCCATTAACCTCTCGATGCGCCAGTTCCTGCAGCCCAATCTGGCCGGCAAAATTGATGCCATCCTGAAGGATATCGGTCTAGATCCCTGCTACGTGGATTTGGAGATTACCGAGAGTATGACCCTGGACAAGGAGACCGCCTTCGACCAATTGAACCGCCTCAAAAGACTTGGCGTATGCATCAGCATCGATGATTTCGGCACAGGCTACAGCTCTCTGCATTATCTGAAAAATATGCCGATTGACCGCTTGAAGATCGACCGTTCCTTCGTATCCGATGTCATGGAGGATAGCAACAATGCCGCGATTGTCTCTACAATTACCTCGATGGCCCACCATTTGAAGCTTAAGGTCACCGCCGAAGGTGTGGAGAACAAGGAGCAGCTCCACTTTCTGCGTCAGCAGCATTGCCATGAAGCCCAGGGGTTTCTGTTCAGCAAGCCGGTGAAGGCGGCCGAATTCGAGCAGTCCTTCCTCAGGCCTCTGCTGGAAATGCCGTCGTAACCTCTGGACCTCCGTTATCTGAATTTAATAGGGTTGCAATTTATTCGTAGTGGTGCTACAATGTTTCTTGTACTCAATTCGAGTTGCGGGTGTAGTTCAATGGTAGAACTTCAGCCTTCCAAGCTGATAGCGTGGGTTCGATTCCCATCACCCGCTCCATATTTAACTTCCGAAATCCTTGTCCGCAAGGGTTTTTTTGTTGTGAAAATGAGGGCGATTGGACCAAATGTAGGCGAAAATAAAACAAAAAGAAGCCAGGCCTCCGATCCTTCGGGGGCCTGGCTTACTTATATGATGTGACAGGTAAGCCGTCTGCCTTGGACGTTAGACGGTCTTCAGGAACTCAACAAGGGTCAGCAGTCCTTTGTCGAAGTTCTCCAGATTGAAATGCTCGTCCGGCGCATGCAGGTTCTCGTCATCGAGTCCGAAGCCCATCAGGACGACCGGCGCCTTCAGGATGCGGGCGAAGCTCTCCATGATTGGGATGGAGCCGCCGTCTTTGGTGAAGAGGGCACGTGTGCCGTAGACCTTGCCATAAGCATCGGCAGCGGTCTGGAGGATCGGGTGTGACGGATCGATGTTGAAGGCGCGTGCCTTCTCCATCTGCTTCACCTGAACCTTGGCGCCGCTCTGGATATTAGCCTTCAGATGGGCTTCAACGGCATCCAGGATGTGCTGCGGGTCCTGGTCGCCGACCAGGCGGCAGGTAATCTTGGCATGGGCTTCCTTCGGGATTACTGTCTTGCTGCCTTCGCCTTGGAAGCCTCCGTATACGCCGTTCAGCTCCAGCGTTGGACGCGCGCCGACCCGTTCCACGAAGGTGTAGCCTTCTTCGCCGTACAATTGCTCCAGGCCGAGGGCGGTCCGGATTTTGTCTTCATCCACACCTTGCTTGGCGAATTCTTCGCGCAGCAGCGGGGACAGGGCAGGCACACCTTCGTAGAAGCCTTCTACAGATACGCGGCCCTTGTCATCGTGAAGGGTGCTGAGCAGCGAGACCAGCGCATGCAGCGCATTGGGAACGCCGCCGCCGTAGGAGCCGGAGTGCAAATCAGTCAAGGCGGTGTTCACTGTGACCTCCATGGAGCAGAGACCACGGAGCCCGGTGCAGATGGCGGGGCGTCCGCGTTCCAGCAGGGAGGTATCCGAGACGAGAACGGCATCTGCCGCAAGCTTGTCCTGGTTAGCTTCCAGGAATGGCGGCAGGTTGATGCTGCCAATCTCTTCTTCCCCTTCGATGCAGAGCTTGATGTTGACTGGCAGCGTGCCCTCTTGCTTCAGGATAGCCTCGATGGCTTTGATATGCATGAATACCTGGCCCTTGTCGTCTGTAGCGCCGCGCGCATACAGCTTGCCGTCACGGATCTCCGGTTCAAACGGAGGGGTAGTCCACAGGTTCAGCGGATCCACCGGCTGTACATCATAATGCCCGTATACCAGAATAGTCGGCTTGCCGGGCGCATGAAGATAGTCTGCATAGATCACCGGATGGCCGGCAGTGGGATGCAGCTCAATATTCTCAAGTCCTGCGCGCTTTAGTGTCTCAGTCAGCCATGCGGCAGCAGCATTGATATCTTCCTTGTGGGTGGAGAGGGCTGAGATGCTGGGAATCGCCAGCCATTGCTTAAGCTCGGTCAGCTGGGCTTCACGCTCAGCCTGAAAGTAAGTTTCGTAAGACATAGTGGGTATGTACCTCCTTGGAATTCGCTGCTTAATACCACAGCTACCCGTATTATGCGGCAACATGCATAACGGAGGGTCTCTGCGGCTCAGGTTCGGCAGTGTAATGCATTCATTATACTGGAGATATCCCGATGGATCAAAAAAGGATTGTCCGGCCCTTCAACATAGGGTGACTGGAGCTGCGTAGCTTAGGTAACACTTCCTTGCAGGCTGTTGATTACTGGCAGTAACCGTGATAGACTTACTTAGTTTAAGCAAAGGAACCGCCGAGCGCGGCGGAAGCGACAGGAGCGAAATTGTAGTGTCAACGAACATACCTGCAAGTGTTGAACCGATATATATTTATACGTATGCCCATTCGCCGGATGAGACCTCATTGTGCGGGATGGAGCTGCGCTGCCTGTTCGGCCGGGAGATCCCTCCGGCTATATTTGCAAGCGGGGTAGAGGCGGATGTCAGCCGCAGTCCTTTTATCAAAGAGCGGATAGATGTGATGTACGAAGGGGACACGCTCCCGGAGATCTACAAGCAGACAGAGCAGGTAGAGCTGGGGGGGCGGAGCTTCAAGGTTATTTTTGTGAAGACTAATGATCTGGCTCCTGAACACAAAATCGAATACGGTGAGCGCAGAGTGATTGAGCGGGAAATTGGCCTGCGGATTGAGGGAGAGGCGGATGTGAACCATCCGGAGCTGGTGTACGGGATTGTAACGCTCGGCGGACGCTGGTACTTCGGCTCTTATCATAAGAACAATGCAACCTGGTTCCGGCAGATGCACAAGCCCCGCAGCTACTCCATAGCGCTCAGCACACGGGTAGCCCGGGCGGCGGTCAATATGGCGGTTCCGCGCATACCCGGTGTGAAGCTGATCGATCCCTGCTGCGGAATTGGCACAGTAATGGTGGAAGCTTTGTCGATGGGAATCGATGTCGTCGGCCGTGATATTAACCCGCTCATTGCAGCCGGTGCGCGGACGAACATTGCTCATTTCGGCTTCGAGAGTGTTGTTACGCTCGGAGATATCGCAGACATAGAGGAGCATTACGATGCGGCCATCGTGGATATGCCTTATAATCTGTATTCACGGATTACCCCCGAAGAGCAGTTTGCGATTCTGAGCCATACGCGGCGGATTGCGGACAGAGTGGTCATTGTAGCGATTGAGGCTGTGGATGAGATGATTGCTGCCGCCGGTTTTACAATTATAGACCGTTGTGTGGCGCGAAAAGGTGCGTTCTCCCGTCATCTGATGCTGTGCGAGTAGAGCGTCTGGAAGAAGTAGTGTAACTAAATCCGAATAAAGGCGGTGTGCTTATGGAACCGAAATGGTTAACCTGGGCCAAAGAAATTCAAGCGATTGCCCAGACCGGACTGACGTATGCCAAGGATGTATATGATATTGAGCGTTATCAGGCACTGCGCGAGCTGAGCGTGGATATTCTGGCGAATTATACGTCTGAGAGCAAGGAGCGTATCCGGCTCTCTTTCGCGGGCGAAGGGGGGTATAGCACACCTAAGGTGGATATCCGGGGAGTGATTTTTCAGGAGGATAAAATTCTGCTCGTACACGAGAAGCTCGACGGAAAATGGGCGCTGCCCGGAGGGTGGGCGGATATCGGCCTGTCACCGAGTGAGGTGGCTGTCAAGGAGATTGCCGAGGAATCCGGCTACCAGGCGGAAGCGATTCGTCTGCTTGCTGTACTGGATAAGAAGTTCCATCAGCATCCGCCGGAGCCATACCATACCTATAAAATGTTCATCCTGTGCAGAATTACCGGCGGGGAGGCGGCGGGTGGTGTGGAAACGAGCGGTGTTGGATTTTTTGCCGAGGATGCATTGCCCGAATTGTCTGAAGAGCGCAATACGGCGGAGCAGCTGCATACCCTATTCCAATATTTACATCATCCCGAAAAAGAAGTAATATTGGACTAAAGCACTGCATATAATAGATAACCAAGAGTGTATATAAGTTTTATGAATACATTTTTTGGTTAATATTATTTATGTAAGCCTTTACAGTGATGATCCGCTGAGCCTTTATATCTAAAAAATTTATCGAAAACATCTCTTTTTGGGCCTGGCGGTCTACATTTTTTCCTCTGCTTTGACGATAAGAATTTTAGGAGGGGATCGCATGGAACAAGAAGAGCTAAGACTTCCGCTTGCGCAGGAGGGGATGACCCGGCCTACAGAGGGCAATATCGCCACGGGCCTGGTATGGGGTGTCCTGATCAGTATTCCCTTATGGATCTCGTTGATCGGCTGGATGATGGGCATCTGGAATTTCTAGGACCCGTCCGCAGCAATAGCTAAGTCTCACTACTACTAACTGCACATATACAATGAAGGCTGCCTCTTCGAAGTGAAGAAGCAGCCTTTTTATGCTGAAATTACAAGTCGTTGTTGATATGCACCAGCTGGAAGGTCTCGCAGACCACCCGCATATCCGGGTCGAAGGGCTTGCCCTCACGCCCCATCTCCCTGGTGAAGAACACCTCATGCTCGTAGCGCCAGGATTCAAGGCTGCGGTCATCCTCCCCTTCGGAGTAGGCGAATTCAGCGGTTACCTCAGCGAATGGAACGACCTCCACCTTCGTTGTTTCGATGATCGCGCGCGGCTGCCCTGTGCTGTCCAGCAGGACGGATAGTCCGCCTGTAAAAGGCATGGTCAGCCCCTGCGCTTCAATCAACTCATAATTCTGCGCGGTCCCGGTCTTGATTCCTCTAAGAACCAGATCCAGCAGCTCATCTGCCAGCCGGGGATTGTCGCCGAACGCCCAGGCGCTGTCGAATTTGTCTGCCGCTTCCGGATGCTTCACCAGATAACTCTCCCAATATTTCGCAATTTCCGGAGTTAATGTCATTACGGTCACCTCTACCTTAGATTTAGTATTTAGTCTGTCTACAATTCACATCTCCGCTTCGCTTAACCAGCCGCTATACAGTTCATCGAGCTTCTGCTGCGCAGCATCTCTCATTCCTTGCAGCTCGGCCAGCTTCTCTGCATTGCTCGACAGCTGCGGGTCCAGCATCTCGGCATCGATAAGAGCAAGCTGCGCTTCCGCTGCGGCAATGTCCTGCTCCCACGAAGCCGCCGGACGCGGCTTGCGGTTCGGACTGGCAGGGCCGGATGGTGATCCCCCTGTATTCTTGCGGCGGGAGGAAGCGGATTCCGTACCCGAACCAGCTGAGGCAGAGGAAGAGGCAGAAGGGGAGCGGTCTACCTGCCCGCTTAATGAGCGGGGCTTGCCGGTGCCGTTCCCGGAAGATTCCGGCTGCGTGGCCTCTTTCCGCTGGGCGGCTTCGGCCTGCTTTTCCTTATAGTATTCGTAGTTGCCCGGGAAGGAGGAGAAGTGTCCGCCGTCAATATGCCAGAGCTTGCCGAAGCAGCGGTTGATGAAATAACGGTCATGGGATACCGCCAGCACGGTGCCGGGGAATTCCTCCAGTGCTTCCTCCAGCGCTTCGCGGGAATCGATATCCAGATGGTTGGTCGGCTCATCCAGAATGAGCAGATTCGGCCTCTTGTGCATCAGGATCGCGAAGCGCAGCCGGGTCCATTCTCCTCCTGACAGGTTGGTGATGCTCTTGAAGACATCGCTGCCGTAAAAGAGGAAGCGGGCCAGCTGGCCGCGGGCTTCGCCTTCTTCAAGTCCGGCCTCCTCGCGGAAATACCGCAGCACGGAGTGGCCGCCCTCCTCCGGCACAGCTTCCTGGGCAAGATAACCGACGACAGCTCGGGAAGCAAGCGTACAGCTCCCGCTGTCCGGTGTCTCCTGGCCAAGGATGATCTTCAGCAGGGTACTTTTGCCTGCTCCGTTGCCGCCAATCAGTGCGGTGGTCTCGCCGTATCTCAGAATATCGCTGGCGGCCGAGAAAAGCCTGCGCTCCCCGTAAGACTTGCTGATCCGGTCCAGGATGACCACCTGGTTGCCGGTCCGGTCCTCCTGCTGGAGCTGCAGATCCATGGACTTTCGCTCCAGGATCGGGCGTTTGACCTTGACCATCCGGTCCAGCGCCTTCTGCATGGACGCAGCACGGCGGTGGAAGGAAGGGTTCGGCGGATTGGAGCGGTTGCCCCATTCAATCAGCCGTTTGATACTCTCCTGCATCTGCTTGATCTTCTTCTGCTGCTCCTGATAGTCAGCGAATTGCTGAAGGAGCCGGGCTTCCTTCTCCACCTGATAACCGCTGTAGTTCGTATGGAAGGTGAAAGCCTCCCCGTCTTCAATCTCGATGACCTTCTTCACCACGGCATCCAGGAAGTAACGGTCATGGGAGATAGCCAGCACCGTGCCGTCATAGCTCTGGAGGAACTGCTCCAGCCACTCGATAGCCTCCATGTCCAGATGGTTGGTCGGCTCATCGAGCAGCAGGATGTCGGGACGGCGCAGCAGCAGCTCGGCCAGCCCTACCTTGGTCTTCTCTCCGCCGGAGAGGGAGGAGAAGCGGCGGTCGTACTGCTCCGTTCCAATCCCCAGCCCTGAGGCTACACGCTGGATCGAGGCTTCCAGCTCATAGCCGCCTGCGGCCTCGAACTTCTCCTGCAGGGTGCCGTATTCCTTAAGCAGCCGGTTCCAGGCCTGCCCGTCTTCGCCCGCGCCGGAGGAAGACATCTCCTGCTCCAGCTCCCGCAGGCGGCGCTGCCAGCCGAGCTGCTCGGCGAAGCTGCGCTGCAGGACGGCATAGACCGTGTCGCTCTCGTTCACCTCCTGAATCTGGGCAAGCAGGCCGATGACGCTGCCCCGGCGGATGGAGAGCTGCCCTTGGTCCGGACGTTCTTCTCCGCTCAGCAGGTGGAAGAGGGTGGTTTTGCCGCAGCCGTTGCGGCCGATCAGGCCGATTTTTTCGCCTTGGCGGATATCGAAGGTGACATCGCTCAGAACGAGCTGGGCACCGTGGTATTTTTGGATATTTTGACATGAGATAATCATCGTTATTCTTCTCCTTTAATTAGGAATGCACTCTCCTTCGCCGTCCTTTGGCTTCTGCGGATTCCGGTCAAAACAGCATAAAAAGGCCGCAGGGAAATTTCCCTGCGGCCTGAGTATTCTTCGGGTTAGGATATCCGTTGAAGTGTAGGCGAGAAAGGCATTTCACAATGTTGTAGTGTTATTAAATTCATGTAAATGGACAGACTTCTCCCGTTGTCCAGATTTGCATGAATAACGCCAGCCATAATATTAATCAGCCGGCTGCTAACACTGTTGGTCCGATTGTGATCCATTCTCCTACACCTCCTTTTTGATAAATTTAAAGCTAGTGTAACCAAAAATCCCGAAATAAGCAAGGGAGAATTGTTCCCGCAGAGACATAAATGCATGGCACTGCAAGTAGTATGGAGTGTGGCGAAGGGGCGTTGACCTTATAACGGCTGCGGGAAAAGAGGAGAGTTATGGCGATTTTTAACGGATTGCTCGGCAATGCAACTCAGGTGGAGCTGGGGGAGGTGCAGCGGGAATACGGACGGATTCTGGCTCCGAATGAAAAGATTGAGCGCGCCTATAAGCTGGTCCGGGACATGTTTATTTTTACAGACAAGCGGCTGATTCTTGTAGACAAGCAGGGGATGACCGGCAAGAAAACCGAATACCACTCTGTTCCTTACAAAAGCATCACTCATTACTCCGTGGAGACGGCGGGGCATTTCGATCTGGATGCGGAGCTGTGCCTGTATATCTCGGGCGCGGGGCTGCCACTGAAGAAAACCTTCAACAAATCGGTCGATATCTACGAAGTGCAGGCTGTGCTGTCGCAATATATCCTGAAGTGAGGGGTTGCACAGAGGGCGTACTAAGGCTGTAGCCTGCTGCAGCTCCATATAACAGACGGATAGAAGGGATGCCGGGCCTGGGCCTGCTTCCGTCCTGAAATTTGTGCATGGCTCACAAAATAAGCGGCAGCAAATGTACGGTCCTGCGGAAGCCGTTGACAGGGGTTCAGGTCCTGCTGTTAAATGACACTAACTTAAGCGGCATGGATGGGAGGCGGAGGCGGAGCATGAGGAGAGGACCGGTGACCGGAACGAAAACGATGGTGGTCAGCCCGCATTATCTGGCCTCGGCGGCGGGCGCGCAAGTTTTGGCCAAAGGCGGCAACGCCTATGATGCGGCCGTTGCAGTCAGCGCGGCGCTGGCTGTGGTCTATCCGCATATGACCGGGCTCGGCGGCGACGCCTTTTGGCTGGGGTACAGCGCCAGCGAAGGGTGCGTGCGGGCCTACAACGGCAGCGGACGCTCGGGCTACGCCGTCCGCCGGGACTGCTATGCCGGGGAAGAGGCCATTCCCCGGCGGGGTGTGCGCAGCGCCATTACGGTGCCCGGAATGGCGGATAGCTGGTCAGCCGTCCAGCGGGAGTATGGACGGCTGACCCTGGCCGAGGTGCTGGAGCCGGCTATCGGCTACAGCGCCGGGGGCTTTCCGCTGTCGCCGGACCAGCATGGCGGCAGTGTTCTGGCCGGAGCCGCGCTGTCGCCTGAAGCGGCGGCGGTGTATCTTCCCGGCGGCCGGATACCGGCGGCGGGAGAGCGGTTTGTGCAGCGGCAGCTGGCCGGGACGTTGCGGGCGCTTGCGGCGGGAGGCCGGGATGCTTTTTATAAAGGGAGCATTGCGGAAGAGATCAGTAATTATATGCAGGCTTCCGGCGGGTATCTGACCCGCGATGATTTCGCGGACCACCAGGGGAGCTGGGAAGAGCCGCTTCAGACCGGATACCATGGGCATACCGTCTATCAGGTTCCGCCGAATTCGCAGGGCTTCACGGCGCTCATGGCGCTTAATATCCTGGAGCATTCTAACTTCGCGGAGATCAGGCATGGCTCCTATGAATATTATCATCTGCTGGTGGAGGCGCTGAAGCTGAGCTTCCGTGACCGTGATCAGGTGCTCACTGACCCGTCCTTCAGCAGCATTCCGCTGGAACGTCTGCTGAGTAAGCCTTATGCGGCTCAACTCGCGGCGGCAATTTCTCCCCGTAAGGCGCTTGCTCTCAGCAGCGAACCGGTTGGAAGGGATACAGCTTATGCGGCGGTAGTAGATGAAGAGGGTAACGCGGTGTCGTTCATCCAGAGTCTGTATTTCGAATTCGGGTCGGGGGTTGTGGCCGGGAATACGGGAATTCTGCTCCAGAACCGCGGGTCCTTCTTCTCGCTTGATCCCGCCCATATCAATACGCTGGAGCCGCACAAGCACACCTTCCACACGCTGATGCCTGCGATGGCCTGCCGGGACGGGAAGCCTGCTTATCTCTATGGCACACAGGGCGGCGAAGGACAGCCGCAGACGCAGACCCTGCTGCTCACGCGCATGCTTCACTATGGGATGGACCCGCAGACTGCGGTGAGTGAACCGCGCTTTGTCTGGGGCAGAACCTGGGGAGAGCCGACTCAGGAGCTGCGGATCGAGAACCGGGTAGCGGAAGCCGTGCGGGCGGAACTGGCGGAGGCGGGGCATCTGGTCCGTGAGGCAGAGAGCTATGACGGGGGGATGGGGCACGCCCACGCTATCTCGATTGACGGTAACGGCTACCGCAGCGGGGGGACGGACCCTCGCTCTGATGGAGCGGCTATCGGTTGGTAAGCGATTTGGATTCTTGGCGGGAAGGTCAAGGAGATAAGGAGATAGTGAGATAAGGGGAATGGGAGAGTGGGAGATAGGGAGGTAAGGGGATAAGGGGATAAGGAGATAGGAAGACAAGGAGATAGGGAAATAGGGAAATAGGGAGATAAGGAGACAAGGAGACAAGGAGATAGGGAGATAAGGGGGATGGGAGAGTGGGAGATAGGGAGACAAGGAGATAGGGAGCTAAGGAGGTAAGAGGCAGGGTGAGAGTAACCCGGTTTGTCCGGGAGGGAGAGGGTGGAGCAGCATGGTTCTTGATAATCGGCACGGCGCATTCCGGGTTCCGGAGCTTGAGATTCCCGGGAGCGGACACGGGGGATTGCACGGCCTGACCTTCACGGTAAAAGATGTCTTCGCAGTGGCCGGGCACCGTTCTTCCGCCGGTAACCCGGACTGGCTGCGCAGCCATGGACCTTCGGACTCCCATGCAGCTGCGGTACGCAGGCTGCTGGAAGCCGGAGCTACGCTGCGGGGGGCAGCCCATACGGATGAGCTGATGTACAGCCTTGGCGGAGAGAACTATCATTACGGTACGCCGGTGAATCCGCACGGGGAGAATCGGATTCCCGGCGGCTCGTCCAGCGGGTCGGCGGTAGCTGTGGCCTCGGGGAGCGTGGATTTTGCCCTCGGAACGGATACCGGCGGCTCCATCCGGGTTCCATCGGCTTATTGCGGTGTGTTCGGTTATCGGCCGACTCACGGTGCGGTATCCCTGGAGGGGGTTATTCCGCTGGCCCCGGCTTTTGATACGGTGGGCTGGATCGCTGGAAGCACGGAGCTGCTGCTGAAGACGGGGCGCGTTCTGCTTGGGGCTGTGGACAGCGGCGGAGATGCCCGGTGCGAGGATAGGAAGAAGGCGTACGATCAGCTCGGGTCTGCGGACAGAAGCGGTGATGCCTGTAGCGGGGAGAACAGGAAGAAGTCGGGCGATCTGCTCGGGTCTGCGGACAGAAGCGGTGATGCCTGTAGCGGGGAGGATAGGAAGAAGGCGGGCGTTCTGCTCAGGTCTGCGAACAGCGGTGGTGATGCCCAAGGCGGAGAGAGTAGGGAGAAGGAGGGCGATCAGCTCGGGTCTGTGGACAGTGGTGGTGATGCCCAAGGCGGAGAGAGTAGGGAGAAGGCGGGGGTTCTAATCGGGTCTGTGGACAGAGACGATATTGCCTGTGACGGGGAAAATAGGAAGAAGGCGGGCGATTTGCTCGGGTCTGCGGACAGCGGCGTAGGTGCCCAGAGCATGGAGAATAGTATGGAGCAGAGCGGCGGTGAGGCGGTTGACGAGTCTGCTGGTGATCTTCGAATGTCCCGGATGTTCATTCTCCCGGAAGGCTGGGCGCTTGTGGAGCAGGACTGTGTAGACTACCTGAGGCGGGGGCTGGACAAGCTTCAGGCAGGCGCTTCGCTACAGGCTGCTGAAGCCGTGGTTGCCCCTGAAGGCTTGAAGACCTGGATGGACGCCTTCCGCGAGCTGCAGGGTGCCGAGATCTGGGCAACCCATGGGGAGTGGATCGGGCGGGAGCAGCCGGTCTTCGGGCCGGATATTGCCGCCCGGTTCGCTTGGGCGGCGGGGCTGGCCGGGGCGGATCACAGCCCGGCCGCTATGCTGCGCAGCCGGATCACTAAGCGGCTGCGGGCGCTGCTCGGGAAGGACGGCTGTCTCGTCCTTCCGACCGTGCCGGGTCCAGCCCCGCTGCGCGGCGCCGGACCCGGGCAGCTGGAGCGGAGCCGCAGCAGCGCCATGATGCTCAGCTGCCTGGCCGGACTGGCCGGGCTGCCGCAGGTTACGCTGCCGGTGCCCGGCCCCGGCGGACTGCCGCTGGGATTGTCCGTCATCGGCGGACACGGACAAGATCTGAGACTCCTGTCCTGGATACAGGAGGTATGGAAGTAGGAAGTCATAGCCCTGGTTCTCTGAACGTAGAGAACCAGGGCTTTTTGCTGATCGCTAGGAGATCCGCTAGTTGCGCGAGGTGCGTGGGCCAAATGTATGCGGAAAACCGAATACAATACCCAGCAGCGAGGTGAGCGGGCCAAATGTATGTGAAAAACAGCATACATCCGGCCGGTGCGGGGGTGAGTGGTCCGGATGTATGCGAAAAACAGCATAAATTTGGCCAGTGCGGGGGTGAGTGGTCCGGATGTATGTGGAAAACAGCATACATTTGGCCGGTGCGGGGGTGAGTGTTCCGGATGTATGCGAAAAACAGCATACATTTGGCCGGTGCGGGGTGAGTGGTCCGGATGTATGCGAAAAACAGCATACATTTGGCCGGTGCGGGGTGAGTGGTCCGGATGTATGTGGAAAACAGCATACAATGGGCGGATGCGAGGTGAGCGGGCCAAATGTATGCAAAAAACAGCATACATCCGGCAGCTGCAAAGATACGTGGGCAATTATGCAGCTTCAAGGGACCAAATGAGAGTCACTGCCGCCCAATGTGTAATATTATCTAACATAGTTGAGCCTAATTCTAACTTTTCTCTTTCCAACAGCGGTCATTTTATCTATAATGTTACATAAAGTAACATATGACTCGAATAAACCTATTATGAAGGTAGAGAAGGAGGGGTGGCTATGCATCTTACGGTGGAAGAAGCGTTGTCCATTTATCCTTTATCCGAAGCGAAGCTGATTGCCGGGTCTAAGGGGAAGCACAGGATCGTGAAATCGATTAATGTCATGGATGCTCCCGATATCTCGGATTGGATCAAGGAAGGGGAAATGCTGTTGACCACAGCCTATCTGATCAAGGACAGCCCGGAGGATGCCTCGGCACTGCTGCAGATGCTGAACCGGCGCGGGTCAGCAGGGCTGGGCATTAAGCTGGGCCGGTTCTGGGAGGCTGTGCCGCCACTCTTGATTGCGGAAGCGGAGCAGCTGAATTTCCCGCTGATCGAGCTGCCGTTCCAGTTCACCTTCTCCGACCAGATGAACGGCTTGTTCCGCGCGGAGCTGTCGCGCAGCGTGGGCACCCTGCAGAGCATGATGGAGAAGCAGCGGCTGCTGATGCGTCTTGCCTTGCGTTCCGGTCGCAGCCGTCCGCTGCTGGACACCGTCTCTGAGATCATCGGTTATCCGCTGGCTGTAATCAGCAACCGGGGGGCGGTAGTATTCAACAACTCGGGATATACCGAGAGTGAGCAGCTGGAAGGGTGGCCCTGGCCGCCCCGCAATCAGCGCTTCCGTCTCAGCGGAGGCACCGGCTACCGTCTCCCGCTGCTACAGGCCGGGAAATGTCTGGGTTATCTTCATTATTGCGATATTGATCCCTTGCTGCTGCCGGTGGAGGAAAGTCTGTTCGTCCAGGGGGCAGAGCTGATTTCTTATCATATGCATACCGGGCTGGAGGATTATTTCGAGCAGGCCGGACACCGGGAATTCAGCGGGCTGCTGCGGCGCTTCCTGAATGACGGGCTGAAATACGCTGAGCTGGCGCAGGCAGCGCTCCGGCTGGAGATTACGCTGCTCCAGTCCCCGTTTCAATTGCTGCTTACCGATGTGGCTGTTGTGGGAGAAGCCCGGCAGGGAGAGCTGCTGCGGCTGAAGGAGGAGTATTCGGAGCATCCGGTGCTGCATGGCCTGCAGGCGGTTCACTTCCTGGTGGAGGAGGGACTGGTGTCGCTGTATCCGGCCGGGCCGCATCAGCCGGAGGAGTTCCGGGCGCTGATTCAGGAATGCTTCGACAGCCTGAAGTTCGATAAAGGGTATTATCCGCAGGCGGCTGTCAGCAGCGTGAAGCTGAAGCCGGAGGGGCTGAAGGAAGCTTTTGCCGAGATTAAGGAATGTATGGGCATGGCCCGGCAATGGGGCGCACACGGAAATGTGGTGCATTACCGCCAGCTGGAGCTTGATCTGCTGCTGAGCAAGATTCCGGCGGAGACCATGGAGCGTTACTATAACGGCAGCCTGCGGGGGCTGCTTAGCCGGGAACCGGAATATGTTAAGGAGATGCTCCACACGCTGGAGGTCTACCTGGAGAATGACGGCCATGTGAACGAGACGGCCAAGAAGCTGTTCATTCACCGCAATACGGCCACTTACCGGATTGAGAAGCTCAGTGAGCTGCTGGATGTCGATTTCAAAAAAATCAATGATCTCATGAAGCTGAAGCTGGTATTCCTGTTCCGCAGAATGCTGGAGCGCGAATAACAGCCGTCCATCAGCAGATTGCCCAAAAAAAGGAGTGGAGAACAATGAAGGTGGCCGGAATCTTTTTGGCGGCAGGCCGCAGTAATGGAGCAGGGGCCTCTGAAGGTTCTCAGAACAGGGCGGGCGCGGGTTCAGCCGGTGCGGCGATGCTCAGTGAGCTGGAGACCTGCGGGCTCGCGCCGCTGGTTGTAGTGGTGCGTGCGGATGATCCTTTAGGCTGGCTGCCGCCGGCCGGGAAGGCGGAGAATATGCGGCGGATTGAGACTTGCCTGACGGCCCATTTGGGCCTGTCCTTCTCCCTGCGCTGCGGCTTGAATGCTGTAGCTTCGCTTCAGCCGGATGCGGTGGTCATTGCGGCGGCAGATCAGCCGTTTGTGACAGCGGCTCAGATCCGCCGGTTCATCCAGGCGTATGAGCAGCACCCGGAGCTTGATTATGTCACGAGTGCACAGGAAGGGCTGCTGATGCCGCCTACCCTTTTCTCAAGCACGCTGTTCGGCGGACTTCAGGAGTTGGACGATGAAGAGGGGATAGCTGCCATTATGCGGACCAAGGAGTATAAGGGGCTCATCCTGCCGCAAGAGTCTGTTCAGGCCTTCACAGAGACCGGGCTGCCGGAGAGCTTCGGAGAGTACAGCAGAGAATGGAGCGTGCGGAGCGGGAATAGACAGTGAATTCGCAATTTTTTAAAGCTATGTAAGGTAATATCACAGTATTTAAGTTTAATTTGAGATGACTTCGTGCATGAAGCACAAAATCGGCCCCCTCTTCTTATCCAACCACACAAAGCTATGTTATATAAATTTACGTAAGTGCTGCGCCTCAGTATAGTAGAGATACATTAATGGCTGTAGCCATTAGAAGAGATATCCTGGAGGAGGAGAATTATGAAACAAAGGGGTCAGGCATTCAAATTCAGCATCATCACGATGTTCCTGCTGGCGGTGGTTCTGACGGGGTGCGCGAAGAATAATACGGCGTCTAATACGGGTGCGGCAGCAACGGCAGAGCCTTCGGCGGCCAGTACACCGGCAGGCAGCGAGGCGGCGGCAACGACAGAGCCGGCAGCAAAGAAGCCGACGGTTGCTTTTGTCTATATCGGGCCTCCGGGTGACGGCGGGTATACGTATCAGCATGACCAGGGCCGTCTGTATATGGAGAAGGAGCTCGGGATTAAGGCGGATTTCGTAGAAAATGTACCGGAAAGCGCCGATGCCGAGCGGATCATCACAGAGCTTGCGCAAAACCATGACATCGTGTTCACCACAAGCTTCGGCTATATGGATTTCACCTTGAATGTGGCCGGCAAATTTCCTAACGTGAAGTTCCTGCATGCCTCCGGCTACAAGACCGCTGAGAACATGGGAACCTACTTCGGCAAAAACTATCAGGCAAGCTATCTGTCGGGGATCGCGGCAGGCAAAATGACAAAGAAAAACCATCTCGGCTATGTGGGAGCCTTCCCGATCAGCGAGGTGATCTATAATCTGAACGCCTTCACGCTGGGCGCGCAGAGCGTCAACCCGGCGGTTAAGGTGGATGTGGTGTGGACGAATACCTGGTATGACCCTGCCACTGAACGTCAGGCGGCCATCAGCCTGCTCGACAAAGGGGCGGATGTCCTGCTGGCGTATCAGGATTCACCGGCTACCCTTCAGGCTGCGGCGGAACGGGGAGCTTTTGCCGGGGGGAATGACTCGGATATGAGCAAGTATGCACCGGACAACTACTTAACCAACCCTGTATGGAACTGGGGTCCTTATTATGTAAAAGCTGTACAGTCTGTGATGGACGGAACCTGGAAAAGTGAGCAGTATTCCGGCGATATGGCGGACGGCATGGTGGAGCTGGCGCCATTCGGCAACAAGGTTCCCGAGGATGTGAAGAAGCTGGTGGAGGACGCCAAGGCCAAAATCATCAGCGGCGGGCTGGAGGTCTTCACCGGACCCATCTCGGACAACAAGGGCAATGTAACCGTTAAGGACGGCCAGAAGCTGACCCTTGAAGAGGTGCTTGGCATGAACTGGCTGGTCAAGGGTGTTGAGGGTACGATTCCGCAGTAACAGCTGCTACTACACATCTTAATACAGCACGGCCTTACGGGTGGGGCGGGTTCCGGATACCGGAGCCTTCCCCACCTGTACTATAACTACCCGGAAAGGAGCGTAGTATTATGCAGGACCCTTCGGTTGAAATGCGCGGGATAGTGAAGACATTCGGTGCTGTGACGGCCAGCGATCAAGTTGATTTTTCGGCAAATGCGGGGGAGATTCACGCGCTGCTCGGGGAGAACGGGGCAGGGAAAAGCACAGTCATGAGCATGCTGTCAGGAGTGTACCGGGCGGACGCCGGGGAGATTCTCATTCATGGCAAACCGGCCAGAATCCGTTCCCCGAAGGATGCGGCACTGCTCGGTGTAGGCATGGTCTTTCAGAACTTCAGACTGGTGCAGAGCCTTACAGCGGCGGAGAATATCGTGCTTGGCGAAAAGTCGTCTTTCTGGCGCGGCAGCAGATGGATTAGACATAAGCATGAAGAGATAGAGGCGCTTGGAGAACGGTTTGGCTTGAAATTTCCCGTCGACCGGCCGATCTGGCAGCTGTCTGTCGGAGAGCAGCAGCGCGTTGAGATTGTCAAGACGCTGTACCGGGGGGCAGATATCATCATTCTGGATGAGCCGACCTCGGTGCTGACGCCGGGGGAGGCGGAGCAGCTGTTCGAGACCCTTCAGGTGATGAAGCAGGCGGGCAAGACAGTGATCATGACCACGCATAAAATGAAGGAGGTCATGGCCTCCTCGGACCGGATCTCCGTGATGCGCAAGGGGAAAATGATTGCTTCGCTGATGACGGGCGAGACGGATGAGCTGGAGCTGGCCCGGCTGATGGTGGGCCGGGAGGTTACGATTAGCCGTCAGGAGCGCGCGGCGACGGCCGGAGAGCCGCTGCTGATCGTCCGCGATCTGGAGGTGGCTGCGGATCATGGCCGCAAGGCGCTGGATGCCCTGTCGCTTACGGTTCATGAAGGCGAAATTGTGGGCGTGGCCGGTGTCGCGGGCAACGGGCAGAAGGAGCTGGCGGAGGTATTGACAGGGCTAAGAGCATGGAGGACGGGCGAGATCCGGTTTGACGGCAGTCCGGTAAAAACAGCTTCGGTAAGAGGAGCGATCGATTCGGGCATCTCGCATGTGCCGGAGAACCGGATGAAGAGCGGTCTGGCCGGACGGCTGGGGTCCGTTGACAACCTGCTGTTCAAGTCTTACCGCAGCGGGGAGCATTCCCGGTTCGGCTTCCTGAAGGCGGCGAGGAACCGCTCCTGGTCGCAGGAGCTGGTCCGCCGCTTCAATGTGAAGACGCCTGAGCTGGATACCCCCGTGCAGCAATTGTCCGGCGGGAACCAGCAGAAGCTGCTGTTCGCCCGCGAGGTCAGCCACCGTCCGAAGCTGATGGTGGCCGTGCATCCGACGCAAGGGCTGGATGTCGGCGCAGCGGCAGGGGTGCATGAGCTGCTGATGGAGCTGCGCAGCTCCGGTAGCGGAGTGCTATTGATCTCCGAGGATCTGGATGAGCTGCTGCAGTTATCCGACCGTATTCTGGTGATCTACGGCGGTTCAATTATAGGCGAGAGCGATCATGAGCAGGCGGACCGGGAACAAATCGGCCTGATGATGGCCGGTATCCGGAGCAGGGAGGGAAGTGCCGTATGAGTCCGAAGCCTGGAAATCAATCTGCAACGTTTACGCCGATGGCGGGCCGCAGCGGGAGGTGGTACTCCCTCAGGCTGGAATATGATTCAAGCCGTACCCGTTCACCGTGGTGGACGCCCATCCTGTCCGTTGTTCTGGCACTCTTGCTCTGTGCGGTGTTCATCGCCGCTAATGGAATGAGTCCGCTGGTCGTCTACGAGAAAATGTTCCGGGGAGCCTTCGGCACCTCCTACGGCTTCACTGAAACCATGGTCAAGGCTATTCCGCTGCTGCTCTGCGGGCTAGGTATTGCTGTAGCTTACCGGATCTCTGTGTGGAATATTGGGGCAGAGGGTCAGTTGACAGTAGGCGCTATGGCGGCTACTGCGGTAACGATCTATTTCCCGGACCTGTCTTCCTTCTGGTCCATCATGCTGATGCTGGTTTTCGGTACAGCAGCCGGAGCTTTGTGGGGTCTGATGACGGCAGTGCCGCGAACCCATTTCGGTGTCAATGAGCTGATTACGTCGCTGATGCTGAACTACGTGGCCCTGCTGGCTCTGGATTATGTAGTGTTCGGCCCCTGGAAGGACCCGAAGGGCTTCAACTTCCCGGGTTCGCCGATGTTCACGGCCGCCCAGTCCCTGCCGGTGCTTGGCAGCACCCGGCTGCATATCGGGCTGGTCTTCGGCCTTGTGGCTGTGCTGATCTATTATCTGATGATCCGGTTCACCCGCTGGGGCTATGAGCTGCGTCTGATCGGCGCCAATCCCACAGCAGCCCGTTATGCGGGCATCCATATCAAGAAGCATATTATCATCGTCATGCTGATCAGCGGCGGTCTTTCCGGGATTGCCGGCATGGCTGAAGTGTCGGGGGTTACGCATAAGCTGATGCAGGGGATCTCTCCGGGCTATGGCTATACGGCGATCATCGTAGCCTGGCTTGCCAAGCTGAACCCGCTGGGCCTGATTGTGACTTCGATTCTGTTCGGCGGCCTGATTGTGGGCGGCTATAGTGTTCAGACTATCGGACTGCCTTCGTCCATATCGGAAATGCTGCAGGGCGCGATCCTGTTCTTCCTGATTGCCGGCGACATGATTCACCGGTTCCGCATCCGCCGGAGCGCATAACAGCATTCTCGTACAGGAGGGAGTTCACTCATGGATTTCACTACACAGTTATTAATCGCCGCTATCTCCGCCGGAACACCGCTGCTGCTGGCTACGCTGGGAGGCATTCTGACCGAACGGGCCGGCATTATCCAGCTCGGCGCGGAGGGGCTGATGCTGATGGGGGCAGTGACGACTTGCATCGTCTACATCCGCAGCGGGAATCTGATCCTTGCGCTGCTCTCGGCGGTAGCCATTACCGCTCTTCTGGGTATGGTTCATTCGTTCTTGTGTGTCACGCTGAGGGCGAATCAGACGATGTCGGGCCTGGCTATGACGCTGTTCGGCAGCGGCCTTAGCGCTTATGTGGGCAAGTCGATCAGCGGCATTCCGCTTCCCGGCAGTCTGCCCAAGCTGGATCTGGATATACTGAAGCCGGTGCCGGTGCTCGGGGAGCTTTTTGGAAGGCTGGATCTGCTGACCTGGTTCAGTCTTCTGCTCGTCCTTGTGCTGCATCTGCTGATTCACCATACCTCGTGGGGGCTGCATCTGCGGGCGGTCGGCGACAATCCGGCTACTGCGGACGTCATGGGGATTCGTGTGCAGCTGATCCGTTACTGCTATGTTACTGCCGGGGCGGCGCTGATTGGTCTGGCCGGTGCGGATATGGTGCTGGCGTATGCGCCGACCTGGAATGAAGGGCTGACCGCCGGACGGGGCTGGATCGCCGTGGGTCTGGTGATTTTCGCCAGATGGAATCCGCTGCGCGCTCTCTTCTGCGCCTACTTCTTCGGAGCACTCGACTCGCTGGGCTTCCGTATTCAGCTGTTGGGGAGTGCGGTGCCGTCTTATTTTCTGAAAATGATTCCTTACGTCGTAACGATTCTCGTATTGATGTATCTGGGATACCGCAACCGCAACAAGCCCTCCGGTACGCCGGAATCACTGGGAACACCATATATCCGCGAACAGCGGTTCTAGGCCGGAAGGGCGCAGGCGGAAATATACAAATTAGAGGGATGGGGGCTGGCCTATGACTATACCGGCGGACCGGTTGACTCTGGAGCAGATGAACTCGATGGTAAAAAAAGACTTCGTGGAGCAGCTCGGCGGCATCTTCGAGCACTCCCCTTGGGTTGCAGAGGAGGTGTACAGCAGGCGTCCGTTCGATTCCGTGCAGGAGCTGCATGCTGCCATGATGGAGATAGCACGGCAGGCGGAGCCGGACCAGGTGCTGGCACTGCTGAGAGCTCACCCGGATCTGGCGACAAGGCTTGCGGTCAGTCCGCTGTCGGCGGCCGAGCAGCAGGGGGCCGGACTGGACCGGCTGACACCGGAGGAATTCGCGGAGCTCACCGGGCTGAACGCCGCCTATACAGCGAAATTCCGCTTTCCGTTCATCTTCGCCGTACGGGGCAAAACTAAAGAAGAGATCCTTAGCGCCATCGGTGAGCGTGTGGATCGTTCGCTTGAAGAGGAGCAGGAACAGGCGCTGCTGGAGATTGGTGCGATTACTCGTTTTCGGCTGGAGGATCTGCTGGGGGCGGAATAGAGCAGGGCACTGCATATTATAGGAGGAGGGTGACGCAAATGTCTGGAAGGAACGGACGGCTGACAACTCATGTGCTGGATCTGTCACAGGGCAAGCCTGCTGCGGGCCTGTCGCTTCAGCTCTGGCGGCTGAGTACCGGAGGGCCTGTACTGCTGCGTGAGGCGGTGACGAATGAGGATGGCAGGCTGGACGCTCCGCTGCTGGCGGGAGAAGAAATGCAGGCCGGAAGCTATGAGCTGCTGTTCATGGCAGGGGATTATTTCCGGGGCGCTCAGGCTGGTGCCGGGGAACCGGAGGCTGAGGAGGAGGGAGCAGGCGCTGTAGTCCCGTTCCTGGACCAGATTCCGATCCGCTTCAATATGCCGAACCCTTCCGCCCATTACCATGTACCGCTGCTGGTTGCACCTGGAGGATACAGCACTTATCGCGGGAGTTAACGCGGCAATTCAGTGTACCGCTGCATCTAATCTTAAGCCAATAGACCGGAGGTGGGCCTATCATGAAGGAAGAAGATTATGAGCTTATCATCAGGAACGGACAGGTGGTCCTGCCCGAAGAAGTCCGCAGGCTTGAGATCGGGGTGAAGGATGGCAAAATCGCTGCACTGGGCGAAGCCTTACAGGCATCGCCCGGGACCAGAATTCTGGATGCGGAAGGACAATATGTGCTGCCCGGCATGATCGACATGCATGTTCACTTCAATGAGCCTGCGTTCGGTCACTGGGAGGGCTTCCGCAGCGGGTCGGCTGCTCTTGCGGCCGGCGGCTGCACCTGTTATGCGGATATGCCGCTGAACGGGAATCCGCCGACAGTGAATCTGGAGGCGCTCCGGCTGAAGGCGGAGGCCGCAGCCGGGAACTCGGCGGTGGATTATGTGCTGTGGGGCGGCCTTATGCCCGGGAATCTGGAGGAGCTGGAGGGACTGGCTGCAGCGGGTGTTACCGGGTTCAAGGCGTTCATCTCGAATCCCGGCGGTGAAGGCGAGGGCCGGTTCCGTGAGGTGGACGATGATACCCTGTATCAGGGGATGCTTCGGATCGCCGCAACCGGCGGGATTCTCGCCCTGCATGCGGAGAGCGAAGCGATAACCTCGGCGCTGGGGGCGGCGGCACTCCGTGCCGGGCGCAGCAGCGCGAGGGATTTTGCGGCTTCGCGTCCTCCGCAAGCCGAGCTGGAGGCTGTAGCCAGGGCGCTGCTGTACAGTGAGCGGACCGGCTGTAAGCTGCATTTCGTCCATATCAGCACAGCGGCAGCCCTTGAGCTGATTCATGAGGCCAAGCTGCGCGGTCTGGATGTGACCGCAGAGACCTGTCCTCATTATCTCATCCTGGATGAAGACAGCATGGAGACTCTCGGGGCGCTGGCGAAATGCGCTCCGCCCCTGCGCAGCAGCAGTGAACGGGACCGGCTGTGGGCGGCGCTGGCTGCGGGCCGGGTGGATCTGGTCGCCTCCGATCACTCCCCCTGTCCGCCTGAATTGAAGCTGGCGCCCGGGCTGTCGTTCATGGAAGCCTGGGGCGGGATATCGGGAGCACAGAGCAGTTTGGAATTGATGTTCCATGAAGGCGTTCATGTGCGCGGCCTGCCGGTTACGCAGATCTCAGCGCTGATCTCCGGCCTTCCTGCCCGGCGGTTCGGGCTGGAGGGGCGCAAGGGCTCCATCACGCCGGGGCTGGATGCCGATCTGGTGCTGCTTGATCCAGATGCGGCCTATACCCTGCATGCAGAGGATCTGCTGTACCGCCACCGGCATAGCCCTTATGTCGGAATGACCTTATCCTGCAAGGTAACGGCAACGATCTGCCGGGGCAATGTTGTCTATACTGCCGCGGAAGGCGTTATTGCTGGCGGCGGAGGAGAATGGCTGCGTATCCGGCACAGCCAGCCGGGGATATGAAGCCGCCGGTCCCGCATGTCCCCGCCGGGGAGATGCTGAAGCTGCTGGATGAACTCGCAGCCTACAGCGCTCCGGGTCCTGGAGTTACCCGGCTGCTGTATACGCCGGAGTGGCAAGGGGTTCAGCATTTTTTGCAGGAGAGAATGGCCGGGCTCGGGCTTGAGGTCAGGATGGATCAGGTAGGGAATGTCTATGGCACACTGGCCGGTTCTCAGGTAAGCGACAAGGTTATCCTGACCGGCTCGCATATTGACACGGTGGTGAACGGCGGGCGGTATGACGGTGCTTATGGTGTAGCGGCAGCTGTAACTGCGCTGCACTATCTTCTGGAGACCTTCGGTCCGCCGCTGCGGACGCTTGCGGTGGTATCCTTCTGCGAGGAAGAGGGCAGCCGCTTTCCGCTGACGTTCTGGGGCTCGGGGAATGTGACCGGGCTGTATAGCGGGAAGGAATGTATAGACTGCACAGATGCGGATGGGATCACGCTGGGGGCAGCGATGGCGGCCTGTGGCCTGGCAGGGGATGAAGGGTTGGCTGCTGAAGCTGCGGCGGGTCTGGAGCAGAGTGGCGGAAGTAGGAGTGCCGGATGTGGGAGTGAGGGGTCAGAAGTTGAATCTATGGCAGGTCTGGAGGGAAGCTTCTGGCGAAATAATAGTCCTGTGCGCAGTGATATTGCCGCATATGTCGAGCTGCATATTGAACAGGGGATTATTCTGGAACGGACGTCCCGGAGAATCGGGGTCGTGCAAGCCATCGCCGGACAGCGGCGGTATCTTGTCAAGGTCGGCGGGACGGCCAATCATGCAGGGACTACGCCGATGGGGTTAAGACAGGATGCACTCGCCGGGAGTGCGGAGATGCTGCTGGCGCTGGAGCGCTCCGCTCTGGCGGAGGGTGATCCGCTGGTAGCCACAACGGGGCGGCTAGAGGTCTACCCGGGGACATCCAATGTGATTCCCGGCGAAGTGCAGTTCACGCTGGATATCCGGCATAGCGAAGCCGGGGTGCTGGAGCGCTTCTGCGCAGCGGTCCTGGCGGAGTTCGCAGAGCTTGGCCGCAGGCGCGGCCTCACGCTTGAGGTGCAGATGCTGCTGGAGACAGCCCCTGCTCCTATGGACCAGGAGCTGCGCGCGGCTCTTGAAGAGATCTGTCTCCAGCAGGAGAAGCCTTATCTGAGCATGGTCAGCGGTGCGGGGCATGACGCCCAGCTGTTCGCTCCGCGCTGCCCGGCTGCGATGATCTTCGTGCCGAGCCGGGGCGGAATCAGCCATTCCCCCGGGGAGTATACCTCCCCGGAGGAACTCGCTGCTGGACTGGAAGTGCTGACAGCCATATTATATAGATTAGCTTACGAATAAGAGACACTGTTCACCGCAGCGACGACCAAGCTTCGAGTTGTAATTTTAATTTCGCTATAAATCGCGAGATCTGATCATTGGAAGTCTGGAGGGGAGAGAATCATGAAGCGGTACGAAGATTTGTCGCCGTCCTTGCGGTGCATTATGACCCCCGGCCCCGTGGAGGTTGATCCGCGTGTGCTGCGGGCGATGTCTTATCCGGTGCTGGGACAATTCGATCCTGAATTCACAGAGATCATGAATGAGACGATGGAGATGCTGCGTGAGCTGTTCGCCACCAAGAATCAGTGGGCTTATCCGGTAGACGGGACTTCGCGTTCCGGTATTGAAGCGGTGATGGTCAGCCTGATTGTGCCGGGGGACCGGGTGCTGGTTCCGGTCTTTGGCCGTTTTGGCCATTTGCTCCATGAGATTGCTGAACGCTGCGGGGCTGAGGTCCTCACGATAGAACAGACATGGGGCCGCGTCTTTCCGCCGGAGGAGGTAATTGAGGCTATACGGCGCTTCAAGCCGGATGTGGTGGCAATGGTTCATGGTGAGACCTCTACAGGCCGTGTGCAGCCGCTGGACGGGATCGGGCAGGCCTGCCGGGAGCAGGATGCGCTGCTGATTGTAGACGCGGTGGCGACGATCGGCGGGGTGCCGGTAGAGACAGATGCCTGGATGCTGGATGCCGTGGTCGGCGGAACGCAGAAATGCCTGTCCATCCCTTCGGGCATGGCCCCGGTGACGTATAATGACCGGGCCGAGGCCAAGCTGCTCAGGCGCAAGCAGGTTGAGCGTGGACTTAGAACTGACACTGCTGCTGTCAGCGAGCTGCCCGTAGTGCGCAGTAATTACCTCGACCTGAGTATGCTGCAGGATTACTGGAGTCCCCGGCGGCTCAATCACCATACGGAGATGACCTCTATGCTCTATGCTCTGCGTGAAGGCCTGCGGCTGGTCCTGGAGGAAGGGCTGGAAGCGCGGCATGCCCGGCACAGATTCAATGAGCAAGCCCTTACTGCCGGACTGTCAGCTATGGGGCTTGCGCTGTACGGGGAGGCGGAGAGCAAGCTGACGGTAGTCACCTGTGTGCTCATTCCGGCGGGGATAGACGGGGAAGCCGTCCGTTCCATGCTGCTGCAGCGTTTCGGTATTGAGATCGCCAGCTCCTTTGGACCGTTACAAGGCCAGATCTGGCGGATCGGTACCATGGGCTTCAGCTGCCGTGAGAATAATGTGCTGCGTCTGCTTGGTGCGCTGGAGGCGGTGCTTATCCGCCACGGGTACGCGGTACCTGCCGGACAGGGCGTTCAGGCGGCACTTGACGTATATGATTCAAAAGTAAGATAATCATACAATGCGATTTGTTTAAGTGACGGCTTGCGCCCCTTGAGGGGCGTCAGGGCCGTTTTTGCTAAATAGATAACCGGAAGGGAGTACACATGATGACTTATACACGACAACCATTGGCCGACTGCGTGCCTGAGCTGGTAGCTACAGCCCGGGGAGATCAGAAGGCTACACTGGTAATTACAGGCGGCAAGCTGGTCAATGTATGCTCCGGGGAGATTCTGGACGGCATGTCCGTCGCTGTACAGGGCGGGCGCATTGCTTATGTCGGCAAGGATGTCTCTCATACGATCGGGGAGGGAACGCAGGTTATTGATGCGGCCGGCAGATACATTGCTCCCGGCTTGATTGACGGACACTGCCATATCGAGAGCACTCAATTGACGGTGACTGAATTCGCCCGCGCTGTATTGCCGCTGGGGACGACCGGAGGCTTCTTCGACGCCCATGAGATTGCCAACGTATTCGGGCTTAAGGGAATTAAGCTGATGCTGGACGAGATGCGGGGAACACCGCTGGCTGCCTATATGCAGGTGGCTTCCTGTGTCCCTTCTGCGGGCGCAGAATTTGAGACAACCGGCGCGTCCATCGGACCGGAGGAAGTAGCGGAAGCCTACACCTGGGGCGAGGATGTGATCGCGCTCGGCGAAGTCATGAACTTCCCGGGTGTGGTTTACGGCGATGAGAAGATGATCGGAGAGATCCAGGCCACGCTGCGTGCGGGACGGTATGTTGACGGGCATTTCACCTGGCCGGCGAGTGACTGGAGACTTCCGGTCTATGCCGCAGCAGGGGTGACTGGGGATCATGAGTGTGTGACAGCGGAGGATGTGATCGAACGCGTACGTCTGGGGATGTATGCCAAAATGCGCCGCGGCTCTGCCTGGCATGATGTCGCCAAAACCATCACGGCGCATACCGAGCACGGGCTGGACCCGCGCCGGATGATGCTGGTGACAGATGACCGTAGCTCCGAATCGCTGCGCGATGAGGGGCATATGGATTTTGTCGTGCGCCATGCGATCTCCCAGGGGGTGAAGCCGGTCACGGCTTTTCAGATGGCAACGATCAATACAGCCGAGCGCTTCGGCGTAGCCCGCGATATCGGCTCCATCACGCCGGGCTCCTGCGCAGATATCATTCTGCTGGACGGTAATCTGGCCGATGTTCATGTGGTCATGACAATTGCGGCTGGCGTTGTTGTGGCTGAGAACGGAAGCATGACAGCTGAGCTGAGTCCTTACACCTACCCGGATGAAGTACTGGCCTCTGTGCATCTGCAGCAGCCTCCGGTTCCCGCAGACTTCGTGATCCACGCGCCCATTGAGGAAGGTGTTCTGGCCACGCGGGTTATCCAGGTCATTGAGAACCACGTGGAGACCGGCGAGCTGATCATGAGCCTGCCTGTGGCTGGATCGGAGCTGGTTGTGCAGGGCGGTCTGTGCAAAATCGCTGTTCTGGAGCGGCACAAGGGAACCGGTAACAAATCCGTAGGGGTTGTGCAGGGCATTGGCTTCCGCGAGCCTGCGGCTATAGCGATGACTGTAGCTCATGACAGCCATAATGTGCTGGTCATCGGCAATGATGATGGCCTGATGGCGCAGGCGGCGGCTGCCGTGGCGGATGCTCAAGGCGGTGTTGCGGTGATTACCGCTGCCGGGACCACCTTGTTCCCGCTGGCGATTGCCGGACTAATGTCCGCAGAGCCATTTGAGATTGCCGCCGCGCAATCCGCTGCCATCAGCAAAGCGTTATATGATGCGGGATGTACGCTGAACTATGCTTTTATGACCCTGTCTCTGCTGGCCCTGGCGGTTATTCCCGCACTGCGGATTTCCGATAAAGGCCTGGTGCGGATCTCCCCCGAAGAGGGAATTCAGCTGGTACCGTTGTTCGTCAGCTAAGGCAGCGGGACATCCTGCCGGGGAGGATATACTGGTATTCTAATCTTGAGCCATTCAGTCTTTCACAGACTGGGTGGCTTTTTTTGTTGTTTAGGAAATTATGCGAAAAACAGGCATGACAAGACAGAGGCCTTGTCACCCCCAGGAATGAAAATAAGTCAGGTGCATCAGTCGCATCCCGACTTTTATTTTCGTATTAAACCGAATACAATCGGTGCTGCTGCGATGACGTATGGCTCCATGCTCCACAGCCAATAACATTTATAGAGAAATCCTGCAAGAAGTGCAACAATACTGCCCCATAGAAGCGGCTAATGCTGAAATCCTGCAAGAAATGCAACAAATTCAGCGCTATCTTGCTCTAAACACCGAAATTTGTGCAAATAATGCAACATTGCTACCGCAGCCAGTAACATTTGTAGAGAATTCCTGCAAGATGTGCAACAATGCTATCCATACAATCGGTCCGTGAGAGAAAACGCTTAGAATTGGCAAGAGATAGGCGGAGCACCGCCAGGAAAGGAAGAGACAACATTGGATCCACGTATAGTTCACCTAAACTCGCCGGAGGTGGGCGAACGTAAGTAAAGAGCAGAAGTGCACTTGTATTAGGGTTTGATACTCCCACTCTTAAACAGCGGAGCGGGCGGAATGATTGTGGAAAAGTGGAGCGGTCGCCTTTGTATCCGGATTTTCACCGATTAGGGGAATGAGAAAAATCTGGATACAAGAGCGATTGGAACAACATTCCGTTTGCGGAGCGTGCTCCTAAGCGCCGCCGTAATTCATACTCCATATCCTGCACCGCTTTGTCCTTCGTTTGTGGGCATAAAAAAGATAATAATTAACCGATTTTTCGCAGCGTGAAACAGAAAATTTTAAGTTTTTAATGAAAAAGCATTAACAATAGGGGCGGAAAAGACGATAATACTTTTAAATTAGTTAAAATTATTGTCGAATTATGAAAATTCAGCATATACAGATCGTCCAAACCTGAGGAACGGGGTGCATGAGAATGTTGAGATTAGAAACACAGGACATCTTGAATATCACCAGGAAGCAAATTGCCGGTATTTTTAAAATGGAGCCGGTTGAACTGAAATTTGTCAATGATTATCAGGGTGAGCAGTATCTGCTGACCAACGATAAGCTGCATCTCAGCAACCAGCATTATTGGGCTAAGGTTATGGATTGTGTGTTCGAGAACCATGTCAGACCTGTTCTGATGTGTGAGGTGCTCTACTTCCTGCGTAATGAGTTTCTGGAAAGTGACATCAAGCTGATGTTCTCCTATGATTTTGCGGAGGGCTCGGAGGGGAATGCGGCGGCTTCGGCCGAGATCAGCTTCAAGGATTCCCCGGATCTGCAGCCTGATGAAATTGCCGAATTGATCGATTTTGCCCTGACTTTGCAGGATAAGCAGTGGTTCGAGGAACTGACTGCCAAATATAAACAGCTCACGGTTCAGTAATCGTACTATTTAAAATAAAACGCCCGGCTCACAGGATGATGGCATCCGTGAGACCGGGCGTTCTTGTTATCTTCATTCGGCGGAAGACAGCCAGCCCTGGGCCGAGCAGTCTACCCGTTCCGCAAGGAAGCTGATCCATTCTTCCGTATCGTTCAGGCAAGGGGCCACCTCCAGCATCTCAGCATTCCCGCCGCCCATGGCGAAAAGCTCCCGGCCTTCTACGGCCAGTTCATGCAGTGTTTCGAGGCAGTCTGTGACAAGTCCGGGTGAGAAAATCAGCGGCCGCCGGATTCCGCGTCCGTGAAGCTCCTTCAGCGTGTCCGCAGTCGACGGCCCTACCCAGGTCTCCGGCCCGAAACGGGACTGGAAGGAGAGCTGCCACCGTTCCGGGGTCCAGCCCATCGCTTCTGCGAGCAGACGGCCTGTCTCCTGGCACTGCTGCGGGTAGGGGTCTCCGGTCTCGGCATAACGGCGGGGAATGCCATGGAAGGACAGGACATAATAATCCGGCTCTTCACTCATCGCGCGGATCTGCCGCTGCAATAAGGATTGCATTGCTGCTATGTAGCCGGGGGCATCATGGTAGGCTTCTACGAACCGCAGCGCCGGTACGAAACGCTTGGATACCTGCCCGTAGCGGCTATGCCGTCCCAGAGCGGCGAAGCTTGCAGCTTCATAGACGGAAGCTGTTGTTGTTGAGGAATACTGGGGAAATAACGGAAGAACTATGATACGGGTCACTCCCGAAGCTTCCAGCTTGCGGAAGGCTTCGGCCATGCCGGGTGTGCTGTAAGCAAGCCCCAGCTCGACTTGATAACTGCTGCCCAGCAGTGCCTGGAGCGCTGCCTGCTGAGCTCTGGAATGGACGAGCAGCGGTGATCCCTCTTCCATCCAGATCTCCTGATAGAGCTTCGCGGACCGGCGCGGACGGGTACGCAGAATAATGCCGCGCAGCAGCGGCTGCCAGAGCAGCGGATGATAATCAATGATTCTGCGGTCAGACAGAAACCGCTTCAGATAAGGACGGACCGCCTTGGCGCTCGGGGCGTCAGGGGTTCCGATCTGAGCAAGAATAACGCCTATACACGACTGATTCATCAGCAGCTGTTACTCCCTTCCATGAACATGACATCGTTTTAAAATATCATATTCAAGCCCAATCACACAATATAATATATCTCACCGTTATCATATGAAGGAGGATATGGGATATTATGAGAGTTCGGAGGAGTATATATTTTGTGCTATTGCAAAAAAGTGATGTTTCTTATAGGGTATGTGATTTTCTACACAGAGAAAAGAGTTTCAATTTTGTTACCATCAAGCCAGAAATATTCACCAGCAGCTTGAAGTCCACTTATGTGAATTAATTCACTCCATTATGTGAATTGTTTCACCTTTTGAAAGATTGTATATATAGATGAATCTTTTCTTACACGGGCTGGGCCGAGCAGGAATGAAGGAAGGAGTGGGTGACGTTCAGGAAGAGTTGGCTGCTCTTCGTAATCAGAAGGAAATGATACGGAACAAGACGGTTTGAAAACGCTACATACTACTGGGGAATAATAAAGGAGAATACGCATTTGAAAAAAATAATTTCTTTGACTGTAAGCGCAGCCTTGCTGCTCGCGCCATTAGCCTACACGATTAACGCACCGGCCTTGAACCTGAAGGTGGATGCGGTTTCAGCAGCATCGGAAGAAGCGCCGGCAGCGACTGCTAAACCAGCTCCGAAGGCAACAGCCAAACCGGCAGCCACTCCGAAGGCAACAGCCAAACCGGCGGCAACTCCGAAGGCAACAGCCAAACCGGCGGCAACTCCGAAGGCAACAGCCAAACCGGCGGCAACCCCGAAGGCAACAGCCAAACCGGCAGCCACTCCTAAGGCGACAGCTGCACCGGCAGCAACGGCTAAAGCAACCGCTAAGCCGGCAGCAACCACTGCACCGGAAGCATCTGCCAAGGCTTCAGCGAAGCCAGCGGTAACTGCTAAGCCGGCAGCAACAGCAGCTCCAGTTACTGTACACGAGGATGTATATCAGGATGGAGTATATGTTGCCTATGGAGATGCGTATTCCAAAGGCACAGAGGGTGCAAAGGTAACGATCAAAGACGGCAAGATCGCCGATATCGAGCTGCTCAGAACCAGCCCGAAGATCATCGACCGCAATGCCCGTGAGAATTACAGCGGCGTGTGGGCAGCCTATGGCCTGATGAAAGACAGACTGATGGGTAAAACCAGAGACGGCGCGGCTGCGGTTGACGCTGTATCCGGTGCAACCCGTACGAGCAATGGCTGGAAGCTGTCTGTAGACAGAGCTTTTGAGCGATCGCTTGCGCACCAAGCGGCTGATGCCACTTATTTTAACGGAGTCCATATGGGCGTAGACCCTGAGGCCAAATATGCAGTGTTTGCTACCTATGAAGCAAACAAGCTGACTGCGGTGAAAATGTATCCGCTGAGCGCTACCGGAGATTTCGTGGATGAGAAGACATATACGGCTGAACAGACCGCAGCGATTGCAGCAATCACTCCTGCACTGCTTGCCAAAGGTGCTAGTGCGCAGCCGGTAGCCGGCTTCGAGGCAGAGACCAAAGCCGCAGTGAACGCCTTCTGGGATGCCGAACAGAATGCCAGCATCAACAACAAGGCTGCTTATGTTGACGGATTCTACTCTTCCTACGGTACAGCAAGAAGTGTGGGCGTGGAGAGAGCGGATGTTGTGATCCGTAACGGCAAGCTGGTAGATGTGAAGTTGTTCAGACTGGGCAGTAACCTGATCGACAGAGGGGCAACCGCTTATGCGGAAGTTGTGAAGGCGAATGCTCCGATGACCGCCAAACTGCTGGCTAACGGATCTTATATCGCTAACTATAATGAGAAGGTAGATGGAATCTCCGGCGCTACGGAGAGCAGCCATGGCTGGAACCAGGCCGTAGAGCGCGCTTTTGAGAAAGCCTTGAAGACTCCGGGTGAAGGTCAAACCTTCGATGGTAAATTTGCCGGTGTGGATAATCAGTCCAAGGTTATGCTGCTGGTTGATATCGATGCGGATCAGGTAACGGGCATCAAGCTGAGCCTGTTCGGCGCAGACGGTAAGCTGATTGCAGACGACAAGCGGAGCGAAGAACAGAAATCACTGGTCGACAAGCTGACCGCAGGACTGCTCGCAAGCGGCGTGCAGGCTCCAGATATCGCCGGACAGGAAGCTCTGTCGGCTGCAGCGAAGGCAGCACTGACGGATGCTTTGACCAATGCGTCCAAGGTACAAGGCACTTATAAAGACGGCACTTTCACCGCTTATGGTGATGCTTATGACAAAGGCACGAACAAAGCAGATGTTACACTGCGTAACGGCAAGATCGTAAATGTGGCCCTTTCCCGTGTAGGCATGAACATGGTGGATCTGGGTAAATCCGCTTATGCTGAGGTGCAAAAAGCTATTCCGGTGCTAACCGCCAGCTTCCTGGCTGCAGGCACAAGAGAAGGCGCTCAGGATGTGGATGCCGTATCCGGCGCTACCAGCAGCAGCAATGCGCTGAAGGCAGCCGTTGACAGAGCTTATGGTAAAGCGGAAGTTACGGAAACGGATAAGGCCGCGTATTTCGATGGCATTTTCATCGGTGCCAGTGTGGATAAGACTGTAAATGTCATGGTTACTACTAAGTATAATGTGCCTGTAACTATGGCTGTGTACTACCTGGATGATAAAGGTAAGGTAAGATATAATCTGACGGATGATGAGCTGCTGGTGAAATACGAGATCGAGAATACCTCGAACGGCAAAGGACTGCATAAGTACGGGTACCGTGCAGCAGCCTTCGGAGCGAATGATGCCCAGAAAGCCATCTCTGCCAAAGCGGTAGAAGCGATCAAAGCAGCGCTCGAATCTGCCGGCAAATAACAGAATCCATTCACTAAGGGTTGTCCTGGGTCATGCAAATGGCCGGGACAGCCCTTTTTGCAGGTGTGGACATAAATAGGAATGCCAATCGTATAGTAATTTAAAGGGATTTGGGAAGGGAGTGTCAAACCTCTAATATACACACTAATATACCCAGCAGGCTCAGGCCTGTAAGTCATAGGAGGCTTCACAATGACATTAATCAAACAGCTAGCCCCGCAGGATGAATTCACCGGCTTCTATCTGCTTAGAGAACTGGTGCTGAAACAGACGAACGGAACTCCTCCCAAGGATTACTTCGATATTGTACTAGGTGATGCCAGCGGCCAGATTTCGGCGAAATACTGGGACGTCAGCGTGACGGATAAGGAGACTTTTTTCCCGATGGCGCTGGTGAAGGTCCGGGGGATGGCTCATACGTATCGCGAGAAGCTTCAGGTCAAAATCACCAAGCTAAGACTGGTCAATGAATCCGACGGCGTATCGCTGACCGACTTCATCCGCTCGGCCCCGGTGCGTCCTGTGGACCTGGTCCATACGATTAAGAACGAGATGGAGAGTATTGCCGATCCGGAGATTGCAGCGATTGTGAACTTCTGTGTAGGGAAGGTTGAGGAGAAGCTCATGCATTATCCGGCAGCCAAGACCCACCATCATGCCTATTTCGCCGGGCTTGCTTATCACATGGTCCGCATGCTGGAGATTGGGGATTTCCTGTGCAAGCAGCGTCCGTTCCTGAATCCTGATCTGATGAGAGCGGGCATTATCCTCCATGATATCGCCAAGCCGGAAGAGATGATCTCGCAGTACGGCATTGTGTCGGATTACAGTGTGCACGGAAAGCTGATTGGACATATCTCGATGGCTTCAAGCTGGATTACAGAAGCGGCCATCCGCACCGGCATTGATCTGGAATCTGAGAAGGTCATGGCGCTTCAGCATCTGGTCTTATCCCATCATAATCTGGGCGAGTGGGGAAGCCCGGTCCAGCCCCAGACGGCTGAAGCAGTTGCCCTGCATCATATCGACGCGATGGATGCCAAGCTGCAAATGGTGGAGGACGCCCTTGATACCACTCCGGAGACGGAGGAATGGACGCCGTTCATCCGTGGACTGGAGAATAAGGCCGTCTACCGGCTGAAGATATAACGATTGAGACACTGGTATCGCTGAAAATAAAGCAATCCCCCCATCCCGTAGTTGCGGTTGGGGGGATTGCTTTACTTAGGATCTTAAGCCTCCGCCGCTGCGGCGGACTCCGCCTGTGCCTTCGTGACGCTGTCAGCTTCCAGGCCGTAGTGGCTGCACAGGGCCGGAAGGCCGCCCGGCAGCAACTCTCCGATAGCAGCGAATCTCCATTTATCCTTATAACGGTAGAACTCTCCGATAACAACGGACATACCTGGCATAACATTCCGGCTTAAGGGGAATACGGCCAGTCTGACTCCCGTCCGGGAATCAATCAGTGATACGGAAGCGTTCCAGACCGGGCCCGGATTCCGGTCACCGCTGAACTCCGCAACCGTGAAGGCCAGCGCAATCCGCGTGATGGCTGCAGGCAGGCTGGTCAGCTGAAGATACAGATGCCCCATGTGCGCAGCGGGCTTAGAGCAGAAGACGGAGCCGCTAGGGTCTTCCATATTCCCAGAGAAGATAAGCTCCCGCTCTTGCTCACAGCGTCCGCTCTCCCGGAGCAGGAAGGCAGCGGTCTCCGGCTGGCTGACTTCCAGGTGCGAAGCCGGAGCGTCCCACTCCACAGCGGCAAGGAGTCTGGAGGCGCTAAGCTTGTCGCCGATATCGACTCGCTGGCCGCGAACCAGCTCAGGGACCAGCAGAGCTGCAGGAGTAGGTTCCTTGACTGTAGCCGGGTGAGTCACAGAAGCTGTGACATCCTGAGCAGCTACAACGGGAGCCACGCTATCCAGCAGGCCGGATGCTGCGGGCATCGGTGTTGTGCTGGCCTCCTTGCTGGTTGTCTTGGCAGCAGCCTTCTTCCCGGCGGCCGGCTTCTTCGCGGCCTTCTTGGGCGCTGCCTTGAACGGCGTATACCCGCCGTCATACATCGTCCCGGCCTTGTATCCCTGGCTGCCGGCTAACAGCAGCGGATCGAACTGCTGCCACTGCTCCATCAATTTCAGGAGAATCAGTGCAGAAGCTCTGGCATCCTCCAGGGCATCATGGTGCTTCAGCCGGATGCCGAAATGCGCCGAGATGACATTGAGCTTATGGGAGGGGAGGTCCTGGAGCATTTTTTTGCCGAGCAGGTAGGTACATAAATATTGAAAGCCTGGATAGCAGAGAGAGTAGTCGTCCAGGCAGTACCGCAGCACACTCATATCGAAGGCGGCATTATGCGCGATCACAATCTCCCCCTGCAGCAGCGGTTCCACCGTGGGCCACAGCTCAGCGAAAGTAGGCTGGCCTCTAACCATAGAGGGTGTAATTCCATGAATGGCAATATTCATCCCGTCGAACGGTTGCTGCGGGTCAATCAGCCAGTTGTGCTCTGCTGTAACGATACCATCACGGACCTGAACAAGCCCCAGGGCACAGGCGCTGGAGCGGCCGGAATTGGCAGTCTCAAAATCTATCGCAGTGAAATTCATCAGGTAAAGCCCCTATCTATCATCTATTACCTTTCATATTAAAGGAGCAAAGCTGGAAATACAATCTGTTCAGGTTGTGCAAGGCTGCCTCAATGGGGTATACCTTATCTATGAACTTCTGGAATAGACTGCTATGAAGAGGAGATGAAAGACTTGCAGCTGTCAAAAGGTCAAAAGGTCGATATCACCAAAGGAAGAGAAGCTCACGAGATATCCATCCAGCTCCGCTGGAACACGCAGCATAGCGGAGTGGGCGTCGATGCGGCAGCCTTTCTATTGTCAGATCAGAACCGGTGTGAACGGGATGAGGATTTTATATTTTACGGAAATCCGGTGTCGAGGGAGGGGGGAGTAGCTCATTCTGCGGAGGGGGAGAACGGGGCAGACCTGTCCATTTCGTTATCGAGAATACCTCAGCATTATGCCCGCATTGCGGTAACCTTGACGATCTATGAGGGAGAGCAGCGCAACCAGCGGATGAAGGATCTGTCCGGCTTACAGCTAACGCTGGCAGACCGCAGGACTGGGCAAGAGCTGTACCGCTTCGAGTATGGGGCGGATCTGTCAGAGGAGACAGCTGTCGTAGCCGGGGAGCTGTACCGCCATCAGGGAGAGTGGAAGTTCAGTGCAATTGGCAGCGGGTATAATGGAGGACTTGCAGCCTTGTGCCGAAGCTACGGGCTTGAGGTGGAACAGGAGTCCGGGAACGAAGCCGCAGCGGCGGCTGAGGTATTGGAGCGAACACCTGAAGTGGTGGAGCAAACATCTGAGCTAGTGGAGCAGACACCTGAGGTGGTGAATAAGACCCCGGAGGTAATCCGTCAGCCCGAGGCGGAGACTCCGGTGAATGTGTTGTCTTCGATTAATCTGCGCAAAAAGATCGTGGAGCTCACCCTGGTCAAAAAACAGCTCACCGGTGTAACCGCAAGAGTGGGTATCGTGCTGGACATCACCGGCTCCATGCGCAGCCTCTATGCCAGAGGTGTGGTGCAGGAGGTGGTAGAACGTATCCTTGCGGTTGCCAGCAAGTTCGATGATAACGGCTCCCTGGATGTGTGGGTCTATGATACGGAATTCAGCAGACTTCCGCCGGTTACCGAGCAGGAGCTTGGCAGCTATGTCTTCACTCATATTATGAACAACGATTCAATTCATAAGTTCGGGCGTAATAACGAACCGCCGGTAATGCAGGATGTCATCGGAAAATACACCAAGGAGGAGCCGGACACGACGCCAGTGTTCATTATCTTCATCAATGACGGCGGCGTAGTTAAGCCGACCCGCAAGGTGATTATGGCCGCATCCGCCCTTCCGATCTTCTGGCAGTTTGTCGGCATCGGCGACTCTGACTTCGAGGTGCTGAAGCAGCTCGACACGATGAGCGGCAGACTGGTGGATAACGCCAGCTTCATCCATCTGGACCGGATTGAAGACGTATCCGATGAGGAGCTGTATGACCAGTTGTTGAATGAATTCCCGCAGTGGCTGAAGGCCGCGAAGGCGAAGAGTATTCTGTAGGAGTATTCACAGGGAAGCGCAAAGTCTCGGCTTAGTAGCAGTATTCACAGGGAACCGTACTGTCCCTGCTCCATAGTAGCATTCGCAGGGAACCGTGCTGTCTCCGCTCTATAGTAGCATTCGCAGAAAAACGTGCTGTCTCCGCTCTTAAGCGGCCTTCACATTGAGCTGTGTCTGCCTCCATACTTCGGACGGATTGCACAGTGATGCAAGGAATGTTGTACTAATTGCAACTTGGATTCCTAGATACCTGGGTGCTAGGGGGGATTGTTGCACGAAATGCAGGAATTGTGCCGCCAAACCGCCCGTAGGTGGAGAAATCCTGCTTTTTATGCAACAATGTTGGACTTTGGCCGGAATGAGGAGGGGAATGTTGTACTTTGGGCAGGATTGTGCAAAATTTCCCGGCCAGGCGGAGCTTTAGGGCGTCTCGTCGGAACAGTCCCCACCGCCCGCAGTAACGGACCTCACGGCCCGCGGAAGGTGTTCAACGCCCGCCGTAACGGCCTCCACGGCTCGCAGGACGCCAACCTCCCCGCTCAGGCTGTGGAGGTTTTTTTGCTCTGCAGACCGGGCGGGGCTTGCAGCTCCAGGCGGTAGCCTTTGACCAGAGTATCCCCGTTCTTCAGATCCGTCTCATAAGCCCGCTTGAAGCCCAGTCTCTCATAGAGCCTGATCGCCGAGGCCATCATATCTGAAGTATGCAGGTTCAGGCTGGCTGCCCCCAGTGCAATGGACCTTCCTGCGGCTTCACGGATCAGAAGTCTGGCCACCCCGCGTCCCCGGACTGCCGGAGATACAGCCAGCAGACGGATGATCGGTGTATGGATACCCAGCTCCGGCCTGCCATAAGCAGCCTCTGAGGAGGTGAACAGCAGCACGCTCCCTACAATTTGTCCGTCCAGCTCCGCTACAATCCGGGAGACGGGTGCATCGCCATGAACCGAGCCGAGAATGGAATCCCGGTACTCCGCCCAGAACGGCCCGGGCAGCACGGCTGCATATTCGCTGTAAGCTTCAAGCAAGACCCTGGCAATGGCTTCACGATCGGAAGCTGCAGCTTCACGGATTACAATTTCTGCTGAGTGATTCATCTGGTGCCTCCTGTCCGGTATTGGTGTTTTGTTATTATAATCTATAAATCCGATGAGTATAAGAGGGATTTAATGATTTTGATTAATGGATAGAAAAGTTCTATCTGTAATTGTGATCAATGTAATGGTTATGGCCGTATGCTACACAATAAGTCTGTTGACAAAAAAAGGGCCGGTGACTAAGATATAAACAAATTCTATAGGAAAGTGCGGATCTAATTCATTGTTAAACGATTGGAATAGTAAAAATTATAAAATGCGGAGGGGGACTACGCTTGAACATCGAGAATATTGAAGCTTTTGTCTACATCAACCACTACGGCAGCTTCAACAAAGCGGCAGATGTGCTCTATATCTCGCAGCCGACAGTGACTGCCCGTATCCAGTCGCTGGAACGGGAGCTGGACTGCAAGGTATTCGACCGGCTGGGCAAGCAGATTAACCTGACGGATAAAGGCCGCCAATTCCTCCCCTATGCGCAGCAAATTCTGCAGGTCTATCAGAACGGGAGGCATCAGATTCAATCCAAAGGCCAAATCCCCGGCGAGCTGAGAATCGGCAGTACAGTATCGGTCTCCAATTATCTGATGCCCCGTCTGCTGCTGCATTTGAAGCAGCGGTATCCCCACATCCGTATGAAGCTGACAACTGCTCCTACGGAAGTATTAATTGAGAAGCTGAAGGCGAAGGAGATCGATCTCGCTTTTATCCGCAAGGTAGTGAATCCGGCCATCCAGTCGTTCCCCTTCTGTGAAGACCCGATCTCGCTGTATGTGTATGCCGGTCATCCGCTGGCCCGCAAGGGCCGCGCTTCAATCCGGGAGATCTCTGACGAGACCCTCGTATTCTTCGAATGCGGCTCGCTGGACTGGATGCGTCTGCACCGGGTATTCGAGAGCATGGAGCGTCCGCCGGGCATTGTCTATCAGGTGGATAACCTGGAGACCGCCAAGAAGCTGGTGCTGAAGCAAGCGGGAATCTGCTTCCTTCCAGCCCTGAGTGTGCAGGAGGAGGTAGAGGCGGGAACGCTGGTAAGGGTGGATATCACGGAGACCGAAGGCATCTCCCTGCGGACCCACCTGATCTCGCTGAACGGGGAGAACGCGGAGTTCCTGGACACCCTGCTGGAGCTGGGGACGGGGACGTTGAGCAAGCTGAATTGACTTCTTGAATAACCATATTAAGAAACTCTATTAGCGCATGGCAGCATGCAGTGATAAAGTTAATTGCATATAATCACCACTAAACAGATAGGGATTATCTAAATTGAAAAGGGGTTTGAGAGATGAACAAGACGATTTCGTTCGCATCCACACTTGTACTAACACTGCTGATCGCTGGCTGCGGCAATAATAACAGCGCTAATAGCGGCAAGGTAGCGGAGGCAGCATCTCCGAATAGTTCGGAGTCCACGGCTGCTGCCGCCGATCCGGCTAAGGTGACCAAGATCGTGGTCGGCACCGGGACAGCTTTTCCCAATGTCTGCTTCATCGATGAGAACGGGAAGCTTACCGGGTTCGATGTAGAGCTGCTGAAGGAGATTGACAAGCGCCTGCCGGAGTATGAGTTTGAATTCCAGACGATGGATTTCAGCAATCTGCTGCTTAGCCTTGAGACGAAGAAGATTGACCTGGTAGCCCATGTTATGGAGAAGAACCCGGAGCGGGAGCAAAAGTACGCTTTTAACAAGGAAGCTTATGCCCACTGGAGAAACCGCATCGTTGTAGCGAAAGGCAATACCTCGATCCAGACACTGGACGATCTGCAGGGGAAGAAGGTACTGACCGGCGCCACCAGTGCGCAAGCACAAATTCTTGAGAACTATAACAAGGAGCACAGTGCAGATCCGATCAAAATTGTCTATCAGAACGGTGCCGCCAATGATACGGTCAACCAGATTGATTCGGGCCGGGTGGATGCTACCCTTGCTGCGGACTTCGTATTGCCGATCATTGACCCGCAGAGCAAGCTGCAGGCGGTGGGTCCCGAGCTGTCCTCTGCTGATATTCTATATGTGCTGCGCAAGGATGATGCCCCTTCGCAGAAGCTGTCGGAGGCCATTGACGGAGTGGTCAAGGAGCTGAAGACAGACGGCACACTTGGCAAAATAAGCACACAGTGGCTGGGGGCGGACGTTACCACCTCATCGGTTCAATAATGCGCAGGCCCGTACAGCGGAAAGGAGGTGCAGGATGGGTGCACCGTTTGATCTAGGTTTTGTCTTCTCGTTCCTGCCCAAGCTGCTGACTACGCTGAGTACCACGCTGCTGATCGTAGCCTGCTCGCTGCTGGCAGGAATGATTGTCGGATTTATCATTGCGCTTCCCCGCCTGTATAAGGTGCCGGTCCTGAAGACCTGCGCTGAGGTGTACATTTCTTTTTTTCGGGGGACGCCGATTCTCATTCAGTTATTCCTGTTCTATTACGGTCTGCCTGAGGTGCTGAAGCTGGTGAATCTGGATATGACGCGGACGCCGGTGCTGGTGTTCGTGATTCTGACCTACGGTCTGCACACAGGGGCTTTCATGTCGGAGATGATCCGCGCATCAGTGACAGCAGTCGATAAGGGCCAAGTGGAAGCGGCTTATGCTACGGGGATGACCTCGTACCAGGCTTTTACCCGTATTGTGCTGCCTCAGGCGCTGGGAATTGCGATTCCTGTCTTTTCGAACCTGCTCATAGCGCTGCTGAAGGATACTTCGCTGGCGTTCACGCTGGGAGTGATGGAGATGACGGGCAAGGCCCAGACCCTGGGCAGTGCGACCCAGCATTTCATTGAGACGTATATTGCACTTGCTCTTATCTATCTTGTGATCAGTTTTACGATTGAAAAGCTGCTGTTGGTTGCGGAGAAACGTCTGCTCAGGCATGAAGCCCAGGACAGTCCGGCCAAGAAGCGGTTCACTCTTCAGCGAAAAGCGTCCTACCGCACAATTGTCGCGGATATGGGAGCGGGTAAAGGAGGCGGTGCGTAATGAAGCTGGATCCATCTTTTATCTGGACGGCGTTTCTGCAAATTCTGGGAGCCATTCCTACGACGCTGTATATTACGGTTGTGTCGGTGTTGGCAGGCTTCGTGATCGGTACGGTCGTGGCCCTGATCCGGATTTATAGAGTCCCCGGGCTGTATCCGCTGGCCGTAGGGTATGTCACGTTCATACGCGGCACCCCGATGCTGACGCATCTGCTGCTGATCTATTTCGGACTGCCGATGATTATCGACGGGCTTGCTGCACAGTTCGGCTGGAGCTTCCGCTCGGTATCGATACCGATGATCGGCTTCGCCTATATTTCTTTCTCCATTACGGCGGGGGCCTATATGTCCGAGGTGGTGCGCTCCGGTCTGCTGGCGGTGGATCGCGGTCAGCTCGAAGCGGCCCATTCCATTGGAATGAGCACTTCACAGGCACTGCGGCGGATTGTGTTCCCCCAGGCGCTGGCGGCGAGCCTGCCGAATCTGTCGAATTCTGTGATCGGGATGCTGCACGGGTCTACGCTGGCTTTTACCGTATCGGTGGTGGATATCAATGCCCAGGCGCAGATTGTTGCTTCGACCAACTGGAAGTTCTTCGAGGCGTACCTGGCGGCGGCGCTGATCTTCTGGGGACTGACGTTCCTCATTGAGCGGGCAACTGCCGTCATTGAAAGACGGATTAATCTATATAACCGGGGGGGAGTCGCATGATTAAGCTGACACAGCTATCGAAGTCGTTCGGGCGCCATCAGGTGCTGAACCATATTGATCTGGAGGTGTTGAGGGGCGAGGTGGTGGTCATTCTCGGTCCCAGCGGCTCCGGCAAAACCACGCTGCTGCGCTGTGTGAATGTTCTGGAGAAGCCCAGCGGCGGCGAAATCTCCATCGGGGACTTCAAGCTGGACTTCCGGCATGCCCGCAAGAAGGAGATTCATCAGCTCCGGCAAAAGACGGCCATGGTCTTCCAGCAGTACAATCTGTTCCGGCACAAAACCGCGCTGGAGAATGTGATGGAAGGCCTCCTAATCGTCAAGAAGCTGCCAAAGGAGGCGGCGAGAGAGAAGAGCATCGCACTGCTGGAAAAGGTCGGGCTTGGCAGCAAGCTGAATGCCTATCCGAGCCAGCTCTCCGGCGGGCAGCAGCAGCGCGTCGGCATTGCCCGGGCGCTGGCGCTGGAGCCGGAAGTGATTCTGTTCGATGAACCGACCTCGGCACTGGACCCGGAGCTGGTGGGCGAAGTGCTTGCGGTGATCCGCAAGATCGCCAAGGAAGGCATCACGATGATTGTGGTGACGCATGAAATGGGGTTTGCCCGCGATGTGGCAAATCATGTGGTTTTCATGGACGGCGGTGTGATTGTCGAGGAGGGCACGCCCACGGAAGTATTCAACCACCCGCGTGAAGAACGAACGAAGCAGTTCCTGAAGCGGATTACGCCGGAGCTGAACTATTCCATCTAGGAGGCATATCTATGGCAATTACAATCAGCGTACTCGACCAAAGCCCGATCTATCCGGGGGAGACACCGGAAGAGGCTTTTGCACATACGATCAGGCTGGCGCAGCTATCGGAACGCCTCGGCTTCCGCCGCTTCTGGGTATCCGAGCATCATGATTCCGAGCAGGTAGCCGGATCTTCTCCTGAAGTGCTCATCTCGCACCTGCTGGCTAGGACGGAGCGTATTCGCATCGGCTCTGGCGGAATTATGCTTCAGCACTACAGCCCCTACAAGGTGGCTGAGAATTTCAACGTGCTGGCTTCGCTGGCTCCGGGACGGGTGGACCTAGGGGTAGGACGCGCTCCCGGCGGCCTGCCGCGCAGCACACAGGCCTTGCAGCAGGGAGGCGGGGAAGCCGCTTCATTAACGGACAAAATCACGGAGCTGGAGAAATATGTGCATAACCGGCTGGAGGCGGAGCATCCGCTGCACGGGCTGAAGGCAGGACCGCTCCCCGCAACCCCGCCGGAGCTGTATGTGCTTGGCGCCAGTGTCGCCAGCGCCGAGATCGCGGCCAGCCTAGGCTTGCCGTACGTGTTCTCCCTGTTCATCGGCGGCGATCAGGCCGTTGCCTTAGAGGCGGTGCGGGCTTACCGCAACGGCTTCAATCGAAGCGGCGGGCAGGAGCCGCAGGTGATTATTGCGCTGGCTGTTATCGTGGCTGATACGGAAGAGGAGGCCAAGGAATTGGCTGGAGCGCATAAGCTGATCCGCATCCGCTTCGCCAGCGGCAAGATCCTGACTCTGGCCAGCCGGGAGCAGGCCGAGGAGTTCACCCGCCAGAGTGAGGAAGCGTACACGCTGGAGGAGCGGGAGCCTGAGATTACCAAGGGGACGAAGGAGACCGTACGTGAGCAGCTGCTGGCGTTAGCTGAAGCTTCCGGCGTAGAGGAGTTCATCGTCACTACTAACGTGCAGCCCTTCGAGAAGCGGCAGCGTTCCTTCGAGCTGCTGAGTGAGGCGCTCTCCGGGGCTATTGCAGGGGCTTCATTATGACCAGTACAGCGGCAGAATCCGCTGCCCGTGAAGTGCATTCACTGGCGTTCAAGGAGCGGCTGGTTGAAATCAGGCGTCATCTGCACCAGCACCCGGAGCTGTCAGGGGAAGAGGTTGAGACTACCTCATACATCACATCGCTGCTGAAGCAGGCGGGGGTGAAGATTACAGATTCCGGGCTGAAGACCGGGGTCATTGCCGAAATCGGCGGTCAGCAGGGCGGTCCGGTGATTGCGCTGCGGGCTGACATAGATGCCTTGCCGATCCAGGAAGAGACCGGGCTGCCGTATGCCTCGCTATATCCGGGCAGAATGCATGCCTGCGGACATGACTTCCATACGGCGGCGCTGCTTGGAGCTGTGTATCAGCTCAAGGAGCAGGAGAGCGCCTTGAGCGGAACGGTTCGCTTCCTGTTCCAGCCTGCCGAGGAGAAAGCGAAGGGGGCACAGCAGATCATCGCTGCCGGCGGGCTGGAGCAGGTGCGCGCAGTGATCGGTATGCACAATAAGCCGGATCTGCCGGTAGGGACCCTTGGCATCAAGGCCGGTCCGCTGATGGCGGCCGCAGACGGCTTCGCAGTCAGTATCCGGGGCTTTGGTACCCATGCAGCCGTGCCGGAGGCCGGGATTGATCCTATTGTCGCCGCCTCGCATATTGTAACGGCGCTGCAATCCATCATCAGCCGGAATGTGGGCAGTCTGGATAGCGCCGTAATCAGCGTCACGCAGATCCACAGCGGAAATTCGTGGAACATCATCCCGGACACGGCGGTGCTGGAGGGGACGATCCGTTCCTTCGATGAAGCGGTGCGCGGCAGGGTGCTGAAACGGTTCGAAGATATAGTGAAAGGTGTGGCTGCCGCTCTCGGCGCTGAAGCCAGCGTGCGCTGGATCGGCGGTCCGCCGCCGGTCATCAACGATGCGCTGCTGGCCCGGCTTGGAGAAGAGACGGCGGCGAAGCTGGGCTATACCTCTGTGCAGCCGGTGCCGTCACCGGCCGGGGAGGATTTCGCCTTCTATCAGCGGGCGGTTCCCGGTTTATTTGTCTTCACCGGCACCGCCGGAAGCCGGGAATGGCATCATCCCGCCTTCGATCTGGACGAAGCAGCGCTGCCTGTAGGTGCAGAATTCTTCAGCGATCTGGCGGTACGTGTACTTGAGCATCTCTCGGCTAAAGGGGGTGCAGATCATCGCTGACCCTCCCGTATATGATGTGATTATTGTTGGTGCAGGCTCCATGGGCATGAGCGCAGGCTATCATCTGGCCCGGCGCGGGGTGAAGATCCTGCTGATCGATGCCTTCGATCCACCGCATACGGAAGGAAGCCATCACGGGGAGACCCGGCTGATCCGGCACGCTTACAGCGGCGATCCGGCCTATATTGACCTGGCGCTCCGTGCCCAGGTGCTATGGGAAGAGGCGGAGGCAGAGAGCGGCCTCAAGCTGCTGGCTCCGTCCGGCGTGCTCAATCTGGCAGACAGCAAGGTGTATTCCTTCGCCGGACGTCTGGAAGAGGCGCGGAAGCGGAAGGTCCGGGCTGAGCAGCTGGATGCCGAGGAAATCTGCCGCCGCTGGCCAGCCCTGAACCTCCCCGAATCCTTCGAGGCGATGTATGAGCCGGATGCCGGTTATCTCTACAGTGAGCGGTGCATTACCGCTTACCGGCAGCTTGCGCTGGATCACGGTGCGGAGCTGCTGACGAATACTCCTGTGCTGAAGGTGACGGCCCGCGAAGGAAGTGTCACAGTCCAGACGAAGCAGGGGGATTACCACGGAGCCGCTGCTATACTTAGCGCCGGGGCCTGGTTCAGTTCATTGTCGCCCTTCGTCAACTTGCCGATTAAGGCGGTACGAAAGGTAGTAGGCTGGTTTGGGAGTACGCCGGACTTCGAGACCGGGAGGTTCCCCGGCTTCACGCTGGGTGCAGAGGAAGGCGGGTTCTACGGTTTTCCCAGTATCAGCGGGGCGGGACTGAAGATCGGCCGCCATGATACAGGCGAAGAATGGAAGCCCGGCGAACCGCTGCAGCCGTTCGGCAGCCTGGAGAGTGATGAAGGCGACCTCCGCCGGGTTCTCGAAGCGTATATGCCTGGAGCAGCCGGGCGTCTGCTTAAGGGCTCCGTCTGTAAATATGAGCATACGCCGGATGAGGATTTCATCATCGACCGCCATCCTTCTCACAGCCATGTGCTGCTGGCCGGAGGCTTCTCTGGACATGGCTTCAAATTCTCCAGCGCGGTCGGAGAGATTCTCGCGGACATGGCTGTTCAGGGACATACCAGGCAGAATATAGCTCCATTCTCGTTGTCACGCTTCAATAGCAGCAGATCTGATTTGAAATCGTAGAGGGCGAGCGATGATACCTGGAGGACCGAGGAAGTGGAGCGATTCCCCTTCGGAGAGCCCTTCCCAGGCCGGAGTTGTTGTTCTTATGCGTTTCATGGGCGTTTGGCTAGGCGTAACACACCTCCATTCAGGGATAGTTGTAGAAGGTACACTTAAAAACAGCGAAAAGACTTACGTGCATCGTATAAGTGTAGCCTGTACAACTAAATCTGCCCGAATCGGTGAATATCTGAAGCAAATGGATTTTTAATTGTACGAACTACAATTAAACAGATAATGGGTTGGAAATCAGACGTTTTAGATGTACAAAGTGCAATTAAGCATATCCCATCAGCGGGTAACAACGATAATTCAAACCTATATTGGAGGGAATCGCAATGAGTAGTGTGAGTGTGGAGCTAGCCAGCTACTTGAACACGCACGAGCAATTAGTGCAGGCAACCAGAGGCTTATCGGATGAGCAGCTGAGGTGGAAGGCGGAGCCGTCAAGCTGGAGCGTGACCGAGGTGCTGGCCCATTTAGCGGATCACAGCATTGTAGTCTCCTTCCGCATCCGCGATATTCTGGCGGATACGAAGGTTCAGCTCCCGGCATTCCAGCAGGACGCATGGGTCAGTGGTCAGCATAGTAATCAGGGGCAAGCCGCTGACAGCCTGGAGCTGTTCCGCAGCCTGCTGCATTACAACAGTCTGCTGCTGGGAAGGCTGAGTCCCGCAGAATGGGAGAAAAGCGGAATTAACTTTAAGGGCGAAACGGTGCGTATCACCGATATTGTCCGCGGATTCACTGCACATGTAGAGCGGCATTTGGCCCAGATTGAACGAGTGAAGCGGGGAGCGCAGGCAAGTCAAGCTGCACCAGCTGCATCAGCCGCTCAAGCTTCGCAGCAAGCGGCCCTGTAAGAATATTTTCATGAGGAACCAAGCGGACTGAATACCAATTCGAGGAGGAATGAATATGACGAAACCAAGACAATTGAAGCTGGGGGCCCTGCTGCACGGCGTTGGAGGCAGTACCTCCATGTGGCGTCATCCCGATGCGCAGCCTGATGCCAGTGTGAACTTCGAGCTATACAAGGAATGGGTACGCAAAGCGGAGGAAGGCAAGCTGGACCTGATTTTCATTGCAGACGGTCTGTTCATCAATGAGAAGTCGATCCCTCATTTCCTGAACCGCTTCGAGCCGCTGACGATTCTCAGTGCGCTGGCGGCAGTCAGCAGCCGCATCGGTCTGGTAGGTACCTTATCTACCTCCTACAGTGAACCGTTCACGGTAGCCCGGCAATTCGGCTCACTGGATGTCATCAGCGGCGGACGGGCCGGATGGAATGTGGTGACCTCGCCGCTCGAAGGCTCTGCGCTCAATTACAGCAAGCAGGAGCATCCGGACCATGGCAAACGCTACCGTATTGCCGCCGAATATCTGGAGGTGGCACGCGGGCTGTGGGATTCCTGGGAGGACGACGCGTTTGTCCGCAATAAGGACACGGGCGTCTTCTTTGATCCGCAGAAAATGCATACGCTCGATCACCAGGGTGAATTCTTCTCAGTGAAGGGACCGCTCAATATCGCCCGCTCGAAGCAGGGGCAGCCGGTTATTTTCCAGGCAGGTTCCTCTGAAGTCGGCAAAGATTATGCCTCCAGCGTGGCGGATGCCATCTTCACGGGTCATGACTCGCTGGAGTCCGCGCAGGAATTCTATAAGGATGTGAAAAGCCGTGTTGCCTCCTTCGGGCGCAATCCCGATGAAGTGCTGATCTTCCCGGGAATAGCACCTATTCTTGGGGCTACCCCGGAGGAAGCGGAGCGCAAATACCAGGAGGTTGCCGGGCTGGTGACGATTGAGAATGCGCTGAACTATCTGGGCCGCTTCTTCGAGCATCATGATTTCTCGCAGTATCCGCTGGATGAGCCATTCCCGGATGTCGGTGATCTGGGCCGAAACAGCTTCCAGAGCGGCACGGACAAAATCAAAAAGGATGCCAGAGAGCAGGGCTTAACCCTGCGCCAGGTTGCCCTGCAATCGGCAACGCCGCGCAGCAGCTTCATAGGTACACCAGAGCAGGTGGCCGATCAGCTTCAGGCCTGGTTCGAGGGCGGAGCCGCCGACGGCTTCATGCTGGCGGCCGCCGTACCGAACGGGCTGGAGGAATTTGTTGATCAGGTCGTTCCAATTCTCCAGGAGCGCGGGCTTTTCCGCACCGAATACGAAAGTGATACGCTGCGGGGCAATCTCGGACTTCCGGTTCCGGAGAACCGTTATACAAAGGCTTCTGAACCGGCTGGGCAGCCGCTGTGAATCAGAACTTTCCCTCTCGCAAAGAATAAGGTGCAGCAACAATTGTACCCGGTCATAATTCGGATGGAGGGGGATGGATGGTTATGAAGGCAGACGCTGTATTTGAGGGCGGCGGTGTCAAAGGTATTGCTTTTGTCGGTGCGATTGAGGTAATGGAGCGTAAGGGGTACAGCTGGAACAAGCTGGCGGGGACTTCGGCGGGAGCGATTGTGGCGGCGCTGCTGGCGGCAGGCTACAATAGTGCAGAGATCAGGGAGCTGATGCATTCGCTCGATTATGTGAAGCTCTTGGGCAAGACAGGGTTGAACAATGTACCGCTGCTGAACAAAGCCCTTCCGCTGCTCCTGAATTCGGGGATCTACAGCAACCATGTTCTTGAGGGGGTGATGAGTGATTGGCTGAAGCGCAGGGGTGTAGAGACATTCGGCGATCTGCCGGAAGGCAAGCTGTCCATTATAGCATCGAACATCAGTAACGGAAAAATGGTTATTTTCCCCAGAGATCTCCCGCATTACGGGCTGTCATCAACCACCTTCCCGATTGCTGCGGCTGTAAGAATGAGTACAACCTTGCCGCTCTTCTTCAAACCCTATCAGTGGCATACACCGCTTATCCCGAAGCCGTATTACATGCTGGATGGAGGAATGCTGAGCAACTATCCCATCTGGCTGTTTGATGTAGAGGGGGTTCCGCGGTGGCCAACCTTTGGCTTCCGCCTGTCGGAGAAACGCACGTATGCCCAGACCCTGGATATCAACGGTCCTGTCTCTTTATTAAAAGGCATGTTCAAAACGATGCTCCAAGCACACGATCAGCGTCATGTAGATGAGCATGCGGAAGAACGGACCGTCTTCATCCCAACCCGGGAGGTGACGACGACCAAATTTGATTTGACGGATGCGGATAAGCAGTTCTTACTGACCTCGGGCCACACAGCAGCAGAGAAGTTTCTGAGCACATGGGATTTTGAAGCTTATAAACATAAATTTCGGGACAAGAACGCCACCTCACCGGTTCCAGCCTATTACAGCGATGAACCGCAGTCCGCGCAGGAGGATTCAGTACTCTACCATTGATGGAAAAGGGAGCAAGCTCTTGGCACCTATTCGGCTTAGAGCGTGCTCCCTCTTATTAGTGAATTTATTTGAACTCGCCCGTAACCGGCATCGCAGGATCGTAAGGGATAATAATGGAGCCCTTAAGAATTCGTTCATCCCCAGGCCGTGTTGGACATGTTGTATTGAGCGGAGTAAGTTCATAGACGAAATTGCCTACCGGGAACTGTTGGTACAGGCATAGCTTGACTAAGGGTTTACCGGATGGTAATGCTCCTGAAGATGCGCTGTCAGGGGAAAGCCCCATGGAGTCAGAGGCCGGCGAATGGCATACATACATCGTAATATAAGCCAAGTCCACGGTGACTTGTTGATAATAGTGCCTGCCGCTCCAATCCTGGAACAAGGCGCAGCCGGTTAAGGTGTTTCGTTTGCCTTGAATGACCCGCTGAACATAAACCCAGAGATTTCCCACATTGGTATTCGTCCAGATATACACCCAGGTGTTTGTACACAAGGTTTCGGGGGTTGGGGGAATTGGGATGAACGGCGGGCTGGGATTAGACTGCGGCGGCAGGCCAACAGTCTCTGAATTGCAGGTTTGCGGGGACAACATTTGATTTTCCAACAGAATCGCTCCTTGGCATTGAAATAGTTATAGAATATATCTATGCGAATGCCTAGGATAAGTTACAAATAATGGTAAAAACGTATCTTTTCTAGGTCGATGCAATTTAGGACATCCTTGAAAGGGATACAATTTAAAATAGCAATAGCACAGAAAAAGGTTGTTCCTTCTGCCATTATGGCGTTAGGAGCAACCTTTTTGGATTCAGGAAGAACAGTTATGCGTCCCTGTTCAGGTAATTGCCCGAACGGTTTGTCTTTCCACAATGGAGTGGGCACAGATTAGACTCTCCGCAGGCTCCCCCGTTTCAATCATGCCGATCAGCTTCTCGGAAGCGAGCATTCCAATGTCATACAGCGGCTGGCGCACCGTAGTCAATGGCGGATTGACCATCCGGGCTAACCGGAGATCATCGTATCCCATGATGGAGATATCTTCAGGCACGTTCATTCCATGCTTCGTAACGACCGAAAGGGCACCAATCGCCATTTCGTCACTGGCCGCGAAGACAGCAGTAACCTCAGGTGTTCTCCGTAACAGGGATTCCATGGCTCTGCAGCCGCTTTCGTAGGAAAAGTCCCCATACACGAGGTAACGGCTATCAAAGGCGATGCCTTGTGCTTCCAGCGCTTTGCGGTATCCTTCGACCCGTGGAGTTCCGGCGATGGGATCGCCCTTGGTGCCGCTGATCATGCCGATGCTGCGGTGGCCTTTGGTGATCAGATAATGGACAGCGTCATAGGCCGCCTGATAATCATCAACCTTCACATAAGGTACATTGGCATAATCCGTTTGGGAAGAGACCAGCACCACTGGAACGTTCATGCTCTCCAGCATGTCATAGTACTCTTGCTTGAGCACTTCACTGGAAAAAATAACCCCGTCAACCTGCTTCTCGCGCAGAAGCTGCAAATACTTCAGCGTACGTTTGCCGTCCTGATCGGTATTACAGACTATCACACTGTAATTGCGGTCATGGACGAATTCGCCGATTCCGTGGAGCAGATCGGAGGAGAAGGTGCTCGACACATCAGGAAATAATACGCCGATGGTTTGGGTGCGCTTGTTAATCAGTCCGCGGGCGATAGCGTTCGGCTGATATTTAAGCTCTTTGATGGTCTGGTCTACCTTTTGCTTCGTTTTATCTGAATATCCGCCTAAGTTATGCAGAACCCGTGAGACGGTGGCAATGGATACGTTCGCCTTTTGGGCAACATCTTTAATTGTGGGATTCATGGACTCTCCTACCTGTCGTTTAGCAGTAAACGCTTACTGAAAATATAAGTCCTTGCTTTTTCTTTGTCAACTGAAATTAAACATTCTGTAAAATAAGCATTGACAAGGAAAAATAAACGAGATAACTTTTATGGTAAGCGTTTACGTCATGGGAATTTAGGATTGTAGGTACAAAAATACATAACTTACATTCAAGTAAACGTATAAATTTACACCAAGAATTTTTTGGAGGAGGAGGGAAAGACCTTAATAAGGGGATGTTCTTTGCCTATTTGAGTAAACGTTTACGTGAAAAATAATAGGATTCCTTGAAATCTATTATTCCTTCGATACCTTCGCAAAACCTAACATCCTTATTCAGTCTTTCAGCAACATGTATTCTCAACAATATGGATATAAAGGAGATGCTGTATGTTTAAGAAACAAGCTGTTATCTGTCTCTGTTTATTACTGCTGGTTCAAATTTGTACAACAGCCTATGGCGGCAGAGGAACGGCCCAGGCAGAGCCAACGGGGACGGCGAATCCCAAAATACTAAAAATGGTACCCTCAAAGGCACGATTCGCTCCGGGGGAAGCCGCAGAGCTGATTATGACCCTGGATCAATCTGCGGATTGGAACGGGCAGCTGCATCTGCAAATTTATCAGTTGAATACCCTTGTTGCTGAAGGCGACAAAGCGCTGACGGTATTTCAGGAAGGGAGCAACAAGCTAACCGTGGGGTGGACGCCTCCGGCTGAGGACTTCCGCGGCTACACGGCGAAAGCGTGGATAGAGGGAGATGCGCCATCAGAGTATGTGACCGCAGCGATCGATGTCTCCAGCGATTGGACGAAATTCCCACGATACGGATATGTCGCTGATTTTCCGCAGGAGACGGCGGAGGAGAGTGACTCCAAGCTCCGGGAATTGTCCCGGGACTACTACATTAATGCCTACCAGTTCTATGATTGGATGTGGCGGCATGATGTTTCGGTGTATTCCAAGACCGACAGCAATGGACAGCCGGTCACAGATGCAGACGGCAATTTCATTGATGAAGACATTAATGCGGATACACACTATTCGGATCTATTGGGACGTTCACTGTATCCGCTCAGCGTTAAGCAGCAGGTGGAGGCTGCACAGAAATACGGCTCCGCAGCTATGGCCTATCAGATGAATTATGCAGCGCGTGAGAACTATGAGGACTTCGGCGTCAGTCCGGAGTGGGGACTCTATAACAGTGCTCAGCTCGATCAGAACAATCCGCACAAAGACCAGAACGGGTATACCTTCGATGTGAACGGGAAGACGACCTCCCTGTTCCTGCAGGACCCGGGAAGCAGGTTCTGGCAGGACTATATCACTAAACAGTTTGACCGTTCCATTAATACATTCGGGTTTGACGGCATCCACCTGGATCAGTGGGGAGCCAATGATAACAATTTCCTGTATGACTATAACGGCAATAAACGTTATTATTCCCTGGATTATGCCCGGTTCATTCATTCCGTCAAGGACTCGTTGCTCGCAAATAACCCCTTAAAGAGCAAGGTTACGTTCAATATGGTGGGAGGCAATGCCGAATACAGCGCTGTACCCGATCCGGGTACAAAAACCGATTTCGACTACAGTGAGATTTGGCAGGACCGCAACAATTACCGGGATATTCAGAAGGTCGTGGAAGATACCCGGGAGAAGGATGGCGGTAAGGCGATGGTGATCGCCGGTTATATAAACTACAAAGAGGCTACAGGTCTGCCGACACGAGGCACGGAAGCCCAGGATGTTCCGGTAACCGTGGATTACCAATCAAGGATTGCCAAAGCTTACGGCTGGGTCGGCAACTTTGGACGCAAAGATACGGATTCGGTGACGTTTACCGTAAATGCTCCAGCAGACGGAATGTATACGCTTGTCCTGAATTATGGACAGGGCAATGGCGCCGGTTCTCCGGAAGGCAAGCTGATGGTTAATGATGAGATTGCCGCAGCGGCAATTCCCTTTGAGGCCAATACGGGGTGGGGGAACCCGACAGCACAAGCCGCAGTAACGGCAATGTTAAAGGAAGGTGAAAATTCCGTTAAGCTTACCCTGAATACAAATAGCCTTTGGCTCAATCTGGCGGGCCTGGAGGTCCAAGGGCAGGGGATCAATGAGCGCTATGAGGCGGCAGATGCCAAGCTGGATACGGTAATTGTGGATCAGTACAGCAATGTGTATTATTTTGATACCGCAGGCGATTATGTGAAATTCCATGTAAATGTTCCTGCTGAAGGAGAATATCCGCTCGGATTCAGCTACGCTTCGGATTGGCAGGAGGTGAAACGTGAGCTGCTTGTGAATGATGTGCCTCAAGGAGAGGTCTCGTTTGCCGGCACGGGTACATGGGATAAATTCTCGGAGCTTGGCAATCTGCACAAGGTTCATCTGAACGCAGGCGATAATACCATAACGCTAAGAGCGTCTGCAAATGACCTGGGTATTAAGCTCCGGTATATGACGGTCGGCACACAGAGAAACTATGCACTGTATGCGGATGTTCCGCAGACTAGCAGCCTGAGTTACAGCCAGAGCAAGACAGACAATTTCGGGCAGGCAGGACAGACTGTCACCTACGATGTATATGCAGAACATCCGCTGGACACGATTACGGTCCTGTATCATGGCGATAATGATCCTGTAATGTCGGTTCTGGTGGATAGCGAACCAGCTCCACAGGCCCAGAATATCACATTTGCTAAAACAGCCGGCGGCTGGGAGGGCTCTATGCAGCCCCGTGAATTATCTGTCCCTGTCCAGGAGGGACACCATAAGGTTACGCTGCGAATGGAATCAAGCGGACAATATATCAATGTGGGCGGGATCACTGCCGGAGGGTATGAATACAGTACAGGCGGCGCTGAAACAACAGGCGGGGTTGTCCCTATCATCGGATATGCCTCCGAGTTCAATAATGTCAATGACCGGTTGACTTTTACAGTGAATACAGCGCAATCAGGCACCTACGATCTCGGCTGGATCTATCAAAATAATGCCCCGGGGGCAGCGACCGTCAGCCGCAGTGTGTATATTAACAATGGCGCGGGCACTCCTGTAAGCTTTGCACCAACCGCTGACTCGGAATGGGGAGAAGCGGCAATGAGCGGTATTCCAATGGAGGAAGGCATAAATCGCATAATCATCAAAATGCCGGAGGGGCAGGACAGCGGAATCAGGCTGGATAAGCTGAACGTTGCATTATCCGGTGATCCGGACCCGGTAACCCGCAGCTATGAAGCCGAAAGTACGGATACGGAGTCACCGTTCTCTCTCTACAAGGATACCGTGCTGAACTTTGGTGAAATCGGAGAGCAGGTGACCTATCCGGTGAATATCCCTCAATCGGGGGAACAGAGTCTGATCTTCACCTATTCCAATGCAGGCGGCATGACCACACGTTCGGTCTATATTGACGGCGTGCGCGCCAAGGATGAACATGGCAACGATCTGAAGATTGGATTGGATGGAACTGAGAGCAGTGAGAAGTACAGCGGGGACGGATACGTGATTATTCCACACATGGAGGCGGGAACCCATACCGTTACATTGAAGATGGAAGCGGATGATATTGCCGGAAGCGTCCGGCTGCGCGGGGTAACGGCTGGCTATTTCAACGAGCCGTCCGTGCGGCTGATGGATGCCGGGCTGGCATCGATGGGTGCAACCCATATTGAGCTGGGAACCGCCGAGAAGCAATCGGAAGGCCCGAACATGCTAGCCCATGAATATTATCCGAACCGCAGCAAAAAAATGCTGGAATCCACCAAGGAATCCATGCAGGAGTATTATAAATTCAATGCTGCATATGAAAACCTGCTGTTCGGCAGCAAAGCCGATTCATCCGCTGTTGTGTCCGTGGAAGCGGACGGCGGCAATCTGGCAACAAGCAAAGACGGAACGGAGAATACACTCTGGACAACAGTCAGAAAAAATGATACTAATACAGGCTTTGAGCGGTATGATGTACTGCATCTGATCAATCTGCTTCATAATGATGACAACTGGAGAAATGCAGCCAATGAGCCAGCGGTCCTCAACCATTTAAAAGTGTCTTACGATATCGGCATCACCGAGACGGAAGCACCGGATCTGAAGGTCTATGCCGCCAGTCCTGACGCCGGGCATGGTCTGTCACAAGAGCTGAATTATACTTGGAATGGTGAACAATTGCAGATTGAACTGCCATCGATGCAGTATTGGACGATGATTTATATCGACAAGGCGCCGAGGACAGCATGGGTTCAGCCGATCTTCAGTGATGATGAACCGGGCCTTCCAAGCCCGTCACCGACTGCAGAGGCAACTCCTGCACCTGCTCCCGGAGGGGCAGATATAGGTACAGTGACGGTATCGGCCACACCTGCGCCTACGCCTACTCCAGCAGCAGCGGAAAGGGATGTTCTTGTTTTGCTGGCGAAGGATTTGAGTCCGGCGATTGATGGGACAATCACAATTGCGGTCAATGAGGATGAGTACAACCGGATTCAGATTCCTGTCTCTGTTGCGGAAGGGCTACAGGGGAAGAAGCTGCAGCTTCAAGGAAGTCATTTCAGCCTGAACTTCACCCATGATCATATTCTTCAGCTTCTGGAAGAGAATAAAGGGAAAATAACAGCCGATTCACAAATTCAAATTACCTTCAACAGAATCGAGCCGCAGGCAGCTTTCCTTCCGGCTGTGAAGCCTTGGGTTCCCGCTGGATCGACCTATGAATTTGAATTCGGAGTAACGACGGCTGACGGAGGATTATCCAGGCTCGCTTCCTTTAGAAGCCCGGTGCAGCTTACCTTAAAGGTTGATGATCTGGAGCAAGAAGATCTGAATGAATTGCTGGGCATCTACACTTTCAGTGAGCCGCTGAAGAAATGGGAATATACCGGCAGCAGAGCCAACACGGCCGAACAGGAGATTACAGCTGAGCTTAGTCACTTTAGCCGTTATACCGTGTTTGCATATGACAAAACGTATGCTGACTTACCTGCGGAGCATTGGGCATATAAGGCTGTCCGCCGCTTGACCGCGAAGCATGTCATCAACGGAATGACGGAGAATACGTTCGTTCCAGCGGCGAAGATTACCCGGGCACAGTTCGCTGCATTGATGGTCAAGGCACTTCGGTTAAAAGCCGAAGGACCGGCTCCATTTATGGATGTAACTGCGGATAGCTGGTATGCCGGTGATATTGCCGCTGCTTATCAGGCAGGTCTGGTGAACGGAAGAAACGGGAAGCGATTTGCACCTGATGAAGCGATAACCCGTCAGGAGATGGCGGTGATGCTTGCCAAAGCATCAGCCATCCATGGAAGTATCAAGCAGACCGAAGAGATAAACTTAACCTTTAGGGACAGCGAAGAGATCTCTGCCTGGGCACAGTCAGCAGTTCTGAAGGTGAAGTCAGCTGGTCTGATGAATGGATACGCGAATGGAAACTTTGCACCTGAATCCAGCGCAACCCGGGCAGAAGCCGCTCAGGTCATAGAGCATTTAATTGATTAATCCGCAAATAAGGTCATAGGATAAGGGTCACTGAGGTGACTCTTTCTTATGTTAAGTTATGTTAAGTTACAGAAAGGATCCATGATGACAAACAGGAAAAACTCGCTGGGCGCAAGACTGATTCAGCTGTCTGCTGCGATAACGATACCGCTGCTCGCCGTTCTTTTTGCCGGGGGATATTATGCCAAGGGAATTGTACTCGAACAGGTATCCAGATCCTATCAGAATCTGGTCAACTCCAATCTTAAGATGATGGAGAGCAGTCTGGAGGACATTACGATTAATCTGGTCGATATTGTCGATCATGATGTGAATTTTCTTCAATTGAATCAGCCGGGGCTGACAGAGTCCGACTATTATTTTGCCCGTATGGGGATTATGCAGAGAAATCAGGCTTATCAGGCCTATTACCATAGCGTGGATATGTTTTATCTATACTCCGGCGTTAATGATACTTTGACACTATCCAATGTACTAGGAACGACAGAGGAATATATGGACCAGATAAGGGATTGGATTACGACAAAGGTTCAAAATGAAGATAATCTGGAAACACTTCAGTACAAATGGACAATCGTTAAAATTGCCGGAGATTACTATTTAAACCGGACCGTCAGCAATAATCTGGACAATACCGCTTGTATTGGCGCTCTGATCCGAATCGACTCCATGCGTTCACCGCTGGGCAATCTGAACCTGCAATCGGGCGGTGATGTGCTGATTGTGGATAATGAAGGGAATATCTTAACCCGTCCTTCGGCATCCATGGGCTACGACTTCAAGCTGCCGGGTGAGAAGATGAATCTGAATTCTTCCTTTTCGTTTACGCATGATGGGCTGAAGTGGTTTGTGGTGTCCAGCCAGTCCTCCGCACTGGGAATCAATCTGTCCGTGGTCATCCCTGCTTCCGAGCTGCTCCAGGGACTCAATACCTTCCAAACGATTATTAATGTGCTGCCCTTTATTATTTTGCTCATTTTACTGGTTTACTTATATTATTTCCGCCGTATGGTCATCCGCCCGATTCTGGATTTGCTCAGCGGCATCCACCGGATCCGCAACGGCGCCATGGAAACCAAGCTTCCCGATTCGAACCTGGTGGAGTTTCAGGCGTTGAATCAAGCCTTTAATAACATGGTTGTGGAAATTCATGATCTGAAAATTGATATCTACGAGGAACGGATTAATGCGCAAAAGGCAGAAATGAAGCATTTGCAAATGCAAATTAATCCGCACTTCTTTTTGAATACGCTCAATATTATTTTTCAGCTTGCCGATCTGAAGCGTTTCGAATTGGTCAAAAAGACAGTACGGCATCTGGTGCAGTATTTCCGCTTTATGCTTCAGGTCAAGGATAACCGCATTACTTTGGGACAAGAGCTGGAACATCTCCGCAATTACCTGGAAATTCAAAAGATGCGCTACCAGCAGTCGTTTGAGTTCCAGATCACCGTAGCCGAAGAGCTTAACCGCGCCTCCATACCGTCCTTGATGGTACAGCCCTTTGTAGAAAATGCCATGCTTCATGGCATAAGTCTGAAGGCAGAGATCTTTCATCTGGAGATTTCGGCTGGTCTCTCAGAAGAAGCGGCCGATACCATGATCATTGAAATCTCGGATAATGGAAAAGGCAGCAGTGCAGAGAAGCTGCAGGAGCTGAATGCACCGGATTATACCCCGGCTACAGATGAAGGACATATCGGGATCTGGAATGTGAAACAGAGACTGGCTATGATCTATCAGGGGAGAGCCGAAATTCACTTCAGCGGCAATCAGCCGTCCGGATTCCGTGTGCGGCTTAGCCTGCCTATTGAATATACAGAAGGAGAACGTTGAGCCATGCGATTATTGATTGTAGATGATGAACAATTCGCTGTGGAGGGGCTGCTCTACTGCTGCGACTGGAAGGCGTATGGAATTGAAGAGGTCTTGACGGCGAACAGGGCCGACAAGGCCAGAGAGCTGCTGAATGATCAGAGAATAGAACTCCTGATTTGCGATATTGAGATGCCGGATGAAGACGGACTTTCACTGGTTGGCTGGGTGAGGGAGCACTCTCCCTGGACGGAATCGATATTTCTGACTTGTCATTCCGAATTCTCCTATGCCAAGAAAGCCGTGAACCTCGGGAGCTTTGATTACTTGCTGAAGCCTGTTGACACAGAGGAGCTGTTGTCAGCTGTATCGGGGATGATGGCGGCCATCCGTGAGAAGGAAGAGTATGAGTCCTACAACCAGATGTATCATAAGTATCTGAATCTGTGGCAACAGGAAAAGCCGAAGCGTGTAGAACGCTTCTGGCAGGATTTGCTGTCCCGCAGCATCCTGTCGTTCGGGGATTTCTTTGACCGGGAGCTGGCGGGTGCAGGGGTAGGGTTAAATCCTGACGATCAGGTGCTCCCGATTCTGATCAGTATTGAGGAGTGGTCCAAACCGCTCAGCCCGCGTGATCAGGAAATCATGGAGTATGCTGTGAAGAAAGCGGCGGAGGAATGTTTTACAGAAGAGCATCCGGGGGAGGCCATCACCGATAAGAGCGGGGTTTTGTTCATTCTGCTGTATGCCGGAGGTGTGGAGGGAGGACCTGCGGCTAAGAAGGTTAGCCTTCAGCAGCTCACGGCCATAGGTAAACGTTTTATCCAAGCTTGCCAGGAGTTGTTCTACAGCATCGTAACCTGCTATGTCGGTTCGTTCAAACCCATCCAGGAGCTGCCGGGAATGTGTGAAAGTCTAAAGACCATGGAGCGTGATAATATCTCCCGGACTCAATCCGTGCTCTTATACTTACCACAGGATCAGATGCTGTCCGCCAATTCTAATTCGGAGGATATCCTGCTGGGTGATCTGATCTCTTATATGCTGAACGGCAAACGTGAGTCCGCTGTGCAGTTCATTCATCATCTGACAGCGAAGCTGGAAGCTAATCCTTCTTTTCAGGGAAGACATCTGGACGCCCTGCATCAGGATACCCTGCAGATTATATATCACTTCCTGCAGGTCAGAGGAATCAATGCGGGAAGCATAGCTCTGTTTCCAGACTGGACAACCGCCCGGATACGGGGACTGCTTCAATACAGGCATTGGGCGGAAGGAATTGTATCGGCGGTCATGGAAGCGGAATTTGAGCGGCAGGAGAAGGGCGGTGTGATTGAGCGGTCCATCCGCTACATCCAGCAGCATGTGGAGGAAGAGATCTCCAGGGTCAGTGTCGCTGATTATGTGGGCTTGAACCCGGCTTACCTCTCCAGGCTGTTCAAGAAAGAGACCGGCCAGAACCTGATTGATTTCCTGATTTCGGTGAAGATGGACCGCACACGCGAGCTTCTGGACACCACGGATATGCCGGTCAGCGCGATCGCGCAGCAGGTAGGCTACAGCAATTTTTCCCATTTCACCAAAATGTTCCGCAAGCAGTTCGACGTCAATCCCCAGGAATACCGCAATGTCACAAAACGAATAGATTAAGGTTATAAAAACGGCAGAGCAGCTGCAGGCAACTCCTTATAATGAAGCCATAACCCAATAAGAAGGTGTGGAACTATGGCTTCGGAAAAAGCACTAACGGCACAATCAGGCAGCTCGCGGCCTGGATCAAAATGGAAAAGCATATGGAAGTACAGGGCCTTGGTCGTGCTGGCATTGCCCGGTGTGCTGCTGATGCTGATCAATAACTACCTGCCCATGTTCGGTATTTTCCTGGCCTTCAAGGACCTGAATTATACGGCAGGAATCTGGGGCAGCAAATGGATCGGACTGGACAACTTCAAGTTTCTGTTTGCTTCGAACGACGCTTGGCTGATCATCAGGAATACCTTGCTGTACAACCTTAGCTTCCTGATCATCAATACGATACTCGCAGTGATGCTGGCACTTCTCCTTAACGAGGTCAAAAATAAGCTTGCCTCCAAGTTCTTTCAGAGCACAGTGATCCTGCCCAATTTCATTTCCATGGTCATTGTCGGCTATATCGTGTATGGATTTCTGAATCCGGAGCTGGGATTCATCAATAAATTCATTCTGGAGCCCTTCGGAATAGATCCTAGAAACTGGTATGCGGAAGCAGAGCATTGGCCTTATATCCTGACCCTTGTTAACACCTGGAAGGGTGTGGGTTACTCGGCCGTCGTCTATCTGGCAGCCATTGTCGGGATAGACTCTGAATATTATGAAGCGGCCGTCATTGACGGGGCCACACGCTGGAAGCAAATGACGAAAATTACGATTCCGCTGATCGCTCCGATCATCATCATCATGACACTGCTGGCGATCGGCCGGATCTTCAACGCGGACTTCGGTCTGTTCTATCAGGCAACCATGGCCTCCGGTATGATCAAGGAGACAACGGATGTTATCGATACCTATGTATACAGGGCGTTAATGGTTACCGGGGATACGGGACTCGCCTCCTCGGCAGGGCTGCTGCAATCTGTAGTTGGCTTTACACTTGTCATTACCGTCAACCTGGCTGTCCGTAAATTCAGCAAAGAAAATGCTTTGTTCTAGAAGGAGAACACCATGCAGAAAAAACGAACCAATCCCTTTATCCTTATTGTCCTGTCATTGTTCAGTCTTGCCTGCCTGATCCCGTTCTGGCTTATCTTTATGATCTCGGTTGCTGATGAGGACTGGGTAACTGCGAATGGATACAGCTTCTGGCCCGGCAAATTCAGCCTTGTCGCTTATCAGTATTTATTGGAAGATGCCGGAAAAATATTGCGGGCTTATGGTGTTTCTGCTTCGGTAACACTGATTGGAGTTGTAGTCAGTCTGTTTGTGACTTCGGCCATGGCCTATGCATTATCGCGGAAAGAGTTTCCTCTCAGAGGTGCTCTGAGCTTCTACATCCTGATCACGATGCTGTTCTCGGGCGGCTTGCTGCCCTGGTATCTGGTCTACACCCGGTTCCTGCATGTTCAGGATACGCTGATGGCGCTTATCATTCCGGGTCTAATCGGCGGCTTCAACGTGATCATCATGCGGACCTTCTTCACGAACAGCATCCCGCCTTCCCTGATTGATTCCTCTCAGATCGATGGTGCAGGTGAATTCCGGACCTACTTCAGCATTATTCTGCCGCTGTCCTTGCCTGTAATGGCTACAATCGGGTTATTCACCACCGTATCCTATTGGAACGACTGGTTTACAAGCCTGGTCTTCATCCAGAATGAGAAGCTGTTCTCTCTGCAATATCTTTTGACCAAAACCCTAATGAACGCTTCGTTCCTGCAGACGATTGCCAATAAGGCTTACAGTTCAACCGCACAGGTCACAACGCCGCTTGAATCCATCCGGATGGCGATGGCGATGATTGCAATCGGACCGCTGGTGCTGGTATTCCCTTTCCTGCAGAAGTATTTCGTCAAAGGCCTTACCGTAGGCGCTGTGAAAGGCTGATCCCGGTATATGACCGGATTAGTATAAGCAAGTTCAGAATTAGAGGACAAAGGCAAGAATACAGAATCATTCAGGGAGGTCTATTATCTATGAAGTGGTTGAAAAAGAGTTCTGTTGTATTGACATCGCTTGTGCTGACTTCAGCCCTAGTAACCGGCTGCGGCGGGAATAATGCTGCGAATTCACCGGGGGGCACAGTCCAGCCGGGAAGCGAGGGCAGCTCCGAATTGAAGCCTTACGAAGTTGTAATGGTATTCCCCGATGCGCCGCAAAACGATAATCAGCGGGTACAGGATGCGATGAATGATTATCTGGCAAAGACCTATCCGGACATGAACATGACGGTCAAGCTGAATCCCATCGACTGGGGCGCCTGGAGTGATAAAACGAATCTGATGATGGCCTCCGGCGACAAAATGGACCTGCTGTTTACAGCGGATTGGCTCGGGTTCCAGCAGCAGGTGACCAAAGGGGGATTGCTGCCGCTGGATGATTTGCTCGCTAAATACGGCCCGGACATCGAAGCTGTGGAGAAGGACTATCACGGGCCGGCTAAACGCGGCGGCAAGCTATACGGTATTCATACCCACCAGGAGCTGGGCGGTGCACAAGGGGTCTACTTGAACAAAGAGCTTGTGGACAAGTACAAATTTGATCTGACTGCACTGAAATCTGGTAAAGTCGAGGATCTGGAGCCCATGCTTCAAACCATCAAGGAGAACGAACCGGGGATTACGCCTCTGGTGGCACCGAGCTTTCCTCTCGAAGCGTACTATTCATCGACGAATCTGGATTCTATTGTGAGTATTGCAGCGATTAACACCGTGGGAACAGCGGCGAATGATTATACCGTCATCAATTCCTACACGACTCCGCGGTATATGGAGCTTGCCAAGCTTACCAATAAGTGGTATAAGGCAGGATACATTAACAAGGATGCACTGACACCTGGTCTGGACGCCTGGAAGAAGATTCAAGCGGGTAAAGGCTTCGCCTTTGTCTCTGATATGGATATTATCGCGGATATGGAGATCGGCACAGCAGCCGTATCACCGAATGGTTCGATTAAAGCGGGCCGTGAGATGCTGCAAATTCCGCTTAATATTGATCGCTTGCAGACAGGGAAAATGACAGCAACCATGTATGCGATTTCAAAAAGCTCCCAAGATCCGGAACGTGCCATGATGCTGCTCAACCTGTTCTATAAGGACAAGGAATTGCTGACCCTCTTCAACTTCGGGATTGAAGGAACCCATTATGTACTCAAAGACGGACAAGTTGCGCTGCCGGAAGGCAAAACTACAGATAATGTCGGCTACTATCACGATATTATGTGGCAGCTTGGCAATCAAATGCTCAACTATACCCGTGTAGGCGAAGATCCGAATAAATACCAGAACTACGAGAAGTTCAACGAACAGGTGTCTTCTAATCCTTCACGGATCTTTGGATTTGTCTTCGATGCGGAGCCGGTAAAAAATGAATTGATCTCGATTGACAACGCCAACAAAGCCTTTGTTGACGGTCTGAAGTCCGGCCAGCTCGATCCGGAAGAGTCTCTTCCTAAAATGCTGGAAAAACAAAAAGCGGCTGGAGCAGACAAAGTCATCGCGGAGGCGCAAAAGCAGCTGGATGCCTGGCTGGCGGAAAATGGAAAGAAATAAGTGGAAGTGACCAAGCTCGATCTACAAGGATTGGAGAATTCATATGGACCATAGATTAGTGACTCATATAGATATATATCCGGATCAGGCTCAGTACAAGACCGGCCAATCAGGCAATATAATCATTGAAGTAGAGACCGAGCAGGAAGCGGTTCTGCAGGTGGTGGTCAGCTTCTACAAGCTGGAGCAGCAGGTTGCGGAAGCAAGACTTAGCATCCGTACGGAACCAGGCTTGAGACAAAGAGTGCCCGTCCCCTTGTTCACTGAAGCTACAGAGTGGGCGGGGTACGGGGTCAAGGCTACAGTTCTGTGCAATGAAGCTGTAGTGTCAACCACCTATACCTCCTACGATATTGCCGATCATTGGGGCCGGGCGCCACGGTATGGATTTCTAAGCGATTTCCGGAGTGAAGAATCCGGAGACACCCGTGACGTTGACAGCATGAACAAATTCCACTTGAATGTCATACAGTTCTATGACTGGATGTACAGGCATGATGATCTGGTTCCGAAAGAGGATGAATTTATTGATCCGATGGGCCGGACGATGTCCTATAAGGTGGTTCGTGAAAAGATCGCAGCCGTACACGATAAAGGGATGGCTGCCATGGCCTATGGAGCGGTATATGCAAGTCTTAAGGACTTTTTGCAGGCACGCCCGGAATGGGGACTGTATAATCGCCAGGGAGATCCGTTTCAATTAATAGATCTATTCTATATTATGGATATTACGCCGGATTCTCCTTGGACCGATCATATTGTTGAACAGTTCCGTCAGGCCGTACATGCCGGATTCGACGGAATTCATATGGATCAATATGGCTTTCCGAAGAAAGCCGTGCGCCGGATCGCAGGAAAAGAAGAACAGGTCGATTTGGCGGAATGTTATCCGGCTCTGATTAACCGGACGCAGGCGGCCGTAAAGGAAATCAAGGCAGAGGCCGGGGTTATTTTCAATAATGTGGGTAATTATCCTATACACAAGACGGCCCCGGCGGATCAGGAGGCGCTATATATTGAAGTGTGGCCGCCGGTAGTCCGGTTGCGTGAGCTTAAAGGACTGATTGATCATGCGCGTTCACTCGACCCTCACAAGCCGGTGATCCTCTCCGCCTATCTGCCCTCCTTCTACCCGGAAGCTGGACATGACAAGGAATGGGCGGAGAACGGGGCGCTGCTGACGATGGCCTCCATATTCGCTAGCGGGGGATATCACCTTTTGCTGGGTGAGGATCATGGAATGCTGACTATGCCCTACTATCCCGATTATGCAGTGATGCGGCCTGAATTCGCCGTCGAGGTCAGACGCTACTATGATTTCATCGTGCGTTTTGGTGTGGTGATCCAGGATGCAGAGCTGGAAGATGTGTCTTATACCTATACCGCCGGGGTGAACACCGAGATTACCTTCGAAGGCAAGGTGCCATTTGCCCCGAACGGAGATATTGACTCGGTCTGGACGATCATTAAACGCAAGCCGGGCTATCAGATCCTGCAGCTGATTAATCTTGCCGGGCTTGAAGATGATTATTGGGAGCATGGCAAGCAACAGCGGCCTGAAGCTCAAAATGATGTGGTGTGCACACTGCTGATCGAACAGCCGATTGAATGCATTTACACGGCCAGCCCAGATGATGAGGCCCAGGAAGTGATTGTCCTGGATTATGAGGTAGTTCCTCACGGGCAAGGACTTGCGGCCAGATTCACTTTGCCGTCCCTGCGCATCTGGTCCATGGTTGTAGTTAAATTTAGCTTACAGGAGTGAATGGGTTGAACAATACAAAATGGTGGCAGACAGCTGTAATATATCAGATCTATCCCCGAAGCTTTCAAGACAGCGACGGGGATGGAATCGGCGACCTCCGGGGGATTATCAGCAGGCTGGACTATCTGGAGCAGCTTGGCATTACCGCAATCTGGCTTAGTCCGGTATACAAATCACCCAATGACGATAACGGCTATGATATCAGTGATTACCAGGATATTATGACCGAATTCGGAACCATGGATGACATGGATGAATTAATCGAGCAAGCCAAGCAGCGCAATATCCGGATTATTATGGACCTGGTCGTCAACCATACCTCGGATGAGCACCCATGGTTCATCGAAGCCCGCAAAGGAAGGGATAACCAGTACCGTGACTATTATATCTGGCGTGATCCGGTCAACGGCGGGGTTCCCAATGCCCTGCGTTCAACCTTCAGCGGGTCGGCCTGGGAGCTTGACGAAGCCAGCGGCCAGTACTTTCTGCATTTGTTCAGCCGCAGACAGCCGGATCTGAACTGGGAGAACCCCAAGGTCCGTCAAGAGGTATGGGACATGATGAATTTCTGGCTGGATAAGGGTGTCGGCGGATTCCGCATGGATGTCATTGATCTGGTCGGCAAAATTCCCGATCAGGAGATCACAGGGAATGGTCCGAAGCTGCATGAATATCTGCAGGAGATGAACCGGGAGACCTTCGGAGCGCATGATGTTCTGACGGTGGGAGAGACCTGGGGGGCGACGCCGGATGTAGCCAAGCTCTATTCCAACCCGGACCGCAAGGAGCTGTCGATGGTATTCCAGTTCGAGCACATCGGTCTGGATCAGCAGGCCGGGGGAGAGAAGTGGGATCTGAAGCCCCTGGATGTAAGCGAATTGAAGCAGGTGCTGGCGAAATGGCAGACCGAGCTGGGGAACGAGGGCTGGAACAGCCTGTTCTGGAACAATCATGATTTGCCGAGAATTGTATCGCGCTGGGGCAACGATAAGCAGTACCGTGTGCAGAGCGCCAAAATGTTCGCCATACTCCTTCACCTGATGAAGGGTACGCCTTACATTTATCAGGGCGAGGAGCTCGGAATGACCAATTATCCGATTCAGGATATCAGCGAAGCGCAGGATATTGAGGCCATCAATATGTATCATGAACGGATCGGGCAAGGCTACGCCAAGGAAGCTATCATTCATTCCATTAATGCGAAGGGGAGAGATAACGCCCGGACTCCGATGCAGTGGGATGCTACCCGTAACGGAGGATTTACAACCGGAGAGCCATGGCTGCCTGTACATCCGAATTATAAGGAAATTAATATGGAGGCGAATCTGAAGGACCCGGATTCGGTGTTCCATTGCTACCGTAAGCTGATTGAACTGCGGAAGAACAACCCGATTGTGGTATGGGGCGATTTCGAACTGGTGACCGGCGTGCCGGATCAAGTGTTCATGTACTTCCGCCGCTATGAAGGACAGACCTGGCTGGTAACGGCCAACTTCAGCGGGGAGCCCATCACACTGGAATTGCCGGAGCTGGGTCACGCCGGATTCATTATCGGCAACTACTCCAGAGATGATGTGGACTTCAAGCAGCTGCAATTACGGCCTTATGAAGCTTTTGCTGTTGTACTTGCATAGGCTAACTTGTCTAGCCCTATTTGGAACAAAGTTCATTGCACCAAAAGGATGCCTCCCTGATGAAAGGGGAGGCATCCTTATTATTATTGCTGACTATAGACCGTCAGCTTATTTGCGGTTGCGGAGGCGCTCCAGCTCGGCTTCAACCGCGCTGTTCAGCGGGGATTCAGGAGCTGCTGCGGCTGCTGCCAGCCCGGATTGCTCGGCCAGTGCTTCCTGCATGGCGATTTTGTCTTCCATCCGTTCGAAGCCGCGGGCTGCGGCACCGGCATTCAGCACCTGACCGCCGTATCCGGCCGGGGAGCATGATGCGCTGGCCTGTGCAGACTGCTTGATCTCCGCAGCTTTGCGGGCACGTTCAGCCAGCTCGGCTCTTTTGGCTTTGAGGCGCGTATGTTCTTCCTTAACACCGGCAAGCTGTACCTCCAGCGAGGAAAGTGCTGCCTGTGTCTCTTGAAGTCCGGCGGTGCATTCCTGTCCGCTCTCTGTGTAGCGGAGCTTAGCCATTACCGCAGTGCGGGCAGCGGGTTCATTACCCTCGCTCATGAACTGGACTGCTTCCGATTCACTGCGCTCTGCTAGCACCTTGTATTCGTAGATCCGGCGCTCCAGCACACTGGCTGCTGCCTTAAGTTCACGCTGTTTGCCTTCGGCGCCTGCGATTTTATCCTCCAGATCCCGCAGGTATTGGCCGGTCAGCAGGATCGGATCTTCCAGCTTGTTCAGTCCTTCGTGAATGGCAGCCTTCGTTAACGTGGTGATTCTTTGGAATATACTCATAATAATGATCTCCTTTTTATGTGGGTTGGTTAAGGTATGACGCAAGTATTTAATAGAAGGAATTAGTAGTTGAAGCCATCATCGAAGCCGCCGTAGGATTCCTGGGGAACAATTAGGCTGCCGATAATATACAGAAAGACTACAGTGCCGAAGCTGAATATCGTAGCGATAGCAACAATCAATCTTACAAGGGTTGCATCAACTTTGAAATAGCGGGCCAGTCCTCCGCATAAACCGGTGAGTTTCTTGTCTGTTACGGAGCGGGTTAATTTTTTATTCATAATATATCTTCCTCTCATATTAGATGACCGCCTGTGTGGCGTGTTCATTTCCGTTGTCTATGTATGTATTGTACGTAATTATTCATTCTGGCAAAACGGCCTGCAGACTGTTCTTGAATCCCGACCTTAGTCGGGGATGCGGACCGCAATAGGGCGGGGAGAGGCTGGGAAATAACGTTAGATGCGCGTAGCCGTGCGGATTTTACACAATGGTGTGCTGAGGTTCATCCGGGGTTAACACTGGAGGATTAGACTGAACTCTAGCGTAGCCTAACTAACATACGGGAGGACTAGCCATGGGAATTCACAAGTATTTTCGCTCACTGAATGAGCTGGAGCGCATTATCCGCTGTCCGGGAAAATTCAAATTCGAGGAGCATAGCGTTGCGGCCCATTCCTGGAAGGTCGTGCAATACGCGAAGACGCTGGCGGATATTGAAGAGAAGCACGGCGCGGTGATCGACTGGAAGAAGCTGTACGAGATCACGAGCAGCCATGATTACGGAGAGATTTTTATCGGGGATATCAAAACGCCGGTGAAGCACTCCTCGCTCCAGCTCAGATCATTGATCCAGCAGGTGGAGGAGGGCATGATCGACAACTTCATCAAGGAGCATATTCCGGACGAATTCAAAAGCATCTTCTACCAGCAGCTGCGCGAAGGCAAGGACGAGTCGCTAGAAGGTTTGATTCTGGAGGTTGCGGATAAGATGGATCAGGTGTATGAGGCCTTCGCCGAGCTGCAAAGAGGGAACACGGAGAAGGAATTTGTGGTGATGTACCGCAATGCGCTGATCAAGATCAAACATATTGACCTTAAGTGTGTCGAGTATTTCCTGGCAGAGATTCTGCCGGACATGGTGAACGAGGAGACACTGTCTCCGATTGATATCAGACAGATTACGGAAGAGGCGCTGGCTCTGTAGATGAGCTGTGGCTCTTTTTTCATACATATATAGTTATACGTCAGGCCTGTAGGTGCTTGCTTGCGGAGGCCCGGGCATACAGCACGGCTGATCCGTTAAAAGCAATATGGAGCGGAATCGTCAGCATGATAGACCCGGTAACTTGTGCGATTAGCCCAAAGAATATTCCCGCGCTAAAAGCAAAGAGCATAAACCTGACGCTCTCGCGGTTCAGCTTGTAATACTGCAAATGGGAGACCGCAAACAGCAGTGAGGTAAGGAGGATCGCCCCGCTGACATCAATGATGGAAGTGGAATGCAGCTGACCGAGTACCGGATGGTGCGCAAGTATCGGCAGGATAAGTCCCCGGAAGGCGATCTCCTCAAAGACAGGGAAGCACAGCACGAAGTTGACCGTATTATAAGTTCCCACTGGATTATAGCCGGAGGATCGGGAGATGATCAGGTTCACAAGCAGAATAATAAGGAACAGCGGGAGCACTCTCATTACTTGCTGCGGGGCGCCAAACGTATAACTGTTGCTCCAGAGAACGCTCCCAGCAATCATGGCAGCTCCCCAATAATAAATCGTAAACCGCGCTTGCTGTTTAGAGATAACCCCGAGTATCCCCTCGAAGATTCTATATGAAAAAGACAGCAGTGCAGCAATAACGCATGATCCCAGCAACAGCATAGGTGGTGCCCCCTCAGAGATAGTCGAAGTGTAAGTATGGATGGTAAGTCTGTGTCAGAATGTAAGTGTATCTATTCTTGCAGCATTGCAGTTAGAAAGCAATTACAAATCTTATAACAATGTAGGAGATGAATGTTACGGCAGGAAGATCGGTGGAAATGATACGATAAAGGAAAAATAAGGATGGTGCATCACTTTTGCAGTATTTCAATCTTATTCCGTTCTCTACTACGCTGTTCTGGTTCAGTGTTCTGCTCCTGATCGTATGGGCTGTAGACTTCCTGCAGGGCGACTCCGCTGTTCAGCTTCCAGCGGACAGCCGCAGGGAACGGACCAAATTCATACTTGCGGATATTCTAATTTTTGCCGGGATTAACAGCTTGCTATTGTATGTACTTCATCCTCTGAGCAATCCGCTGCTGATTTCGCTGGTTGCTGCGGGATTGCTCGTTACGTATTTTATGACCTCCGGTATGCGCAAGCGCCTCTCCCCATACCAGCCTTGGATCTTGCTGATCCATGTGGTGCTTGGCATAAGCTTCTACCTGCTGTTTGGCATGCTGCTGATGAGCAGGCTGATTGTCACGTATAATCTTAACATGACGAATCAGTTCGATATACTCTATTTCGTCTATGGACAGGACCGGGAGGTGGTGTACGTGCTATTGCTGATTATGACTGCTCTCTATTTCGTAATCGGCAAGCTGCTGATGCGGCCACTTTACAACTGGTATGCAGAGAACTATTACCAGGCTTCGAGGATGAACATTAAGCTGGTTGGGGGAGAGTTTCTGAACGGAGTGTATATTCTGCGGGACACGGATAGAGGATTCCTGTCCGCAAGCGACAGTCTGAATCCGGGGCCGGACGCCAGGCTCTATAGGATCAGCCGGGAGAAGATAGAGTATATGGAGAGAGCCGGCAGTGTAAGCTGATCTGAATAGGTGATGCGAAGATAGCCCCCAGGCCGTATGGACGGTCCGGGGGCTATTTGCTGTGATCATAGTTGCTTGCAGCTAATAACGGCTTCTTGGGTGCAGGCTTAACGCAGGAAGCGTATAAGTATATAATACTAGAAATACAAAACCGTGTAATCACGGGCAGGAGGAGCAGGATGAAACAGGGGATTCATAAATTTAGCTGGGTGGGCAGTGATGAGATGTATTTGGATCATCCAACTACATATGCGCATAAAAGTGTGGTGATCGGCCGTTACGGCGGGAACACTGCGGCCGGTGCCGACAAAAATGAAGATGGAGCCTACGTATTAAGTGAGCCGGACGGTGGTTGGGAGTGGGTAATGCTCCTGGATGCGCATCATACGGCAGAAAGCGCGGAGCTGCTGATTCGCACAATCGACAATGAAGCTGATGAGATTATCAGGCTGCTGTCGCTGTCGGTTCAGCGGGCGTTCCAGGCGCTGGAGGAATTTCTGTTGTCTATTTTCACATCTGAGACGTTCATCAGCGAGTGCAAGCAAGTTACAGGGGAAACGGCTTGCCTAATCTGCGTGCGGATGGAGAATTATCTCTGGTGATTCTCCGTAGGGGATAACTCGCTCTATGTACTCCACCCTGAGCTGGCTGCCCGCGGGCAATATCTGCTGAACCAGCGCAATTACTACGAATGGATCGGCTTCGTCAACACCTTCGCCCAGCCCATCGCCTGTTACTCTTCAGGCATCCGTGAGCTGCGGCAGGGCCGTAACGTGCTCGTGTTAACGACGGACGGTCTTTTGGAGGTTGGGGCAAGGGTAATGGAGGACCCGCGCAGGCTTTATCTTGCTTTTACAGGTGATGAGAATCTGGAGGGATGTGTGCACAAGGTATTAGAGGATGTACATGAGCAGTTAGGCCGGGACAGTGCTACGGTTGTTGCCTGGAGTTATGATAATAGTAGAGAAGCGGCGATGCCGAGTGATTAGCTATAAATGATGAAGATGAATTTTATATTGAGAAGGTGCTTAATATGAAGATTACAATGAGAACAATTAGAGATTTTTGCGGAACTGACTTTTATAACCGGGGGAAGTCTTATTATGAACAGGGGTGTGTCCGCAGCCTTACCTTCTATCCGGATGATAGCAGCTATGGTGCACAGGTGAAGGGAAGAAAGGTATATGAGGTAAATATTGATATTTATGACCGTACCGATACCTTCAAAGCAGACTGTTCTTGTCCTGCCTATGAGAACTATGGCTGCTGTAAACATGTGGCGGCAACACTTATTGCTATACATATGCAGCAGATTAAGGAGCCTACCGATGCAACAGCTGCTCCATTCAGACGCGTAAACAAGTCTAAATACAACCAGATGGAGCAGCTTATTTCTTCTTTTCAGAAATCAGTTCTTACCCGTGAGAGTGAGCCTGTGCTATTCGGTCATGCAGAGTCGCTGCAGTTCGAGTTCACGCTTATCGTTCATGGTGGTTACAATAGCAATCCGCATTTCTCCGTTGAAATGCGTGTGGGAATCAAACGTCTGTATGTAGTGTCCAAAATAAACGAGTTTCTAGAGTATTTCGAGCAGCGTAAGCCATTATACTTTAAGAGTATATTTACCTTTGATTCTGAAAACCAGCACATTAATCCTGAGGATATGAAATTCCTTGAACTGTTGCTTCTAATGAAAAACACTGAGAAGATTTATAGAAATGATCTCCCCAGCTATCATAATAACTCCTTAAAGGACGGGAAAACAATTGTCGTCACCCCGCTGGCCTGGGACAAGCTTAAACTGCTTTTTCCGGAGGTGAATGTCATTATGGGGCGATCGGGGAACCCGGGAATTCGGGCTGAGCTTGCAGGAGAGGCACCTCCGCTTGAATTTACGAGATTGGACCAGGGCAGAAGAAGGACTACGTTCTGTCAGCTTCAGCACTGGATAAGCTGATGTTGTTTCCAGACTACTCCACTATGATCATGAACGGGAAGATATATTCAATAAACAGTGATGTTATAAGCATGATTTCACTATTAAGGCAGCAGTTTGCGGCATCGCAGAACATTGAGATTGCTCCCGAACAAATCGAAGCGGTCGTACAGCAGGTGCTGCCAGCCTTAAGAAAGCTGGGGAAAGTAAGTGTGGAACAGGCAGTAAGCGAGAGAATTGTGGAGCCTGAACTGCAGGCTAAGCTGTATCTGGATTATGCGGACGGCACCTTAACGTTTCGGCTGGAATTTCATTATGAGGAGATTGTGATTAATCCGCTGGAAGAGAATAGCGTGGATGAAGTGCACAAGGAGAAGATCCTGATCCGAAATATGCAGCGGGAAAATAAGATCGTTGATATTCTGGACAACTCTCCGCTTAGACGGGAACGGCAGCACTGGGTTTCCGTAAGTGAACCGGTCATCTATGAGGCGTTATATGAGCTTGTGCCGGTTTTGGAAGAGGTTGCCGAGCTGTTTGTCACCCCGGCTGTTCAGAGACTTGTGCTGGAGCGTAAAGCTTACCCCAAAGTGAAAGCGGAGCTGAGCGAAGGTCTGGATTGGTTGGATATCTCTTTTGAGCTGGAAGGCTTGAATGAGGAGGAGACTGTTCGGGTCATGCAGGCGATTGTGGAGAAAAGGAAGTATGTCCGCCTGCGCAGCGGGGCTTTTCTGCCCATTGCAGTGGACAGCTTCAGCGAATTCGGCACCGTTGCCGAACGGCTGAATCTTAGGCAAAAGGATCTTAAACACTCGGTAATCCGCCTGCCCTCCGTACAAGCTCTTCAGCTTCCAGAGCGGGGCCATGGCTTCAAGGATACAAAGTGGGGCAAGTCGCTCCGGGAATTCCTGGACCAGCTGCGGGAACCGGACAGTCTGGAATTCGAGCTGCCCGCTGAGCTGAAGCCGGTTCTCCGGGATTATCAGGCCAGAGGCTTCCAGTGGATGAAGACGTTGTCGAAGTTCAGGTTCGGCGGAATTCTGGCAGATGATATGGGCCTCGGCAAGACAATTCAGAGCATTGCTTATATCTGCTCCGAGCTGGCTGAGATGCCGCTTAAGGTACAAGGGAAAACTCCGGTGCTGATTCTGTGTCCGGCATCCTTAACCTATAACTGGAGCCATGAGTTCGCCCGGTTTGCACCAGCAGTCAACGTACTGGTGGCGGCAGGGCAGAAGGAGGAGCGCAGTGGACTGCTGGAGGGAAAGGCCGTAGAAGAAGCGGATGTGATTATTACCTCGTACCCTCTTCTCCGCAGGGATATTGATCTGTATTCCGGTATAACCTTTCATGCGTTAATTCTGGATGAAGCCCAGGCGATCAAAAACTCAGCCTCCCAAACTGCCCAAGCGGTTAAATCGCTTAAGGCTGCACGGAAATTCGCTCTGACGGGCACACCGATTGAGAATTCGGTGGATGAGCTGGAAGCTATTTTCAGCACAGTCTTCCCGGCGCTGTTCACCGGACGATTGACCTTCAAGGAGCTGCCCGCCGGACGTATCGCCAGCATCGTGTCCCCCTTTATTCTGCGGCGGCTCAAAAAAGAGGTTCTGGAGGAGCTGCCAGACCGCATTGATACTGTACAGCACACAGAGCTGCTGGACGAGCAGAAACAGGTATATCTCGCATACTTAGCGAGGCTCCGTGACGATACCGAACAGGATCTGCTTGCGGACGGATTTCACAAGAGCCGGATGAAGATTCTGGCGGGCATCACCCGCTTACGGCAGATCTGCTGCCATCCTTCGCTGTTCATTGAGAACTATGCGGGCGGCTCCGGCAAGCTGGAGCAATTACTGGAGACGGTGCAAGAATGCCGTGATTCAGGCCGCAGAATGCTGGTGTTCTCGCAATTCTCCAGCATGTTAGCGCTGATCCGGCAGCGCCTGGAAGAAGCGGGAGTTCAGCCTTTATATCTGGACGGCTCGACTCCGGGCAAGGAGCGGGTGGAGCTGTGCAAGCTTTTTAATGAAGGGCCAGGTGAAGTGTTCCTGATCTCGCTTAAGGCGGGCGGAACAGGGCTGAATCTGACTGGAGCGGACACGGTGATTCTGTACGATCTGTGGTGGAATCCGGCAGTGGAGGAGCAAGCCATCGGCCGGGCACACCGGATGGGGCAACGGAATGTGGTCCAGGTGATCCGGTTGATCACCGAAGGTTCCATCGAGGAGAAGATGCTGGAGCTGCAGCAACGCAAGAAAGGTCTCATCGAAGAGATCATCGAAGCTGGCGAGAACAAGACGACCCGGCTGTCGGAAGAAGATATCCGCGAGTTGCTCCGGGTGTAGGAGGCCCGTACCTATTTTCCCCGTACATGCACTTCTAGGCACCTACCCACATACAATAAAAGGACCATGAACCCGTTGTTCTCCTAACTGATCGGTTTCATTGTACATGTGCGGGAGGTGTCGCCAAGTTGCCTGGAATCATAAGCACGATTGCGCTGCTGATCAAAGAACTGACGCTGCTGGTATCTTACGTAAGGAACAACGCTTTTCCCCAGCCTCTATCGGAGCAGGATGAGAGCAAATACTTAGGCATGATGGCCGAGGGAGATGCCAAGGCACGGAACCTGCTGATCGAGCATAACCTGCGGCTGGTTGCCCATATAGTGAAGAAATTCGACAACACCGGCGAAGACATGGAGGACCTGATCTCCATCGGCACCATCGGGTTGATCAAGGCCATCGAGAGCTACCGCCCGAACAAGGGCACTAAGCTGGCTACTTTTGCCGCCCGTTGTATCGAGAATGAGATCCTGATGCACCTCCGGTCGCTGAAAAAGACCCGCAAGGACGTATCCCTCCACGATCCAATCGGAACGGATAAGGAAGGCAACGAGATCACCCTGATCGATATCCTCGGCTCGGAAGCGGATGATGTGATTAAGGAAGTGGATCTGAAAATTGAGAAGAGCAAGATCTATCGGAATCTGAATATCCTGGATGACCGGGAGAAGGAAGTTGTGGTCGGCCGCTTCGGCCTGGACACCGGCGGGGAAGAGCGGACGCAGCGGGAGATTGCGAAGGAGCTGGGGATCTCGCGGAGTTATGTGTCGCGGATTGAGAAAAGAGCGCTGATGAAGCTGTATCATGAGTTTTATAAGGTAAAGCGGTGAGCAACATGTGAATAACTAAAATTAATATTCTTTGAAATAAATTGTATAGTGAGCGACTTGTCTACGGATGAGTTGCTTTTTTATTCTTGCTATAGGAAATGGAATTTAGAAAATACTATTTCATTAGTAGAGAAGAGCAATTGAATGACATACAAAGATATATATGGTCTCCATATTCAGTTACTACAATCATATGAGAAATATAACAAAGATATACGAGAAGGGCGGAAAACATTAAATGTGTAGTATTCTTAAACATCTATATAAGTTGAATCAAAGTTCTTAGCAAACCTTGACAAGGAAAAACGAACCATTTGTCGAATAAGAAACAAATCTAAAAAACGGACAAGTGGGGAACGTCATGGACAAGCATACCGAACTGGAAAAAGTAACTAACAGTCACTATGGAAGGGCAAGGCACAACATTCCCCACGGTCGGCACATATGATTACGATGATGGAGCATGGATATCTGTATCGACTCAGGACACAGTGCCAGGCTTTTAATTTGAAAAATGTGAAGATGGACAGTGACAAGGTAGCGATTGCATATTTCAAGCAAATGGCACCGCAGCCTGTGGAATACACATTGACCGTCGATCAAGTTGGTACGGGAACAGTAGCCCCTTATGCTGCTGTGACTTTGACAAAATTCCTGAGTTTGAAACGTTAAACCTGACTGCTAGTCCCTCGCTAGGATACAAATTCGAGAAATGGATGATCAACGGTATTGAGATGGGAAGCCCGACTATTAGCGTATTTATGGATCGGGACATGGACGCTATTGCATACTTCTCTCCTATCTCTGTTATGCCGAAGCAATTTGAACTGGTCGTAGAGGTCGTAGGTCAAGGCAAAATCGATGTTACAAACGATCAAACAACTGTCGTATATCAAGATGTGCAGGGAACAGTCGGACAATTTAATGAGGGCAGCAAGGTAGATGCAGTAATGAGTCCAGGTCAGGGGTATGCCTTCTCAAAATGGGTGCTAAATGATCTAGAAGTATCCGACCAGTCGCTTCAATTCATCATGGATGAGGATAAGCTCGTACAAGCTTATTTCGAACCTGTCATTGTTCATCCCGATCCGAAAGGCTCGATAACGGTCGAGTTTGTTGATCAAGATACGAACAGTAAAGTTAAAGCGGATGTCACACTAACTGACTTGCCATTAGGAAACCAATCGTATACAGCGGACTCGATAATCGGGATATACAAGTTAATCGGTGATGCGGTCAAACAAGTGGTGCTGTCAGCCACAGAGCCGTTCAAAAGGTTGCCCTTTTTTTATAAACAGGAAGCCGTTATTCCGACACCGACACCATCGCCAAATCCAGAGCCAGAAGTACCAGAAGTTCCACGGAGTCCAGAGCCTACACCAACGCCCGAGCCAAGTCCTGAACCAAGTCCCAAGCCAACACCAAGCCAGAAATACTAGTCAAACCAGAAACACCACAGAGTTCAGAGCCAACGACGAAGCCTGAACCAACACCAGAGCCAGTACCGACTCCCGAAAATAAACCTACTCATTCTTTGACTCGTTCGGTGATAAGATTGATGCCGGAATTGGAGTAGACATTGACTCGAATACCGATTTTGGTCGAAGAGCATCTTTTGACGAGCCAGAGATACCCAATGACCATTTCAGTCCTGCAGATGCTGAGCCTGAACAGCCAGTAGCTGCCATCGCAGTCGATTCATCAACCAGCGAAGACCTCCCCGCGGCAGAGTCAGACCATAAGGAACCTGTTGGAGTAAGCATCTACACAGATGAAGAGCCAGAAGAAAAAAAAGATTTCGAAGCCAAGGAGACCGTAGCCGAGAGCAGCGCAAAGCTATTTGCCGAGACGAGAGTGGTAATGGAAGCAATTGAATATACAGCACCTCTTCCGGACAATATCGCAGAATCGCCATTAGAGCAACCCGATATGTTGGATGAAGTTGAAGCTTCTCCGTTGTTGCCTGTTATCGAGCAATTAGAAGCCGAATATATCGATCAGACCGCAGCGATCAAAGAGAAAGTTGTTGAGGTAGACAAAGTAACGACCGCTGACCGAGCTGGTAAAGCGGTGAACTGGACAATTCAGACCTTTGTTGTAGCACCAGTAAAGGGGTTATTCAAAGCCCTGCATAATGGGGTCATCAGTCTCTTTGGATTCTTCGGCAGTATCCTGAAATTCCTCGTGATCAGCGCGGTTGCAACGGTAGGACTCTACATCGTAATGGCACATTACTCGGATACTGGTCTTTCGGCGTATGAAATGGCGATGCAGCATTATGAAGCGGTAAAGGGAGTTGTAGTGAAACTCTATAAGGACATATCCTCTGAGGTCAGAGGTGAGGGAGTGGAAGTAACATCCATATCAAATAAATAGCTTGACATTGTACTCAAAGGGGTTACTCTTTTAGTATAAAATTGTAAGGAGTTGGATTTGAATGAGTAGAACCACGATAATCCCATTAATCCCAGGGCAGATTGATATTGTCACTTCGAAAGGGGAATACAACTTTCAAGAGGTATTGGACGATTTCCCCAATGCAGAGAGAATATTCGTAACAACATACAACATTTCAGCACGTCGTAAGGAACTGCTTCGTGCACTTGAAGATGCGACTTCCCATGCCGAGGTTCGTATCATTACGAATATCCCTGACCGATATGAGAGGTACTATGGAGACGCACCACGTGAACGTGCATCAGAAAGTATTGATCGCTATACACAACGCCTTGATCCATCGAACATTGATAACTTAGCTACATCCTTCAATTTCAGTAATCATTCCAAAGTGATTATGACGGATAATATCGCTTATATTGGTTCGGCCAACTATTCCGAAGAGAGCAAACAAAGCAGGGAAACGGGGTTCTTTGTCCGAGGACAGGATTTGGTAAGTATTATCAGAGAGAGTATTGTCCCTATCTTAATCAATGAAGGTATTCCTTACTTCGGAAGCATGTTGGATGATAAGAAAATCCTCCTTTCTTCCTGTTGTCAAGGTTAGAGGGGGCAGCTGCTGTTATTCGTGACGGACTTTTTACGTTTGTAGGTTATCCATATGAGGATCAGGAAATCTACAACATTCACGATCCTTATTTGAAGGTAAGCGATTTAGCGAGTTTACTAGATGTGCTTGATGAAATCGAAGGTGAACTCGATAATGAGTTCCGAGAGGTCGCAGGTTTGGAAAACGTAGCGAATCTTGTTGACATGGATTCTATTACTTCAATCCGTGATCTTTGTGATTATGGTAAACCAATCTATGAACTTGCTGAATTTGATACAGTTGAGTATGCGTCCGATTTACTATCTGAGCAGATGGTTCATAACGAAGACATGAATGATGTTTCACAAGATGCAGTAGATAAGGCTGCTGAACGTCGATATGACTTAGCTGAAGTAGCAGAAGATCCAGTAAACGAGCTATATAACTATTTGGAACAAGTGAAAAATTCATTCCATGCAGCTGTAAACGAAATAAATCGGCTTGAGGATCAGCAGGCAAAAATCGATAATACCAGCCATTATTATAAGCTTAAGACTTAGCTCAAGGGGGCTAATCGGAATGAAAGCATCACCAAAACTCTATCAAGCAATTCTTTGTTGTACTAGAAATGTAAACTACATTATTAGCATGGAGGTATGTTGAATGCCACTAGTTGCAACTTCTAAACTTGCACCACCACAAGATTGGAAAGAATTTGAGTCACTGACTCGTGATGCGTTAAGTGAAAAGTGGAGTTCTCCTGACTTAGAAATGAACGGGAGGCAAGGACAAGACCAAGCTGGCGTTGATATATTCGGAGAAAACCATAAAGGTGAGTTTGTTGGAGTTCAATGTAAGAATACAGAAAACTTGAACCTTCAAACAATAATTGATGAAGCACAAAAGGCAGAATCCTTTAAACCTGCTATTAATGCTTATTACGTTGCCACTACAGGTAAAAGGGATAGTGTATTACAAGAGTCAGTACGATTAGAGAATATAAAAAGAAAAGCGTCTGGAACGTTTAGTATTCAAATATTATTTTGGGATGACATTCAATCAGAGTTAGCTAAAAACACTATGCTCTTTCAAAAATACTACAGTCAATTTATGACACAGCTACCTCAAGAATCGATTGTAAAAGGAAATCGGATGGTAAGTGCGCTTGATCTTGGGTTCTATGGATTGAATGTTAGGGGTATAATGGGGATTTCATTTGGATTGTTTGGTTGTACCGATAAAGATATTAGGGAGTTTTACTCGATGCTTGAATTAATAGAGGAAGCTCTTTCAGTGATTGCAAATACGGAACAGCTACCGAAAAGAATTGAGGCTCTTAATAATTTCAAGAAAGAAATTAATGCCATAGTTGATGGGAAGATTAAAAAGTGGAAAGAAGCTAACGAGTTGGCTGAGGTCTTAGAAGATTCAATTAGAAATTTGACAAGATGGTTAGAGCCGAATGAGGTTAAAATTTTCGGAATAGGTGCTCAGATGGGGACTTGGGATTATTACACTTATTATCATTATGAATCTTATAGTAGGGAAGGTCTTGATAAACTTTCTAAGCGAATCAACGATTTACTACAGCTAGAAAAATTACCGGATGAAATCGAAAATTATATTCATGACTATCTTGATCCAGATAGTGAAATAGGCAAGGTGAGTAATGCACCAACAAGAACGTTTAATTGGGTAAGACAACATTACATGACTACTTGATCTGTATTATATTGTTATTTACTCTATGGGGGTTACTTTGAATATTATTTTAATGAAGCTTTTCGATGGCTACGTTCGCAACTATCATACATACTTTATTTATAGTGGGTGTAAATTGAGACACGATCCTTAATGGGATAAGATAAGAGAAATGTAGGTTCCTTACTGAAAGAGGTGTGCGGCAAAATGGATGATTTAGAATTCTATGAGCAGTGTATTCAGCGATATGCAGAAAGCCAAAGATTGGACTTAGCCGGAGCAGCGGCTTTTTTACAAGACAAGTTGCAGAACGAAACCGATAGTATAACACGGTTGATTTCGGTAAGAAAGCAGATGCTTACGCCGGAAGACCATAATTTGGTTCATCTAGTTGGTAATAATTTTCCTACTCTAATTGGTGATGATAATTCTGCACTTACCAGTATATTAGGAGAGATTTTTAAGGCTAGTCGCATTTATCATCAAGTTAAATCTTTTGAGGAGTATAATCCCTCACAGCCAATTTTTCAGGCGCACCCAGAGCTTTATGATAAGCTCAGAAAGAAGTCGAACGGAAATCCTGATCTAGAGTTAATTCGATTAGATGCAGTTGGATATAAACCGATTCCCGATTTACCAAAACACAGAACTTGTAAGTACAAAGACTCTTTTCTTCTTATTGATAGATACCTCAACTCAATGGTTCCTTCTTATTTAATACATAAATATGGCACCAAAAAATTATACATTCGAGTCGATCCACACATTGTATCTAAAAAGGCACCGCCACTATCATTAGAAGAAGAGTTTATTCAACCCCCTAACCCGTATTGGATCGAACGATTAATAATTCATCCTGATCAACATGAAGGTAGCGAGTTGTTTTTACCAGAATATACTGCTGAAGATATACAAGGAGATGAATGGAAACGAAAGCAGTGGTGGGAATACCAAATTGATGGCATTCGTAAATTACAAATTGTAGCCACGATGAAGAATGAAGGCAACCAGAAACATTTCAGCATGTCACTAGAGGAACTTTCCGAAGAATCAATTGGTGACGGGATGCTGATTGGAAGAATGATTCACTTGGATGCAATGGATTCGTATGACACACCATTCGATCAGGTGAGACTTAATCATTTGGATCTTGCGATTAACATTTATACAGGGGACAGTATCGAAGAGCGAATGAATTCTACCTTGACCAAAGGCAAGCGAATTACAGACGCGAATTATCGCACTCATCTGATTCGAGCTGACGACATTATGTTCTCCGACCTGCTCGTGATAACCCAAATCTTTTTTCAATCAAAGACAATGGTTAAGGAATGGATTGATAGTCAGTTTCAGTTCCGTTCCGAGTAATGCTTACAAGGTGCAGGGAAAATCTGCACCTCTTTTCTTGTTTGCGTGCCCAGAGGCACGCATTACCTAGTTGGTGAAAGTCCAACCAAAGGAGGGACCAAGCCACCTTTGTAGCTAGGATGCTTGCGCATGGCGAAATCTGTGTGTAAAAGCGCATCGACAAAAGTACCAGTCAGAGACTGGGCGAGCAACAATCCAGGCCGCAACATGAAGTGAATCTTGCCGCGTCGTCAAAAAGGCCCTGCGAAGGGGAAGAGAGGATGCCGAGTCTCGAAACAATAGACGAAGGCCAAGGAAACTGTTCAGAACTTGGAACAGCAGTGAAGAATCCTCCGGCGTATAGGGAACGGCATGGATTGAAAGATAATGCAGTGAACTGGGGAGACCCTCCCCACACGGGAGAAAAAAATTTTTTTTAAGGAACCCGTAGAGAGACGCTCTATAAGTCCAGAAGACGAAGTGAACCGTCTGTGGGAAGGGAGTCCGAGGGGCTTATAGTACCGAAGAACCTAAGGACAACATAACCTTAGGGAGGGAAGGAGCCCTGCTTTGTTTACGCTTTTGGAGGAGGTACGAGTGAGTGAATGCCAAACGGCTAACGACACCCAAGGAAAAAGTTCAAGAACTCCAAGAAAAGCTAGGTCATGCGGCCAAGGAGAACAACAAGCGTAAATTCCACGCCTTGTATGACAAAGTCTACCGGTGGGATGTGCTGTGCGAAGCCTGGAGACGGGTGAAAGCGAATAAGGGAGCTGCGGGAGTAGATGCCGTAACGCTCGCTGAAATCGAGAAACAGGGAGTGACGAGATTTCTCAAAAGATGTGAGCGAGAACTGAAAGCAGGCAGCTACCATCCGCAGCCGGTACGGCGGCACTATATCCCGAAGAAAGACGGGAAGCCAAGACCGCTAGGCATCCCCACCGTGCGTGACCGAGTAGTGCAGATGGCAACCAAGCTGGTGATTGAACCCATCTTTGAAGCCGATTTTAAAGAAGTCTCCTACGGATTTCGTCCGAAGCGAAGTGCGAAAGGAGCGCTGGAACGAATCCGGAAAGCCTGCAACCGCAAAGAAAATTGGGTAGTCGACGTCGATATCCAAGGCTACTTCGACAACATTAATCAGGAGAAGCTCATGAAATGGGTACAAATGCGTATCAATGACAGGCGAATCCTGAAATTAATACGGAAGTGGCTTCATGCGGGAGTGATGGAAGAAGGAAACCTACGGCGCTCCGATCTAGGTACACCCCAAGGTGGCGTCATCTCGCCACTGTTGGCGAATAGATATTTGAACTACTTTGACCGGTTATGGGAGAAACACGGAAGTAGGTTGGGAGAACTGACGAGGTATGCAGACGACTTTGTCGTGGTCTGTAAAACCAAAAAGGATGCAGAACATGCATATGAACTCATCCGCAACATTATGGAATGTCTAGAACTCACGCTACATCCGACCAAAACCCGCATTGTAGGTCTGTGGACAGGAGACGAAGGCTTCGACTTCTTAGGAATGCACCACCGAAAAACGAAAGCAGAAACTTCTCAAGGGAAGTTGTACTATACCACCCAGCAGTGGCTAACGAAGAAGGCAGAGGAACGCATCCGAGGCGTGGTCAAAGACCGATTAGCACCGCCTGGCATGCGCTGGAAATCGTTTGAGGAACACGTGGAATGGCTCAATCCAAAGATACAGGGATGGAGAAATTATTACTACACGAACTACAGCCAAAAGAGGTTAGCGAAGCTGGATTGGTATATTTTGCAGCGATTCACCCGGTGGTATGCAAAGAAGAGAAATCGGAGGAGATGGATGAGTTCATTCCCGGAGGTCAAGTATATGGCCAATAAGTGTGGACTAAAAACGCTATTGTAATCTGCATGCCCATGAATGACAAACATCGGAAAGCCGTATGAGGGAAAACCTCACGTACGGTTTGATGAGGAGGGGCTGGGTCATACCAGCCCTTTACTCTAGATGACTTGTGTACTGTGTTTAATCCTAATCCTAGACTCACATAGTTCAATCACAACTGTGAATCACATATCTCCAATTACTTATGCAAATGCTTCCAGTTCAGTATAATGAGCTTATGCCAATATTCTAAGGTGGTTATCCGAATGAAAGCATCGCAGGAATTTATCAAGCAATTGGAGCTATTATATGAGCAGTATGAGCAAGAAGTAACGGAGAAGCTGAAGGCGGGTCAACTTGAACCTAGCGCGGCTAAGACGTACCTACGTCATTCATCTACATTTGTCAGATGGTGTCGGAATGACTTTGAGACAGGGGTAAGAAAAGCAGGCAGGGGTTAAACTCAAAAGAACAGGGGCGGTGTTATAAGAGTCACCATCCCTGTTCTTTTAATTTATAAAGTTGATCACAGCTTTTCGTACATTTGCTGATTCTGCGGCGTTTTCCCTAATATCTTAAGGGAATTGCTTGCATGCTTCTCAGCGTAGTTTAGGAACATGGAGCCAAGCTTAGTACGATTACCCTTTGCGATCCGGTTCCACTCAAAGCCCCGAAACAGATCTTTGACAAGGAAGACCTCACCTTGAACCAGACTTGGAACAGTTGCTTTGGCAATGTTCATCAAGTCTTCCAAAGAAGTGTTCTTATCGATTAGCATTTTACATCCTCCGTTCTGTTCGAGATTTTCTCGTAGTAGCTAATAGCATATAGCTAGTAGCTATATGCTACACCTGTCATACATATCCGTCAATCCGTTTATCAGGGCATGCTCGATAATTTACTTGCATTAAACCTCCGTCCAAGTTAGAACGGTTACAACCTCAATGGAAGGGGTTATCCCCAAGCTCGTTGAGAACATCGATTCTAATTGGAGGTTAATATGGACCGAAAAGAAGTCGTTAAGGCGCTGAGCGACCATCTAGGAATAGAGCCTAAGTACATGGGAGTTCCGAGCTTCGCTTACCAGATTGAGACTGATACGGAGATTTACTGGATTGACAGAGCGGGTAAAATCACCACATCGAATGGCACGGAGGTTGCTCTTGACAGCTTACTGACCAGTCAGGTTATTGAGAAACAAGAGAAACCTTTAAAATCAGAAGAACCAGTCAGACTAGTCGGACATGTTGATTCAGGTACTCCAGACAAGCCCGCGGCAAACACGAATGTTTCACTGGAAGTAGTTGTCCCGCTGGAAGGTCACACAGGGATAACACTTAGAAATTTGATTAATTTGCTTTACGGCAAACAAGTACTTGTAAAGAGATCGCTTGGTATTGAAGCGAATTTTATCGAAGATAGTTTTGCTAAAGCCATCAATGATGCTAATGTCGATACAATGGAAAAATTCAAGACAGCGATATTTGAAATTGGCAAACAATATTACCCAGGCATCACCTTCAGTTTTGACAGCAGCACGATCAGTTTTGAATTTTTCCCAACTGAACGCACACCCGAGGAGATGCATGTCTATACGCAGCTTGTTGGATTGCTGAACCAGACCGCGATGAATAATGTCTGCAATCGCATCATATGAGTTGCAACTGATAAGAAAAAGGACGATCCGAGGCAGATTGGAAAAAGTTAGAAATGATAAGAAGATTATGCCCATGCGTGTAGCCCCATTTGGTTTTGATAAGTATGAGGAAGGTCAACTAGTAGTAAATGAAACTGAACGTCAGTATGTTCAAATGATTTATGAATGGTATGTACTTGAGAAACTTACTTTGCGTCAAATCGGAGACCGTCTTTACGGTAAAGTTAAACCTAAACGAGCCGAAAGTTCAAACTGGGGAGCATCCAGTATCAGTAAGATCTTGACTTCAGAAATTTATATTGGAAAGTACTATTACAATCGCTGAGAAACTAAGAAGGTTAAAGGCGAACTCACTGATGGAGGTAATCCCAAAAAATCATACACCTTTCGAGACCGTAAGGATTGGTTGACCGTCGATGTTCCCCCGCTTATAGATAGCGAGATGTGGAAACTGGCACAGATGCAACGAGTTCAAAATGATACAAATAAATACGTAGGCAATAAGAAGTATCAGTACTTATTAAAGTCTTTATTGAAATGTGGACATTGCGGAAGAACATATGATGCGACCACTACTAAAGGTGCTAAAGATAAGGAAACCGGTGAGATTGGTAAAAGTCGAAGATATCGTTGCCCTAATACGGTTCCCAAGAAATATGGACCCGAGATTGAAAAATGTATAGCACCTTCTTTTAATGCTGAGCAAATTGAGGACTACATTTGGGGGCAGGTAATCTGAATAATAACTGATCCTGTGAAGTTTGTTAATCAGATCAAGGGTTCCCCCTCCCCCAGAAACACTACACCCCCAACCCGTAACCCCGGGGAGGTACTTCTACTTCTCTTACACAAACTTCTTGACGCTACCCTTGCGGCTTTAAGATATCGGTTAAGTTATATAAAAAACTTATCGAGTATCTATCATGACTGTCCAATAATATCTCAGCAACTATCCGATCAGAGATATCGCTTGTTTTTTACTTGCAAAAAACAGTATGAAGAGCAGAGACAGCCGAATGTACGGTGGTGTGAGAGGAGGGAGGCTCACCGCCTCCTCCTACTCGATTTATAGCATATTCTTGGCGACAAAGCCTATGGCTCCGAAGCGATTCGGAATTGGATCACAGCTAAACAGGCATCCTACACCATCCCGCTTAAAGCGAATAGTCAAAACCCATGGAACGTCGATTGGTATCGGTATAAAGAACGCCACTTAGTGGAGTGCTTTTTCAATAAAATCAAGCACTTTCGCCGTGTGGCTACTCGCTACGATAGACAAGCCAAGTCATTCTTGGCATTTGTATACGTGGCTTCCATTTTTAAATTGACTCAATGAAGAGTTTTCAGACACGACCTAAATGTGAATAGTATAAAAAATTCTTTCTCACAGAAGTAAAAAAGGCTTAAGCTTCCGTTTATCTTAATTAGGAGAGAAAAACTGTGGACATTATTTGTATAAGATTTACATTACTTGAACAAATAACTTCAATAAGTGAATATATGGTTTACTTAAAGTTTTTACCTGAAGAAAAGTGTGAACGTTTAAGTCGATACATTCGTAAAGGGGACTTTCTCCGGTCGCTGGCCGCAGACCTTCTTATCCGTGTACTTCTCGGTAAGCAATTAGGTTTGAAAAATTCAGATATTCAAATTGAATCAAATGCTTATGGTAAGCCATATTTAGCGACATATCCGGTAGAATTCAATGTGTCTCATTCTGGAGAATGGGTTGTAGCTGTAGTTGGTCAAAGTCCTGTCGGTATAGACGTGGAGAAGATTCAACCAATAGAGATGGATATTGCTAAAAGGTTCTTCGCGGAGAAATAATATAAAGAATTAATTTTAAAGGATGAAAAGGAGAAAATTCAGTATTTTTATGATTTATGGACATTAAAGGAAAGCTATATTAAAGCTTATGGTCAAGGCTTGACCATCCCATTAAATTTAGTATCATTTTCGGTTAACGGTAATGATATTTTATTTGAGAATAGGCACAGCCCTGAGCGTTATTATTTTCGTCAATATCAGGTACATCCTCAGTACAAGTTAGCTGTGTGCAGCTTAAGTGAGGATTTTCCGCCAAAATTCATAATATGGGGTCTTGATCAATTATTAGACGCTGTAAGGCAGTTGGAAGATAGTTCTGGAGAGCATGTTTGAGTAAGGGATGAACAAATATTGATCCAATTTGTCTTATACCTGATGCCCTCACGCCCTGATATGAACAAGGTGGGGGCATCAGGTATTTGTATTATCAATAAAATAACAGGGTTTGGGAAATATGATATTTAGTACATTAAACTTTAAAAAAACAAAGTAATATGAATAATAAGGAAATATTTTGATTAATATGGGGGGGATATTATTAGGGAGGCAAGAGTTTGGAAATTAAATTGTATATGAAGTATCCAATTATTGATTGCTATCCAAATCATGCAAACTTACTATCGATAATCTCACAAAATAAGAATTATTTAGACTGGGTTTTTAATATTTATCTGCAATTATTCGCCGACAAAAATGACTATATAAAAGATATTCTGAGATTAGACTTTTATACAAATGATCATTTCCATTTTTGCTCATGGATTAATCTGCAAAAAGTGTCAAGAAAAATGGTGGATAGGCTTTACAGGTCTTTCACTGATTTTCTTAAAGATATTCTAAAAAGTCTTATGTTTATCTGCTGGTTGATACTTTTTATATTTCGAAATACACCGACACTTTCCAACAAACACATCAGGAACATGATATTTTATCTTTGGAGTAGATACTGACAGAATGGTATTTTATACTGCAGATAACTATGCTAATGGAAGACATAGCTATACAGAAGTTTTGTTTAGCGAATTGAATGCAGCCTACGAAAGTTTTAATATTTTGGATCTTGAAGATTGGTTGGAAGGAATTAAACTTGTCAATTACGAGGTGGAAAACTACTTTGGGATTTAAAGAATGGGAACCGTAGAGAGATATTGTAATCCTAATGATCAATGGATGAGTCATGTAAGTGATATGGGGTATATATGGGAAAATATCACATTATGGTTAACTTTTTAATGTGTGCCAAAGAGGTTTGGAATAAATGTCCTTTATATGTATTGTGGCAGCACAAAAAAGTTATGTTAATGAGATTAGAATATTTGGAACCAAAAAGAATAGTTACGAATTCCTATATTAGCGATTACTTGGAGATTGAACGTGATTCTCACTTGGTCAGCAAATTATATATTAAGTATATATTTACAAAGAATGAATCGTTAAAGATAAAATAATCAATAACCTACAAAAAATTCAGTCGCACGAAAGGGAAGTACTAGCTAAAGTATTGAATGAATTGATGTGTGAACGCGATATATCTGACATTGCTGCAATACAATAATCATACTGAAGAATTTAATATTGTAAACGCAAACATTGGACTAATAAAGTTGGAACAATTCCCTGCCAGTAAAGCCAATACTCTTAAATTAGTGAAGGTGATCTCCTGTGGGTTGGTACGCATTGTATGTTGAAAGCGGTAAGGAAGAAATAGTAACCGACTATTTAATGAAGCAGCATCCGAGTTACAAGTTTGTCCTGCCTAGACGTTATTTGACGGAAAGGAGAGGCGGAGAAACGGTTGCAACGTTAAAATTATTATTTCCAGGCTATATTTTTGCGAATATCGATTCAGGACTAAACTTCCAGAAGTATTACGACTTAAAAAAAACACCTCATTTATACCGTTTAATTAATTACGATACAGAATATTTAAAGCTAGAGTTAAAAAACGTGAAGAAAGTTAACAAAGAGTACTGTGAAACTTTAAAAAGTGAAGCATTTCAAAATAGTTATTTTAAAGAGGTGGATGAAAAGGATTTATTATTTATAACTAACTTGCTCGATGATGGCCATATTATTCAGCCCTCTAATTTTAGAATTAAAGACGGTATAATAGAAGTGGTTTCCGGGCCTCTGGTAGGAAAAGAATATTTGATAAAAAAGATTGATAAGCGCAAGCACAAGGTGAAAATACATGTCTCATTACTTTACGAAGAAAAGGATTTTTACATAGAAGGTAATTATATAGACAACTAATAAGTGTAGTAGAGTTTTTTGAAGTTTCCCGCAGAATTAACACATTTTAAAAATGTTCCATTTTTGTCGAATTTATCTATTGATATATATATAATTCAAGCTGATAATTTAATAGAAGTCTCTATAAGTTATACGTTGTTTCGGCACGATAACCGCTAATGGAGATCATATATTTATAGTTCCCGTAGTGCAGGTGGATACTTGGATGACATGGTGAAACTATGTCTTTATAAGGCAATCAATTAATAAATGCATCTCTGAAACGAAAAAGGTGAGACACCCAGTGTCTTGTCTTTTTTTTATATTATTATATGTACGGAGGTAGTTAGTTATGGAGGAAAGGGACGTACAATATTATCCTTTAACCCATCCTCAACGCAGGGTTTGGGTTATTGAGGAAATTTATTCAGGAACATCCGTCCATAATATTGGCGGCCCGGTAAACATTGGAGGGATGGTTAACTTCAAATTAATGGAGCAAGCTATAAAATCCGTCATCAGAAGCAACGAAGGAATCCGGGTACAGCTAAAAAAAGTAAACGGCGTTGTCATGCAGTTTATAGCGGAATATAGAAGTGAGGATATTGACATCCCTATTATTGATTTCCGCAGTCATAAAGTACCGGAACAAGCATTCGATGACTGGGTGAAGGAAGAAGCGCAACTGCCATTCTTCAAAGAAAACAGTAATCTTTTCCGTTTTGTGATGTACATATTAAATGATAGACAATGCGGTTATTTTGTTAAATTACATCATATTATAGCGGATGGCTGGTCCATCCATTTGTTAACAAATCAGATTGCAGATCACTATAAGCAATTTACAGGAATTCAGGAATATGCGGGTGCAGACGCACTGCCGTTCAGTGAGTATATTGCAATTGAAAACAATTATTTATCTTCAAAGCGGCGTTTAAAGGATAAAGCGTTCTGGTGTGACAAGTTTAACATCATACCAGAAGATTGTAGCTCAGTCCATTTAGAGGTAAAGAAAGGGTGTAGAGAATCATTTATTCTAGACCCGCATACAGCTGCTCAATGGAAACAATATGTTAGAGATAATGAAATTACAATTAACACATTCTTTATAAGTATGTTCGTTGCGTATTTTTATTTGTATTTAAACAAGTCTGAACTGGTAATCGGAACTCCGGTATTGAACCGTTCAGGGAAAAAGGAAAAAGGAATCTTCGGTATGTTCACAAGTACGATGCCGTTCAGGTTCAGGGTGGAGCCTAGTACATCTGTATTGGAGACATTTAAATCCATCCAAAGGGAACTCAAGGAATGCTACTTCCACCAGAAGTATCCCTATGACATGATGATTCACGACCTCAAAGAACGACACCCACATATAAACGGACTGATGAAAATAAGCATCAATTATTACAATACGGCGTTGCCTAATGCTATCAATGATCTGAAAGTTGAAAATAAGGAATTCTACAATGGATGTCAGCTGTACGACCTGCATGTCATCATCAGAGATTGGGACGCAGACGGCGCTCTTACAATTGATATTGACTACAAAACAGATTTGTATTGCAGGGATCAGATCAATCATATGTATGGGACAATTACAGATATCGCGGAACAAATGATAAAGCATCCTCTTAATAGCATACTTGGCCTTCATGTCCCGACTGAGAGTGATAATATCCGGGAAGAGTATAACCGTACAGAATCCGCATATCCCCGGAATAAGCTTGTCTATCAATTATTTGAAGAGTATGTGGATGAATGTCCGGATGCACGGGCTGTAAGCTTCGGCTCAGAGGTTATGACGTATGACCAACTGAACCGGAAGGCCAACCAGCTTGGAAGATTTCTGAGGTCAAGGAATGTGGGTGTGGAATCGGTAGTAGGCATCCTTACCCGACATTCCATTGAGACGGTTATCAGTATACTTGCAGTCTTGAAGACGGGAGGCGCATATCTTCCTTTGGACCCGTCTTATCCGCCGGATCGAATAAAGTATATGCTGCAGGATGCGAATGTACAGATACTTCTTGTTAATAATACATCGTTTCCCGACAATGATTTCTGGGGGGAAGTCGTCCATGTTCAAGACTCATCCCTGTACAATGGGGAAGACAGGAATTTGAACGTTGTGAATTCCCCAGAAGATCTTGCGTATGTGATCTATACTTCGGGATCAACCGGGAGACCCAAAGGTGTCATGATTGAGCATCGCAATTTGGTGAACTATATCTGGTGGGCAAAGCAAGTTTATGTTAAAGCACCCCGCGAGGTGTTTGCATTCTATTCTTCACTCGCCTTTGATCTAACAGTAACCTCCGTCTTTACGCCATTGTTGAGCGGCGGCGAGATCGCAGTGTATGAGGATAATGCGTATGAATATGTTTTTTATCGGATATTTAAAGACAAACATGCGACGGTTGTGAAGGCCACACCCTCACATTTGAACTTAATAAAGGACAAAATATATAAGGAGTCCTGTGTCCATACATTAATCGTCGGCGGTGAGGATTTGAAGCAGGCGTTGGCACAGGCCGTCTATGACAATTTTGACGGGAAGATCCGCATTTACAACGAATATGGTCCGACAGAAACGACGGTAGGTTGTATGATCCACCGCTTTGAGCCGCAACTGGAAAGGGCTGCGTCGGTCTCTATCGGGAAACCCAGCCATAATAACCGAATCTATATACTCGATGAAAAACAAAGGCCAGTTCCTACAGGGGTATCCGGGGAGATTTATATCTCAGGGGATAGTGTCGGGAGAGGCTATATGAATCAACCAGAGACAACTAAAGATAAATTTATGGAAGATCCGTTTAATAAAGGGAACCGGATGTACCGCACAGGAGACTTGGGAAAATTATTAGCCTCAGCCAGTTGCTTGGAGTATCTCGGGCGGATGGACCAGCAAGTGAAGATTAGAGGCTTCAGGGTGGAATTACCGGAAATTGAGAACCTTATGCTGAAGCACAGGAATATTGAGCATGTGACGATTGTTGACCATAATATCAACGGGGCTGTTGCTTTAGTCGCTTATTATGTTGCCAAGAAGGATATTAACGATAAGGACCTTCGACGTTTTGTATCCGGGCAGCTGCCGGATTATATGTGTCCGCTTTACTTTATCAGGATGGATACAATGCCCCTTACCCCCAACGGGAAAATTGACCGTTCGGCACTTCCGGTTCCTGAGCAGGGTGCTTCTGATTCAACGGAGCGCCTAGTGACAGAGAGGGGAGCAGCGGAACATGACATCAGCGGGTTATTTCTTTCTGTCGTCCAAAATATTCTCAATGTCTCCCAATTATCCCTAAAGGATAACTTTTACCATGTGGGGGGCGATTCCATAAAAGCTATTCAAATTGCTTCCGCATTATTAGACCAGTTCGGCTTAAAAATAAGTGTACGGGATATCTTGTCGTTTCCTGTTATTGAACAGATGATAGATTGTTTAGAATTGAATACTGGTAGCGTACAGGAAGTGCTTCAAGGAAATATTGAGGATACACCGATTGTGCGCTGGTTTAAGTCGCAGCAGTTAGCCAGCCCGGGGCACTATATGCAATCGGTGGTACTTAACATGAAGCGGAACACCGATAAGAATATGCTGCAACGGGCGGTTCAAGAGCTCATCCGTGTACATGATGGCTTAAGAATTAACCTGGACAAAGAATCGGGTAGCATGTTCTATAATAACCGGCATTTAAACGTTCCGTTAGTAGTTGGCTCTTATGACCTCAGCGGGCTGTCCGCAGGGGAGCAAGCTGAGCAAATGGACCACATCAGTTTCCAGTTAAACAGGGCTTTTGACCTGAATAATGACCTCTTATTGAGAGTATGCTTGGCGGATTTAGGCGCACAGAGACAAGTATGTATGATCGTGGCCCATCATCTTATCATAGACGGAGTATCCTGGCGGATCCTCTTGCGCGACCTGGACGGACTGATCGGGAAAGGGGGAGCTTTTTCTGCCAATTCCTTGGTGAGAACCCATTCGCTTAAAGAATGGTCCGATGCGATGATTTGCAGGCTGGACGATCTGGAGCAGGAAGAGCAAGAATATTGGAGCGTGGTTGCCGCTAAGTCGGCTTCTTTTCAAGGGGATGATCAGGAAGTAGCCCGGGAAGATGATATCATCGCAAATTGTATTGTGCATGAATGGGGATTCAGTGAGGAAACCACGCTTCATTTGACCACTGCAGCCAACGTGAGGCTTCATTCTTCTATGAATGAATTGCTATTGTTGTCCTTTATAAGGACCATGAACGATTTAACAGGGGAACTCGATATAGTCTTTGAATTAGAAGGGCATGGACGAGATGGCCTGGATACGGATATTGATTTGAGCAGGACGGTGGGATGGTTCACTTCCATTTATCCGGTGAGAATAACGTTAGGGTCAGGCAGCCTGCAGAACCAACTGGGCGAGTTGAGAGACCAACTCCAGGCAATTCCGAATAAGGGTAACGGATTTGGTCTTTTACAATATCATAAGGGTTTGTTTACAGGGACATGCCAGAAATATATCCGGTTCAATTATCTGGGAGATCTGGCGCTTGACATGGACAGTTTTGATCTCGACCTAACCAAGCGGAAATATGAGAATCACCCGGGCAATCAATGTACATCCCTGATGGACATTAATATTTATATAATCAACCGCCGGCTTTTTACAGAAATATGCTATAACCATAAGCGCTATACAATGAAGTCTATTCACCGGTTAGCGGCAATCTTCAAGGAGAATATTGAGAGGATCGCCCAATGGGGGGCAGATTCAGGGGCAGCAGGCAGACGTTGCAATTTAGATTTTCATTCCGTCGATTTAACGCAGGATGAGGTGAATTACATTCTAGATTCATTATAAGTGAGGAAGGAACGTCATAATGAAGAGGATTGTTTTTAGCAATGGGGTTATAGTTGCGGCTGTTTGCATTATCCTTTTGATGTCTGTATGTACAGGGTATGCATTTGCTTCCGGAGGCAATAGTGGCGATCCTTCCAGTCAACTCGAAGAGATTGAAGGGTATATCAATAAACAAATGCGCGAGGGGAGAATACCCGGTATTTCCGTTGTCGTAGTGAAGGATAACAAAACTATATTAAAAAAGGGTTACGGATATGCGGATAAGCAGAACAAAGTCAAGGTGTCTCCTGATACTCTCTTTGAATTGGGCTCGACAAGCAAAGCTTTTACAGCGATAGGAGTTCTTCAATTAGTAGAAAACGGATTAATCCGCTTAGAGGATCCTGTGACCAAATATCTGCCGTGGTTTGAGGCAAGCTATTCCGGTGAATATAAAGGGCACCAAATATCGGAGAAGGTCCCAATTACCCTTGAACAGCTGCTTCATCACACAAGTGGCATTCCTTTTAAAACGATTGGGGATATCCCTATTGACAGCACATCCATGGCGCTGGAGAACACTGTTAAAAATGTGAGTGGCGTTCATCTTGATTTTTATCCGGGTGAGCGTTTTTTGTATGCGACTATTAATTATGACATTCTTGGGCTCATCATAGAGAAATGTACCGGCCAGTCCTTCGAGGACTATCTGCAGAATGAAGTCATGCTGAAACTGGGAATGAATCAAACCTACCTGGGCCGAAATAAATCGGACAGTGGACGGATTGCAGAGGGCTATAAGCTGAAATTTTTAAGAGCTGCAGCCTATCAGGCGCCGGAATACCGCGGAAATACACCTGCAGGCTATATTATTTCTAACGCAAGTGACACTGAGCGTTGGCTGCAGATCCAGCTTGGAAAAGCCGAACTGCCATCTTCATTGGCAAAACTGATTAGTGCATCTCATGAGCCGGACAGATCGGTTATGCCTGGGCCGAACGGTTCTTCCTATGCCGCAGGGTGGAACGTTTTTCAGAAGGGCGGAGGGGAGCTTTCACATGCTGGCTCGAACCCCAATTATTCTTCATTCTTTTCAATTCGTCCCTCGGATGGCGTGGGAGTAGCTGTCTTGGCAAATCTGAACAGCTCATATACAGAGCTGATCGGGCAAGGAATTACAGAAATTCTACAGGGCTATGAACCTTCGAATGCTATAACCGGAGATACTTACAAGTCGGCTGACACAATATCCTTTGTAATCTTTTGTGTAGCGGTACCGGCATCTTTAGCTATTATGTTCTTTTTGATCATGTCTCTGATTCAAATTCACAGGCAAGGCTGGAGAGCAAAGGGGAATTTCATTCAATCCTTTTTAAAAGTATTATTTGCCCTTATTGTTCTTCTCTCCGTCGGTTTTTCCTTATACAAAATGCCGGCCCTCTTGTTTTGGGGATTGCCTTGGAGTTTTGTTAACGTATGGGCACCAAACAGCGTAATTTACGCTGTTGCTCTGCTATACGTTACGGTGGGTTTGTTTGTTGTCTATAGTCTGATTTCTTCAATCTTTGAAGCGAAAGAAAAAAGACAAGGATTGATATTCTCTCTGATCTCCTTAAGTTTACTAAGCGGGTTTGGCAACGCCCTAATCATCTTTGTCATCAACGAAGCGCTGAATCGTAATGGTGATACAGATACAGCTTTGGTTATGTATTTTGTTCTGGGGATCTTGATTTATGTATTCGGTCAGAGGATTGTAAGATCTAAATTTATTCATATAACAAATAACCTGGTGTACGAAAAAAGATCCGAGCTGATTACCAAAATTCTAGGTTCGGATTATGAGCAGTTCGAGAAGATCGATAACGGCAAGCTGTATGCCGGGCTTAATAACGATACAGAGAACATCAGCAATTTTGTGAATATTTTCGTTTCGTTGATTACAAATATTGTAACGTTGCTTTGTTGCTTTATCTATCTCGGTGTTATCAACTTTTATGGTCTTTTATCCTCAATCATTTTTATTGCTATTGCTGCGGGTTTGTATTTTGCCACCGGTAAATCAGCGAATAAATTATGGGAGGAAACCCGAGATTCGCAGAACCTTTTCTTCGGTTTCATTCGTGACATGGTCGACGGATTTAAAGAACTCAACTTGAATAGGAGAAAACGCTCCGAATTTCATGAGGATATGATGGAATGTTGCGATAATTACAAAAGAAAGCAAATTGCCGGGAATTTGAAATTCACGAACGTTTTTGTTATTGGGGAGCTATTGTTTACTTTTGTAATTGGTGTCGTAGTATTTTTGTTTCCGGTCATATTTGATAATGTGCAAAATAACTCTTTGCGCAGCTATGTATTGGTCTTTCTTTACATGACAGGTCCTGTTAACGGAGTTCTGAATGCGATCCCTAACCTGTTTCAGATCAGAATTAGCTGGAACAGATTAAATCAATTGATTGATCTGCTGGGGAACGGGACGGTGGATTCAATAGAACCCGCTCCGGCAACCCCTGACAGAGAGCGAAAGAGAATAGACCTCCAGTTAAAGGAAGTTGCATTCAGATATAATACCGAAAGTGGGCATGAGTTTCTGCTCGGTCCCCTCTCTTGTTCGTTTAAGTCTGGAGAGGTAACTTTCATAACAGGAGGAAACGGGAGCGGCAAATCCACTCTGGCCAAAATAATCACAGGGTTGTATTCCCAACATTCCGGCAGCATCTCGCTTAACGGGGAGGAGTCAGGGTCAGAGCAATTGAAGGGTTTATACACAACCGTCTTCAACGACTATTATCTGTTCAAAAAGCTGTATGGAATGAACGAAGATAACCGGTTGAAGGATGCCTTAGTAGATGATCTGCTTGCTGAATTGCAGGTTGCGGACAAAGTAAGAATTGAAAACGGAGAGTTTAGCACCGTAGATCTCTCTACCGGACAACGAAAAAGATTGGCGCTGTTTGTAAGTTATATAGAGGATAAACCGATTTTTCTTTTTGACGAATGGGCGTCTGATCAAGACCCCGAATTCCGCAGCTACTTCTACAGTCATTTGTTGTTTCAGTTGAAGGAAAAATCGAAATGTGTAATTGTCATTACTCATGATGATCAATACTTCCATCTGGCAGATCAAATTATAAAGATGGATTTGGGGAAAATTGTGCCCCAAACGCAATACATAGCATCAGCTCTTATCTTTGCCGCAAAGGATGAATTAGTTCAATGAATGAAAAAATGCGCATCTATTGTCTTCCTCATGCCGGGGGTTCAGCGATGATGTACCACAAGTGGAAAAAATATTTCAATCCGGAGATAGGGATCATGCCTATCGAATTGGCCGGAAGGGGCAAACGGTTTACAAATGCTTTGTATGATCGGTTTGATGAGGCGGTCGAAGATGTATTCCAACAAATAACGTCAACCTTGGACTCCGCCCCTTTCTTTCTATTTGGACATAGTATGGGTAGCTGGCTGGCACTCGAGGTAACCTATCAGCTGATTGAGCACGGTTATCCTGAACCCAAAGGATTATTTCTGTCAGGCAGAAGGCCTCCTCACGTAGCGGGCGATAAAACAGTGTATCACACTCTTTCCAACGATAAATTTATCGAAGCGGTGTTGAAACTGGGAGGCGCGAACCCGGAGGTATTTGAGAATGAGGATTTAGCCAAAATCTTTATCCCCATTTTACGGTCCGACTTTAAGATGCTTGAGAATTACACATATAACAAGAAGAATAAGCTTACCTGTGATCTGTATGCTTTGATGGGTGAAGAGGATGCACTGGTTTCTTATCCGATCATGGAGCAATGGAAGGAATATTCAGATGGACCTACGGAGATTCGGTTATTCAACGGCGGACATTTCTACCTAAATGATAGAGAAGAGGAACTGATCCGATACCTGAACAGCCGAATCCTTGTGTCACAATAAGAGGGTGGGGATGAAATTGGCGCCTAGCCGCGAAATCGAGGACATATTGGCATTAACGCCCTTACAGAAGGGGATACTCTTCAATTGCATCAGCAACCCTGATAGCCAATTGTATTACCAGCAGTTATCATTGCAGCTGATAGGCACTCTTGATGTGAATATGTTTACGGCAGCTTGGAATATGGTTGTACAGCGGAATGAAATGTTGCGGACGATATTCCGCTGGGAAAATATTAAAGAGCCGGTACAAATCATTTTGAAACATATGCAGGTCCCTGTGAAGGTCTATGAATATTCAGCTGTTGAGGCTGAGACAAGGAATTCCTTGGTCAATGATTTGAAGACGAAAGACCGGAGGGAATTGATTGATCTCCAAAAAGAACCATTGCGGCTGAAGCTGATAAGACTGGCAAAGGATACTTATGAAGTATTGCTTACCTATCACCATATCTTGTTTGATGGTTGGAGTAATGTGATTTTAATAGATGATCTATTTACTGCTTATGAAAGTTTAGCGGGCTATTCCGAGTATTCCAATAACAAGAGCAGCTTTAAGGATTATGTTAAAGCCAGTAAACAGAGCAATACAGCAGAACAGCGGGAATATTGGCGTGCTCATTTAATTGATTTACAAGAACAGGTACTCCTGTTTCCCGATAAGGACTCCAGGAGACAAGAACATAACCTTAATCTCAAGCATACACATGTCGTTTCTACGGAAATTAAAGAAAAGATGGAGAGCGTATGCAGAAATCTTGAACTGACTGCAGCTTCTTTTCTATATTCCGCTTGGGCTATTGTCATAAGTAAGTATAAAAATACCGATTCCGTGATATTCGGAACAACTATAAGCGACAGACCCGTCAGCATCCCGAGAGTAGAGCAAATGATTGGACTGTTCATCAATACGGTACCTATGCAAATCAATCTCATTGAAGAGCTAACGGTGCAAGAGCTATTGCTGAAAGTGAAAGGAGAATTAATCGAACGGAGGCAATATCATAACACACCGCTGATTGACATCAAACAATTCTGCAATGCCACTGTTCCCGGGGAACTGTTTGATACCAATATCATCATTGAGAACTACCCCATTGATTATATAAACAAAAAAACATACAATCTGCCGTTTCGGTTGGGAAATTACTCGATGTTTGAAGGCAGTGATTTCGATATTACCTTGCAAGTGGTCCTGACCGATGTCATAGAATTGCATTTCCTAGGGGGACCCAAAACACAAGTTACGGCAGAGGCCTTATCCGGCCTTGCAATGCAATTTGAAAATACACTGAGACAAATGGCCGCTGATCCAAATGAATGGGTGGAGTCCATTGACATACTAACAACAGCCGAACGGCATAAGCTAATTCATGATTTCAACCAAACGGATAACGGGGACGGGGAAAATACTTCATTTCTTAGTCTTCTTCAGGATTCAGTCAAACAATATCCGAATTCCATCGCAGTGGAGCAAGGGGAGAACCGATATACATACGAGTATATTGATAAAAAATCAAACCAGGCTGCCCGATTGCTGCGTCGCCATGGAATAGGGGCCAATCAGGTTGTCGGTTTATTGGTTGGCAGGAAGCCGGAACTGCTCATTGCCCTTTTGGGCATTCTCAAAGCCGGCGGATCGTACTTGCCGCTTGATCCTCAATATCCTAAGGAAAGAATTACAAGTATTCTTGAGGATAGCGGGACAAAGCTTATCATTACCGACAAGAGCGGATATGAAGATGTATGTTCAAAGTTTGATACAATTTCTATGGAAGAACTCGTTCAATCTTCCGAGGATGACTCCGTGCTTACCCATGGGCATCCTCTTCCTTCGGATATGATGTATTTGATATACACTTCCGGTTCAACCGGGACTCCCAAGGGGGTAATGATTCAACATAAGGCATTTTATAATTTCATAGAGGGCATGCTACAACGCATTCCAATGGATGAGACTAGTGTAGTTGCCGCAGTCACTACGATTTCATTCGATATTTTTGCCCTGGAGGGTTTGCTGCCGCTGGCAGTCGGAGCAAAAATCGTTCTTGCCAGTGAAGTTGAGCAGACGGATATGGAACGGTTGGGCCAAATGATTACGGAAAAGAAGATTGATTTTCTTCAGAGCACCCCGTCCCGCTTAAGGCTGTTGCTGAACAAAAATGCAGGTAAAGAATCACTAAACGCGATCAAGCATTTGTTGATCGGCGGGGAGCCCCTTCATGAACCGCTCCTGGAAGAGTTAAAAAATAGCATGAAGGGCGAAATATATAATATGTACGGTCCGACGGAAACAACTATATGGTCCACAGTCAAGCGGCTGACTGACAGCGCGGAACTCAGCATAGGAACCCCGATCCGTAATACACAGATCTATATTCTGAATCATAAGTTTCAACCGCAACCAATTGGAGTGGCCGGTGAATTGTATATCTCCGGTGAGGGACTGTCACAAGGCTACTTTAACCGCCCGGATTTAACAAAAGAAAGGTTTATAGAGCATCCCTTTAAAGAAAACTGCAGAATGTATAAAACCGGAGATGCCGCAAGGTGGCTTCCGAATGGGAGTGTCGAGATTCTTGGAAGGCTCGATAACCAGATTAAAATCAGAGGTTTCCGGGTTGAGCTTGAGGAAATTGAAAGGTTTATAGCAAGGTTCGGGGGCGTAAAAGAGGCGGTTGTGATTGCGAAGAAGAACAAGCATGGAGAGGACAATCTTCATGCATTTTTTACATCCGATCAACCGCTGGATACAACCGGCCTGCGTAATTATTTGGTTAGCTTCCTGCCCGTTTATATGATTCCTTCGACTCTGGTACAGCTTAATGATATCCCTAAAACTCCAAACGGTAAAATAAACCGTCAAGGACTGTTTCAGATAACCCGTCCAGAGGAGAAGAGGATTGAGCGGTCTGCTCCCAAGAGCAGTTACGAACAAAAGGTAATGGAATTATGGCGGGAAGAGCTGGAATGCAGTGAGATCAATACGCAGCATAATTTTTTTGATCTTGGCGGCAATTCCTTCTCCGTAATGAGGATCATGAACCGGATCAATCAGGAATACCAGTTGAATCTGCCGGTAACAACGTTGTTCCAGTATCCTACGATAGAGGCATTATCGTCACATTTGAGTGGCTTGACCATGGCTGAGTCTGACGTTCGGCTTCCAGTTCATAAGATGGGCCCTCATCATGAAACAGACATAGCCATTATCGGTATATCAGGCATATTTCCTGGAGCGGGAGACCTTGATACATTCTGGAGCAATCTGGTGAACGGCGTTGACAGTATTAGCGTTTTCCCGAAAGAGCCGGGGAGCGCAGCGAGAACATATTCTTCGGGAGTCATTTCTGACATCGATATGTTTGACGCCGGTTTTTTTGGCTATACGCCGATGGAAGCGCAGTTAATGGACCCGCAGCATCGTATTTTTTTGGAATGTGCCTACCATGCCCTTGAGAATGCGGGTTATCATTCAGAGATGTATTCCGGTGAGATAGGTGTATTTGCCACCACAGGAATGAATACATATCTGTTAAACTCCAGCCAAGCTTGGGGCATCGCAAAAAAACATGGGGTTCTGCAGACCATGCTTATGAACGACAAGGATTTCCTCTCCACCAAATTGTCTTATAAGTTGAATCTTAGCGGGCCAAGCATTAATATTCAAACAGCTTGCTCATCATCATTGGTGTGTGTCCATGAGGCCTGCCTAAGTCTTATTAACGATGAGTGCAGCATGGCTCTGGCCGGCGGTGTGGCTGTGAAAATTCCGCAGGATGAAATTGTGTATCATGACGAAGGCGGAGTTATTTCTAAAGACGGGCAGTGCAGGGCTTTCGATGAACGCGCGAATGGAACTGTCAGCGGGAACGGTGCAGGTGTTGTTGTACTGAAACGGTTGGAGGATGCTCTCCACGATCATGATCACATATATGCTGTGATCAAGGGTTCAGCCATTAATAATGATGGAGCCGAGAAAATCGGATACACTGCTCCTAGTGTCAACAGGCAATCCAAGGTAATTGACAAGGCAATTGCACGTGCAGGTGTGGACCCCCAATCCATCCAATATGTCGAAGCGCATGGAACCGGAACGATATTGGGTGATCCGATAGAGGTTGCGGCATTAACCCAGACTTACCGGAACTATACAAATGAAATCCAATACTGTGCAATCGGATCGGTAAAAACCAATATCGGCCATCTTGATGCAGCGGCGGGTATTGCCGGGTTAATAAAAACAACCCTTATGCTTAAAAACGCAATGCTTGTCCCAAGTTTGCACTATCAGTCTGCGAATCCGAACATTGATTTTCAAACAAGCCCCTTCTACGTTATCGACCAAGCGAAGCCGTGGAATGTTCATGAGGGCCCGCGGAGGGCGGCTGTCAGTTCGTTTGGTATTGGCGGAACGAATGCGCATCTTATTCTGGAGGAAGCACCAGCTGTACATTCGTCAAAAGAATCCAGGAGGTATCTGCCAGTTATTCTGTCCGCCCAAAAGTGGGAGAGCTTAACCGATACAGTGGAGGGGGTTATCGGTCATCTTCGAAACCATGCGGAGTTATCGCTTGCGGATGTCGCCTACACTTTGGCTGTGGGGAGAAAGAGATTCAAAGAATCCTATATGCTTGTTTGCAGTGATGTAAATGAGCTGATCGAAGTACTCGAAACCAAAGACCCGCTGGAACTTCATTATCTGAAGCGTGCAGATACGCAGCATGGCGTCGCATTTATGTTCCCGGGCTTAGGTGAGCATTATACCGGTATGGGACAGGATTTGTACGAGAACGAGCTTGTTTTCCGTGAAGCAGTTGACCGCTGCGCTAAGATTATTATGCAGCATGCTCGGTTTGATATCAGAGACATAATGTTTAGACGGCAAGCGGATGAATGGAGTACATGTCAAATACACCTTTCTCTATTTGTATTGGAATACGCAATTAGTGTTCTCTACATTCACTGGGGCGTTGTACCGAAAGCAATGATTGGGTACAGCATTGGCGAATACGTAGCGGCATGTTTGTCAGAGGTCATTACGCTTCAAGATGCCTTATTTCTCATTATGAAGCGCGGACAGATAATAGACAGGGTCACGGAAAAGGGAGGGATGCTTGCTGTTTGCATGGGTGTTGAGGAGACACTTCCGATCTTAACCTTGACACCGGGACTGTCCGTTGCAGCAGTAAATAGCCCTAGTATAACAGTTGTGGCAGGTTCATTAGACGAACTTGATATTCTTAAGGTGTCACTTCAGCAACAGGGAGTGGCCTATCAGGCCATTAAAGGTTCCAAGGCTTTTCATTCACACATGATGAAATCTGCCCGGGAACAGTTTTTGGAGCTCCTTCAAAGCATTCCGTTAAAAAAACCCACGATACCTTATATTTCAAATGTAACGGGTCATTGGATGAAGGATGAAGATGCGGCAGACCCAGAGTATTGGATCAGGCATATGTGTGAGACTGTGAACTTTTCAAAGGGGATTCAGTCGCTTTTGAGAGAAGGCTTAGGTGTTGCGCTAGAAGTAGGTCCAGGACGTTTTTTATCAAGCCTGATTCAACAAAATGTCGAGGAGCCATCGGCTGATGTCCCATGTATTGCCTCCATGGGACATGTCGTCCGGGGATACAGTGAGCATTATAGTCTCATAAAATCGGCAGGGATGCTAGCGGGAATGCATGTTCCGTTTAATTGGGAACGTTTTTATCAGAATGAAGAGCGCAGGAGGGTGCCTTTGGTACCATACCCCTTCTTCAAACAAAGATATTGGCTTCCTCAAGACACGCTTAGCCGCCGTGAGGGAGATGAATCACAATCGCTGTATTCACTTACCTGGAAGAGAGCTTCGTTGGGGGGCTTGCGGGTTAAGCAAAATACCAGACGGGTATGTATCTTCGGGTACCCTTCAGAGCTTATTGACTCCATTCAAAGGCAATTGGTTGACGAAGGAAATGAGGTATACTGCATTTTCCCTGCAGAGGACTTCTCTGAGGCGGACGGGATATATTACATCAACTCCACAAGAATGAATGATTATATCAGCATCATGGATCGAATTGGCTCCCTGCCGGATGAAATATTGTATATGTGGGGTCTCAATGAGGAGGAGGCAGTTGTAGAACAGTCGCTGTCCATTCTGGAACGGCTCTTCCGGGAGGTGCTGGTTAATGAGATTCTCCGGATCTATCTCATCGGGTCAAGATTGTTCCATGTGATAGGAAATGAACCGACAAGAACGGATGCGTCCATCTACAACAAGTGCTGCTTAACACTCAATAACATATCAAAGAATCTACGCTGCAAGCTGATTGATATGGAGATCGAACAGCAATACCAGCAGTGTGCGGCGCAGCTTCTTATGGAGCTTGAGCAGGGACAGGATTCGACCATCGCGGTATACCGCAACGGCTATCGATGGGTTATAGAATGGACCGAAGAGAACAGCGTCTGTTCAAGCTCTGCCGGAGATGAAGCTATGTCCTTGTTTATTATGGGGGATATCAAGCAACGGGAAGCGGAAATGATCGCCTTACTCACAGAGATGGGCTGCAGAATTGCTGCGGTGGCTGACAGTTCGAGCGGAGAGTATAGAAGCTTAGATGGAGTCAGATGGGAACAGATTCAGAGAAATGATGAGGAGCATACGCTTAGAATTTACCGCGATGCTTGTGAATCCGAATTCGGTGTTAATGGCATCATTTGTTTCTCCGATTCATCAGAGGGTTCTGCACCAGACCTGCGTTGGACTGACAAGGACTACGGGATGAAGCCTATGCTGCATTTACACCTCCACTTATTTGACAAGGATATCAGCAGCGGCTTACCGGCTTGGTTGTTGTTGAACAACTGCTCTTATGCAAGTCGTCCATATCAGACGGCCGCGTGGGAGTGGGGTTCGGATAAGCGACAAACTCTAAATATTCTGCGGAGTATACTTAGCATGAGCGATGGAGCTTATCTTATTACTGCTCAGGACAAGGTCTCCTGGATGAATGTGCATTTGAACACCAGCGGCACGGATGTACCGAACATCACTACGTTGTATCAAAGACCGGAGTTAAGTGTAAGATATGCCCCGCCCAGTAATAACCTTGAGAAGGCTATTAGTGAATTGTGGCAGGATATTTTCGGGGTTGAGAACATTGGAATGTATGATGATTTCTTTGATTTGGGCGGTAATTCATTGGTTGGCATAAGCTTGATTAATGCCATCAATAACAAGTTTCATCTGGAACTGAAAGTACAGGATGTGTTTCTTTACCCTACGATTCATCACATTTCGGGCAAAATTATTGAATTTTTCGGCGATCTGGATACCGTGGATGAATTTTTAGAGGAGCTCTCAAAGTGGGAAGAACAGTATCAGGGCATGTTGTGATTATGATAATTACAAGCGAAGCCTACTATGGGCAGGAGGAATAAAATGAGATTTAACACCGAACAAATGTCTCCTACGCTGGTTGTTGGTTTTAGAAATGGAGAAGATATTCGAGTCAGAAGTATTACACATGATGAGGTTATTATTGAAAGCCCTTCCATAATAGAAAAGGAAGCTTTTGGGTTGGATATACAAATGTTTGATTATGCCGATTTCCAGTATAAAAAATTCCGCCTTTGTTGTAAGACATCACATATAGAAGATATGCGGTTCTATAAGATAATTATCGCTTCCTTTCAGATTGAGGGTCAGGATGGAGCGGAATTTCATGAGTTTTTATCCAGAATCAACCGGATAATGAACGTTGCCAAACAAGCTAGTGCGGATGGATTGAATGACTTAGACTTTTTGGATGCCAAGCAACCGAAGTATCCCTTTGAAGAGGATGCCGTTTTTTCAGAGCAATACCAGGAGCATCTGCAAGGCCTGTTCTCCTTTACCTTATCGGAAGAAGAGAAGCAACAATTTCGTTCCCTATCGGAAAAAACAGATTTAGCTATTTCAATATCAGGATTTTTCCAATATATTGATTTTTTTCAAATGGATTTCTCTGCGTTTAAGTACAAGATGCTTACTAAGTTAAATCTTCAAGAGCATGAATTGTTCACTCAAGCGGTCCGTACAATCTATATTGGAAACGAATTCTGTCACAATCTATTTCCGGCAAAGCCATTGCTGGAAAAAATTCTTGCTAAAGCCCATGGCTTGGGACTGAAAATTGTGATTTCATATCCCTATTTGCTTGAGAATTCTGTGGAAAGCGTTGAGCGAATCATCCAATTTATCGACAATTGGTGCATCGAGCAGGACACAGAGGTGGAATTCAGCGTCAATGACTGGGGAATGTTGGGGATAATCAACGAACAAACGACACGTCTCAAGCCCATTCTTGGCCGGCTGCTGAATAAGCGAAAGAAAGATTCCAGAGTAGGCTTTATGTGGGGCTTCAAAGAAAGGTCCATTGCTTTTGAAGAGAATAATCTAAACACAGAGCATTTAAGACAATTTCTGCTGAAACACCGGATCGAGAGATACGAATTCGAGTCGCATAAGCTGAAAAATCGTATTCCGGAGGGGAATCATAGCTTACATTTTCCCTTTTACCAGATCAATACTTCGGTTTATTGTCCCTTGTATGCTGAGTGTACCAGTACAAACCGCAGCGACCAGAGACTTGCCGTAAAATGCCAGCAGTATTGCAATGAGTTTTATTTCAGCTATCCGAAGCATTTGGATATATTCGGATTCGGCAACAGTATTATCGGGGTTGAAACGTCATTGCTGCAGGATTCATCCTGCTTGGATGATTATATCGCCAGCGGGATTGATAGGATTGTTTTGTCAGTGTATTAACTATCATTGGAGGATACTGGTATGCAAATTTTATCTCCTTTATCAGAGATCAGGAACTTTGAACCGTTGGCCGAAGCTGGAGCGGATGAATTTTTTTGCGGATTTATTCCTTTTGAGTGGCTCAATAAATTTTCTTCCGTTATTCCGTTGAACCGGAGAGAAAATCTGGCGAAGGCAACCAATATGACCAGCTATAGCAGCATGAAGATCCTGAAGCGAATGGCGGATTCCTATGGAATTCCCGTTAAAATAACTTTTAATGCACATTATTACCAAAATGAGTTATATCCCTATATTACCAAAATTGTAAACAGTTTAATGGACATCGGATTTGAAACGTTCATTATTGCCGATTTGGCTTTGGTCATTTATCTGCGGGAAGCTGGAATTAAATGCACGGTTCATTTCAGCGGCGAGATTGAAGCCATTAATCACCGGACGATTCAGCTGTTAAACCAATTTGAGGTCTCAAGGTATGTGTTCCCGAGAAAAATACCCATTGCGAATATGGAACAACTGATTAATGGTTCGGGCGTGAAAGGCCAGATCGAGTTCGAAGCGTTTATACTCAACGCACTTTGTTCGTTTTCCGGAGGTTTTTGTAATTCGCTGCATTGTGACGAGCTTTTACCGGCATGTTATATCCCGCAAAAAACCTCTAAGTTGGACGATGAATCGAATATTTTTCCAAAGGTTGGAGATAAGCTGAAAAGTATGGAGATGTTCAGAGACCGTCTAAAACTCGCGGACCCGGAAAAGAAAAGAGGTTATGATTATCCGAGGTTTGGAAACGAGGGCTGCGGTGTATGCAAGATCAGAAAGCTTATGGATATAGGGGTTACCCATTTGAAGGTTGTAGGACGAGGCTATGTACTGGAGTACATGATTGAAGATATCAAGATTATGAAGAGCCTGATTCGTCTGGCAAACGAAATAACCGACCCGCACGAATACGAGGTCAGAGTCAAAGCGGAAATATTCAATAACCGCTGCCCGGCATTTTGTTATTATCCTGATTAATGAAATCAAACCTTAGGCTGGAGGTATTGGCAATGAAAGATGGATATTACTTATCGGCTTATATAGATATCAATACACAGGCACATATTCTGGATTTGGAAATCAGGCATGATCAAAATGTATCGTTATGGAAAAAAGAGGGGGATCATGTCCAGCTTATTCATTATTGGGAATTGGAACGATTGACGGGCTATAAACAACATTCCACTTCATTTCTGGACATTGATCAGGCGAGAAGAGTGATTAATTCCCTGTTGGATACGTACCAGTTATCGCTGAATGATATGAATGAGGTTTGGGGTTCACCCGGGCTGGACACCGTAGATGATTACCATTCTGTCGAAGATTTTCCCGAATATGCATATCACAGCGTAGCACATTTATTTTCCGCTATTTATTCCGAAACTCGGCTTCTTCAAAATGACAACATTATCGGTCTTGCGGTTGACCACGGTCCCGATCATGTTAATGATCCAAATGTTTATCGAGATAATAAATATTGCTATATTGGTTGCATAGTGAAGAATGGACAAATCGAGTTTTATCCGCTTTACTCGCCGGCATTGCTGTGGGCCTATTGCAGACTTCGGTACAATCTGCGGGAGGGAACGCTAATGGCGCTTGCTTCGGCAAGTACCAGTGAGCTTCTTGATGTGGAAGAAGAAACTTTCTTATTCCAAACGACCGGAGTTCTCAATAATTCTTATCAAGTCATTTCCGATTATATTGACGGTTTAGAGAAAAACATTGATCAGGCAACGGAACAAGATATCGGCATTGTATTCAATGGTTTCGACAAAGCCTTTGACTACCAGGACAATAAAATCAGTATGGTAATGAAAGAAATTCAGAAGATGTCAATTCGGATCATGGACCTAAATGTCAAGAATTTATTAGAGCGGTCCGGCATAGAGGGAAAAGATACCTATCTTTCCATTACTGGTGGTTTTGCGCTGAATTGCCCGACAAATACTTATTTAATGCAAAAATATAATTTTAAAGGGTTTATTAGTACACCTTGTGTCAGTGATACCGGTATGTCCATGGGGATTGCACTATATGCTTTCTACAAAAAAATACATACCTTTCATTTTTCATTGGGAAACAGCTATTACGGTAATCAGCACAACGGATTATTAACTGTTATAGAATCAGAGCCATATCAGAAGCACATTCTTTCCATAAGTGAGTTCAATCCGGAAGAGGCTGTCCGGGACCTGATCAATGGGCCTTTTATATGGTTTTATGGAAGGTCCGAAATAGGCCCAAGGGCACTAGGAAATCGAAGCATTATTGCCGACCCGAGGTACAATGATGCCAAAACGCTGTTGAATCAGGTTAAAGACAGACAATGGTGGAGGCCCGTTGCTCCGATTATTTTAGAAGAGCATTTAAAGGAATGGTTTGATGGTTCAGAAAAATCACCTTACATGCTTCATACTTACCACATCAGAGAGGATAAAAAGAATCAGGTACCTGCCATCCTGCATTTGGATAACAGTGCGAGAATACAAACGATAAAAAAAGATGAGAAGGATCTCTTGTATGGACTGATAGAGAAATTTAACGAAGAGACCGGTGTGCCGATTGTATGCAATACCTCTTTAAATGATAAAGGTGAACCCATCATCGACCGGATTGAGGAAGCGATTAACTTTGCACTCCGGAAAAATTTCAAGATTATTTATGTTAATGGTATGAGGGTTGAACTTCACCGTCACGGCGAATACGAAGAGAATAGACCTTTACCAAGGCCTTTAAGAACGTTTCATTCTGTCGGAAGAATGAAGGAAATTTACACCAAGCTGTACAATCCCTTCAACGTCTCGAAACGCGCTTTAATTTTTTATTACATGCTGCCAGATCTTATGAACCGGTATGACATAATGAGAAAGGAAGATGTTCAAGAATTGGAAAATTATGCAGATGACTGCATCAACAAACTGAGGATAGCAGCTTTTTTCGATAAAATCGCTGGCAAATAAAAGTAAACAAATTGGGGTGAAGATGTGGAGCTTACTGATCCATTGGAACGCTATGCTTTTGAGAAGGCTAAATTCGTGAAGAAATTTATGGAGAAAAAAGGTTTGAAGTCAAAGGATATTCATCCTATATCCATAAGAGATCGCAACATAAATCCAAGTGTGTCTTTTTCACAGCAGAGACTGTGGATCATGGATCAGCTTCAGCCGGGTAACCCGGCTTATATCATCCCAATGGCTCTTTTATTGCGCGGACCGGTTGTTGTGTCCCATATCGAAGAGTGCTTCAAGGAGATTATCCGCAGGCATGAAACCTTAAGAACATCCTTTGTAGCAGATGGAGAAAAGGTGCTTCAGCAAATAGAGGAAGTAGTTCCGTTTCAGATGCAGCTGGTCAGTCTTGAAAATGTGCCCAAAGAAGCAAGGCAGGCAGCTGCAGATGAATGGATCATGCGTGAAACTCGGGCTCCGTTCGACTTGTCACAGGCTCCGCTAATTCGTGTACTTCTGATAAAGTGCAGTGATGATGAGCATATATTGGTAGCAAGCGTACACCATATTGTTTCAGACGGGTGGTCAGTAGGCATTCTTCAACGGGAGTTGACCCAGTTATACCGGTATTATCAGGAGAGAGGAAATAAATTACCTGAGTTGCTTATTCAATACACCGACTATTCTGAATGGCAGCGGAAAAAGTATACAACGAATGAGCTGAGTGCTGAAATGGACTATTGGAAGAGTAAACTCCAAGAGGCTCCGGGCTTTTTGGATTTGCCTACCGATTTGTTGCGCCCTGCAATTCAATCCTTTCAGGGGGACACCCTCTATTTTGATATAGAGCAGGATACCGCCAACACACTGCAGCAACTTGCCAGAGAAGAGAATACCACGCTTTTTGTGGTGTTGCTGTCCTTATTCAGTATCTTATTGTATAAGTATTCGGGTAATCCTGATCTTATTATTGGAACTCCGGTAGCCGGCAGGGATGCAAAAGAAGTGGAAAACCTGGTCGGCTTGTTCATTAATACTTTGCCGCTACGGATCGGGTTGTCGGGAAATCCCGCCATCCGTGACGTCATAAGGCAAGTAATTAGAACTACCGCGGAAGCGATGTCAAATGCGACACTCCCGTTTGACCGGATAATCGGCGGACTTCGGCTGGAACGTGAATTGTCCCATTCCGCCTTGTATCAAGTGATGCTGATCATGCAAGATTCACCGATGCAGCCAATGAAGCTTGGTCAAGCTACGGTGGAGATTCTTGAGATCGACAATAATACGTCCAAATGTGACTTGACACTTTATATGAGAAGAACAAACGAGGGACTTAAGGGTTCCTTCGAATATTGCAGCGAATTGTTCCATCGTTCCAGCATTGAACGAATGACAGAGCACTTCAAACATTTGATCGGTACAGTTATTACCCATCAGCATCTTGGCATTGATGAAATCAGCATGTTGACCCATAAAGAATATAATGAGTTGGCATCATGGAACCTTACCGGATCAGAATATGACACAGATACAACTGTGTATGATCTCTTTGAGAGACAAGTAGAAGATACTCCTGATAGCATCGCGGTTATCTGCGGAGAAGCTGCGATAACCTACCATGATTTATATGAGAAGACAGAGCGGCTTGCACGATACCTCATTAAGCAAGATATACAACCGGGTATGCTTATCGGAATATGCATGGAGCGCAGCATTGATATGATTGTGTCAATATTGGCAGTAATCAGAACGGGGGCTGCTTACGTTCCTCTGGATATCGGGTACCCGGCAGACAGACTCAACCATATGATTGAAGATTCGGGCATGCTGTTTATCCTCACCCGGAATGATTTGACAGCTGATTGTGGGCACCAGGTACGGAACATCTTTTTGGAGCAGTACCCTGAGCATATGATGGATTACGAACCGGCGGAGTTCCCCGCGCCTGTACCTGAGGATCTCATGTACGTGATTTATACCTCCGGGTCAACGGGGAAACCAAAAGGGGTAAAGATTACCCACCGATCTGTGATGAACTTCATTCATGGGCTTACCAAAGAAATCGGCTTCTCAAGTAAGAAGAGTATACTTGCCGTTACGAGTATGTCTTTTGACATATTTCTTGTTGAATCGCTTTTGCCGCTTACCCGTGGAATGAAGATCATCTTGGCTACTGATGACGAGCAGAGGAATCCTGAGCGGTTGAAATCTGCTATTAAGAAATATCAGATCAAGATGCTTCAGATGACGCCTTCCCGCTTGAACTTGCTGATTCAGGGCACAGAGGATACAGGTTTCCTGCAAGGCGTTCAAGAGATTCTGCTGGGAGGAGAGACTTTTCCATTACAATTGCTGATTTATTTGAATCAACATACCAATGCCCGGATATATAACCTCTTCGGTCCAACTGAAACTACAGTCTGGTCAACCATTAAGGAATTAACCGGGGATACGAAGATTTCTGTAGGAAGACCCATCGCCAATACGCAGATCGTTATTGTGGATGAATTCGGAAATCTCGTGCCTCCGGGCATTAAAGGAGAAATTTGCATTGGCGGGGATGGTTTATCTCCAGGATATTATAACCAACCGGAGCTGTCAGATAGCAGGTTTGTATCACTACGAGCAGATGGAACAAAGGTATATAAGACAGGGGATCTGGGGAAATGGCTCCCCGGCGGAGACATACAACACTTAGGGCGTCTTGACAGTCAGGTCAAGCTTCGAGGTTACCGTATTGAGTTGACAGAGGTTGAAATGCATATCGGCTCCCATCCCCATATTAAGGAATGCGCTGTCATTATGGGCAAGGATCCATTTAACGAGGATTGCCTGCTTGGCTATTATGTAACCGACAACGACAATCCCTTACGGTCCGCTGAAATCGTCTCGTATTTATCGGAACAACTGCCGGAGTATATGATTCCCCAATATTGGATGCAGCTTCAGCAGCTTCCGCTTACACCCAACGGAAAGGTTGACAAGAGATCTCTCCCGCAGATTGAACCAGTATCAGTCTATAAGGATAGTGAGGGTATTCAACCAGAGAACGAAATTCAGCTGTTTCTGCGGGATGGATGGGAGCAAGCGCTTGGGGCAGGCGGCTTTGGAATGGAGGATAACTTCTTCCAGATCGGCGGCAATTCGGTCATGCTGGTAAGATTATTTAACTATATTGAGAAAACATATCCGGGAACGGTTAAAATAACGGATTTGTTCACTTCTCCCACAATTAAGGCCCAATCTCTGCTGATCACAAGTCAAAACAACAAACGAGCCGATCTGTCTTTCAAGGAAACGGCCATTTCCGAAGGCGTTGAAATCCTCAGGGAAGACCATCCTGTTTCGGACAAGGGACATTTAAGTATAAGGTATATGCAGATACCGGAAAGCTTGACCCGGAGGTTAGAGCAAGGAGCTGCGGAAAATATAATCGAGCCGACGGAAATCATAATGTCGGCCTACATTTATGTTCTCTATCAGATAGCAGCCTCTGAGCAGATTTATCTCTATACGATGGTTCATTCCTTAGACAGTATCACACCGGTTGCAGTGGACTTCGGCAATATAGACCATATCCAACAGCTGGTCAACGAATTACGGAGGCAAACAATGGGGAATGGAAGAATAATTCCGCTCTCACATGTCATAAAGAGCAAGGTGAAAAATACGCTGCTTCCCATGGTGTATCTCAAAGAATGCTGTAGGTCGGAATCGGAGCTGAATTCGTTATTCGATCTTCTATTGATGGTTGATAAGCCGGTTAAGGGAACCATTAAGCTGAAATGGACTTTTCATTCGTTACTAGATAATGCTGAAGAAATATCCTCGTTGCTTGAAATGTATTTGACAACGATTGATCAAATCTTATGCGAATATAGTATTTGAAGGAATGTAAAATCTTACTACTAGGATGAAATAATATGAAAAAGAATCTGTTCACGAAAGAGCCTGTAACAAAAAACTGGGAAGCGGAATGGGACGGGCGGTCGATTAACGGGAAAGACATCGCCATTATCGGTATTTCCGGCAGACTTCCTCAAGCGAACTCGATTCATGACTTTTGGAACAATCTAAAGGGAGGAATCGACTCCATCAGTCATATTCCGGATATCCGAAGAAAAGACCTTGAATCGTCCTTCACCGGCGGTCAGCGGTTTAAATATGCCCGTATGGGATACTTGGACCGTATTGATACTTTTGACTTTCTTTATTTTAATTTATCGCCCAAAGAAGCTGAATTAATGGATCCGAATCAGCGGGTCTTTCTGGAGACCGCCTACGCAGCCTTAGAGGATGCGGGTTATGGAGGGAGAACGTTAGCCGGCAGCATGACCGGGGTGTATGTTGGTTACGGTGCCGATAATGATTACATCCATATGATTTCAGAGTTGGGCAAAGATTCGCTAACTTACGCTGTACCCGGTAACTTATCGGCGATCATTGCAAGCAGGGTATCTTATCAATTGGACTTGCGGGGGCCAAGTGTTGTATTTAACACAACTTGTTCATCCTCATTGGTAGCCGCTCACTATGCTTGCCAGGGGCTGCGCAACGGGGAGTGTGATACAGCTATTGTCGGCAGTATCAAATTGCATGTTCTGCCCGTGGAAAGCACGGAGAAGTACGGTATAGAAGCAAAAGACGGCCGCTGTAAAGCATTTGACGATCAATCCGATGGAATTGGTGTGGGAGAGGGGTCCATAGCTGTTGTCCTCAAAACTTTAAGCAAAGCGGTGGATGATGGCGATCATATATATGCAGTCATAAAAGGCAGTGCAATAAATCAGGATGGGAATACCATTGGGATAACAGCTCCTAACCCCGCTGCCCAGGAAGACGTCATTTGCAGAGCATGGAAGGATGCCGGTATAGATCCTGCGACGGTGACATATGTGGAAGCACATGGAACCGGAACGAAATTGGGTGATCCGATAGAAATTGAAGGACTCAAAAATGCCTTCTCTAAATTTACCGATAAAAAACAATTCTGTGCACTCGGCTCCGTCAAAAGTAATATCGGACATTTGGATAACTGCGCAGGTATGGCCGGATTAGTCAAAGCCGTTCTATCGCTGATGCACAGACAAATTCCGCCAACATTGCATGTGCGTTATCCCAATCAGAATATTCCTTTCGTACATACGCCCATCTATCTTAACGATGGGCTGAATGACTGGGATACTGACCAATTGCCAAGAAGATGCGGGATCAGTTCATTTGGGGTGAGCGGTACAAACAGTCACATTGTTCTTGAGGAATATAATGACCATTACCAAATGCAGTCCAATCCGAATAATAGTGCTCCGATATTCACATTGTCCGCGAAATCCCATACTGCTTTTCAGCGGTTGGTGAAGAACTATATGGTCTATTTAACCGAGAATCCTGATATTTGTTACCACGATCTCTGTTACACAACAAATGTCGGGCGGGGGCATTACGAGATCCGTATGGCGGTTGCTGTCTCAAGTACTGAAGAACTGTTAGCAGCCCTGCAAAGCGTAATTGCCGATGGTGAATACCTGCAGTCAGGCAGAGGGATTTATTATGGTGTGCATAAAATTGTTTTTGAGAAGGATGAACGGAATCCGCATCATCTCTCTGAGCTCCAGATCAAAGAAATGACGCTTGAAGCAAACCTGCTGCTGGCCGAAATGGCCCGGGCAAGGGAGTGCTCGGAAGATGCTGTGAATCAGATATGCAGCTTGTATGTACAAGGAGCGAGACCGGATTGGCAGACGATGTATTCGGGTACATTTCGCCGCAGACTGAGTCTTCCGACATATTCCTTCGATGATCTAAGGTGCTGGTTAGAAGGCAATGTTGCGGTACGTAGCAATGAGCAGCCTTTGCAGAGTTTTTACGAGGCACAATGGATAGAAAAACAAAGCCCGCATAAGCAAGCCCGGGAGACCGGAAGTATTGTGCTATTAAAAAATAAATCTCCTCTATGTGGGCAAGTTACGAAGAGATTAACGGACAATGGATTCAATGTCACAGAGATTGACTTGGAAAGTCCTGATTGGGAGCGGACTTTGCATGAAATTCCGTTTGGTGCTGTAGACCGAGTCATTCATATGGCAACCCTACACAAAAGAACACCTGAAACTTTGGAGGAATTAGACAACAGCCAGCGAAATGGTGTGCTCGGATTGTTGCCGTTGGTCCAGAGACTTGCCCAGACCCATAGAAAGCATGAAATTATTATTATTTCGGATCATGTGCATGAAGTAGACGGCCGGGAAAAAGCGATCAAGCCTGAGAATGCTTCTCTCTTCGGGCTTGCCAAAGTAATCGAGATGGAGCATTACCTGTGCCGATGCAGATGTGTGGATATCGATGCTTCAACAACAGCTGAAATAGTTGCGAGAGAGATTGCTTCTGCTGCCTCCGATTTTAAAGTTGCTTATCGTGACGGTATCCGCTATACAGAAATTTTAGCGGAAGCCGATAACCAGGTTGGATCTGCGGCACCTATTGAAATCAGGGGAAATGGCGTTTATTTGATAACCGGCGGACTTGGCAGAATCGGCTTGCGGGTCGCGCAATTTCTTTCCGCACAGCAAAATGTTACTTTATGTTTAGTCAACCGGTCCGTATTTCCGGACAGAGCCGAATGGCATACAGTGCGAAACGAGCGGCACCGGGAAATAGTGAAGCAAATCGAAGAAATCGAGGCCAATGGCTCCGTGGTTGAGATCTACCGGGGGAATATAGCTGATGAGTTGCAATTGGAGGAGGCCATCTCTGCAATAAGAGAAAAGCATGGTATCATTCACGGGATTATGCATTGTGCGGGAGTCGGGTTCGACAGGGAAGGGATTCCAGTGACGGAACAGACCGTGGATGAATTCCGGGCGACATTGCTTCCCAAAGTTCATGGGACATGGCTGTTACATAAAAAAACATTAGATATGAGGCTGGACTTTTTCATTCCCTTCTCCTCTGTCATTACGATACTGGCTCAGGCTGGCTCAGGGGATTACACGGCGGCGAATGCCTATCTGGACTCCTTCAGCACATACGGGCGAAGAGCAGGGACCCCAGCGGTAACCATCGGATGGCCGATTTGGAACGAGACTGTAAGCAATCCGCACATGGTGTATGAGAACCGCTTATTGTTTAATATGATCTCCACTGATTCGGCATTAAGCGGATTGGCAGATATTCTTCGGTCTCCGTGCACGACAGTATATCTTGGCGAACTGAACTATAACAGTGAAATATTCATATTGGACAATCTGCCGTTCTCTCTATCAAACAGTTTGAGTAAGAGGGTTAGACAATATCGTCAATTATATGGAAGGGATTCTCAGGATGGGACCATCCATGCCTTTGAATTCACCGGAAGAGAGGATAACACTTACACTCCAGAGGAGCATGCCGTGGCCGGTATATGGGGTAAAATACTGGGCCTCAAAAAGATAGATCTCTATGATCACTTTTTTGAAATCGGCGGAGACTCCATCAGTGCCATGAAAATCATCAATCAGTGCAATAAGAGCTTCACTATCGACATAATGATCTCGGATCTTTTTCAGCATGGAACTTTGGAGCAATTCTCTAAATTCGTTGCGGAAGTTTCTTCAAAAAAGAGAAGGGCGAATACTCCCCCTCTCAAAAAAATAGCAGATCGTGAGTACTATCCTTCCTCTTCCGCCCAAAAACGGTTGTATATATTAAATCAGGTCAATGAACAGGACTTGAGCTATAATATGACAATTGTCAGAAGGCTTGAAGGTGAAATTAATTATGCCAGACTTGAAAGCGCGTACAAAAAAATGGTTCAACGGCATGCTATTCTGCGGACTTCCTTCCACTTTAGAGATGGAGAAGTGGTTCAGAAGGTCAATCCGGATGCAGACATCAAACTGGAGTTTGCGCAAGTCAATTATGCTTCTGTTGCAGAGGAAATCAGTCAACTCGTAAGACAGTTTCAATTAGGGCAGGTGCCGTTGTTCCGAATCAAATTACTAAAGCTTCGTGATGTATGCAATACGCATATGTTGATTTTGGATATGCATCATATAATTTCGGATGCCATCTCCATGAACATTTTCACCCGGGAATTAATCGATATTTATTTGGGCAAGGCCTTACAGGATCCCGGCTATCAGTACAAGGATTTCGCCAATTGGCAGCGTTCGCTGCTGCAGAATGATGCGTTAAAGAAGCAAGCCGACTTTTGGCAGTTGCAGTTGGAAGGTGATATTCCACTGCTGGAGTTGCCGTTCGCACATGCACGCACTAACGAGCGGAGCTTCACAGGGAACACGATCATCTATGATATTGATAGTGAGCTGTACCAAAGAATCAACACTTATTTACAGACCTCTAAAACCACTTTATTTATGGTTTTACTTGCCGGATTATACACGCTGCTTATGCGATATACCTCTCAGGAGGATATTGTGGTTGGAACTCCTGTATCAGGTCGTTCTATATCGGACCTTGAAGATATTATCGGGATGTTTGTCAATACGCTGCCGATGCGTGCCAAGGTAAACGGTGAGCTTTCATTTAATGAGTTTCTGGAGTACGTGAAGAGGATGTCCTTATCAGCGTATGATAACCAAGATTATCAATTCGAGGATATGGTGACAAATTTCTATAAGTACAGGGATGTAAGCCGCAATCCGATTTTCGATGTGATGTTTGTGCTGCAGAATGCCTTCGGAGAACAGGAGACGGTAGAGGGGCTGCATATTAGCGATTATCCCTACAAAAAGCAGACTTCCCGGTTGGATCTAACGCTCGAAATCGTCCAGAAGAACGACTCGTTAACCCTATATTTGGAGTATTGCACGGATCTTTATGAAGAAGCTGATATGTCAAGATTTGTTGATCATTATGTACGTCTTCTCCATGAAATTATTCATAAACCGGCTAAAAAGCTGCTGGAATTTGAATTTATGTCCCAAGCTGAAACAAGTTTGCTTCTTGATGAGTGGAACTCGACTCACTGTACCTATAAGGAGAATGAGACGATTGTAGACCTTTTTGAGCAGCAGGCAACAGCCAACCCGTCATCTATTGCTGTAAAGACCAATGCTGCACAGATGACATACGGGGAGTTAGACATTATTTCCGGGCGTATAGCAAGTATGCTGCATAAGCAGGAGGTTGGGGCTAATGATGTGATCGGCATCATGACAGATCACTCGGTTGAGACAGTTGCAGGTATATTGGGAATTCTTAAAGCGGGATGCGCCTATATGCCAATTGACCCCGAATATCCGGCCGAACGAAAGAATTTTATGCTGGAAGATAGCCGAAGCCAGATCCTGTTGTCACCAAAACAGGACTATTTGAAGGGAATTGAATTTACAGGCCGCGTGCTGGCTATTGACACTCACAGGTTGACCAATGGATACAGCACACCATTTAAGACTGGGGTTAGACCGAGCGACACTGCTTATGTCATTTACACTTCGGGGACAACCGGTTATCCCAAGGGAGTTCTGATCTCTCATCAGGGGATACATAACTCAATTTCATGGTTTAGAGCGGAATATCAGTTGAAGCAGGAAGACAGCTTCATTCAATTGTTCTCTCCGGCCTTCGACGGTTATGTAGCCAGTTTATTCACGCCGTTGACAAGTGGTGTTAAGTCGGTTTTTGTGAATGATCCACGAAATGTATTTGAAGTAAGAGACCTAATCAAAAGCGAGCAAGTTACCCACTTCATCACGGTTCCGGCAATGATGAGGCTGCTTCTGGATTGTTCTGAACCGGAGCACCTCCAATCGTTGAAAGTCATTACGTTGGCCGGTGACCAGGTAAATGAAAAGCTCGTGAAAAAATGTGTAGAGCTGATGCCCCATATAGAAATTGTAAACGCGTACGGACCAACAGAAAACAGCGTAGTAGCGACATACCAACGCCGGTTGGAGTGCGAGACAACAATAACTATCGGGATCCCAGTTGCCAACACAAAGGTCTATATTCTTAATGAAATGCTGGTTCCGCAACCTGTGGGAATACCTGGAGAGCTCTATTTAACCGGAACGGGCATAGCTAAGGGGTATCAGAACAGAGATGAGCTTCAAATGGAGAAGTTTATTCCAAGTCCATTCATAAAGGGCGAAGTTCTGTACAGAACTGGCGATGCTGCAAGATGGCTGTCAAATGGGCGTATCGATTTCATCGGAAGAACTGATAATCAAGTCAAAGTCAGGGGTTACCGGATTGACCTTAAGGAGATTGAACGCGTAATTGGAAATGTCAGCGGTGTAGAATCCGTCATAGTTACAGTGGAGACGATGGATGGCGAAGACAATATCGTTGCTTATACAGTCGCAGAAGAACGCCCTAAAATGATCAGGGAGAGTATCCGCTCACGGCTGCCGCATTATATGATTCCCAATTTTATTACCTTAATCAGCAAGATCCCTTTAACGGCCAACGGCAAAGTCGATTATAAGCAATTGCGGGAAGTCCAAAAGTTGGCAGAAGAGACGGCAGGCCAATTCTCGCCTCCGGAGACAGCAACGGAAACCTTCATCGTTGACTTATGGAAGAGGATATTGGGAAGAGACAAGATAAGCGTATACGATCATTTCTTTGAGCTTGGAGGTAATTCGATCCAGGTAATCCATATGTACGACGAAATTAACAGAATGTACCCCGGCAAGATTGTTGTTGCCGATTTATTTACTTACCCGACCATTAAAAGCTTGGTAAATATATTGGATACTACATCGGGAGGTCTTGATCCAAGCAAAGCCTCTTTGAAGCAGCTGGCCGTCCCGGATAACTTCCTGGCAGGTAAAACTGATTATGTGGATACAGTGTCGATATCCACTGAATTGGACAGCGATTCTGTTACATCGTTAAAGCTGATTGCGCAGCAGATAGATGTTGGCTTATTCGATATACTCGTATCTATGTTCGCTTATGGTCTGCTGGATCAGACCGGCTACGGGCAAGTGATGGTCTATGGCAGCTATGATCATAATTCATCCATTGTTCCATTGCCTTTTGAAAAGGCTGATTTTGCCGACATTCTGCAGACAGTCCGATCTGCCTATAAAGAGCGGAAGTGTGAAACAGACAATCATTACGACAGAGATACGTTTATGAATCATTTAAAGCAGCCGGTTGATAAGGATCGGATGATTCCTGTCTTTACCCGTCACAATCAAGCAATGCGGACGGATCTAGTGGTTACAGTGATAGAGCAAAGAAACGGTGTAGTCAAGATCGTCTGCCATTTCAACAACGCGAAGCTTAAGAAGCAACGAATGATGGAACTTATCCGCTTCTATGCAAAATCGTTAGTTATACTGTCACGAAAAGGACGGAGTGAGTCGAACTGATGATATGTCTGCTGTTTCCAGGTCAAGGCTCTCCATACAAGGGTATGGGAAGCAAGCTGATGTCGCGTTTTCCTTCCACTAAGCGGGTGTTTGAAGAAGCAAGCGATATTCTTCATCGGAATGTAGCGCAAATATGTTTAGATGAAGAGATGGATTTGTCCCAAGGCACACATTTGAATCAAATTGCAATTTATATCATGGGTGTTGCATCCTTCCATGCGTACATGACAGAAACGAATGCGGCTCCTTCATTCATGGCAGGGCATAGCTTAGGCGAATATACAGCGATTACATGCTCCGGCGGTATCTCGTATGCGGATGGCTTACGCCTAATAGATGCAAGGGGCCGATATATGGAGGAAGTTGCTGCTTCACGGACCGGTTCCATGGCAGCAGTTATGGGAGTACCGCTGTCTACTGTTAATAACTTGTGCCATGAACACTCCGAACAAGGAGTGTTCGTTTCTGTTGCAAATTACAATTCTAAGGAACAATACGTCATCGCAGGTCATACTGAAGCTCTGTCCACAGCGGCGAGAGCCTTAGAGAGAGAAGGGGCGTCGGTTGTTCCCTTAAAAGTGCCTGCACCTTTTCATACTGTTTTAATGGCAACTGCCGCTGAACGCTTCGCCACTGATTTGCTGGAAATAAAGTGGAGGCCTACGAAGTGGCCGGTTATATCCAATGTTACAGCCAAACCGTATCAGGAACCGGAAGATATCAGATTTTCGCTGCTCCGGCAAATGACCCGGCCAGTGCAATGGGAACAAATAATGGCTTATCTTGTTCAAGCCGGGGCGGATCTATTTGTTGAAATGGGACCCAAAGATGTACTGACAAAATTAATCCGCAAATCATCATGGAACGCGGACGCCTTCTCCTTTGACAATGATCAAGACCTTGCAGAGCTAAAGGACAAGCTGGCAAGCAGGCTGTGCAAGTCTGTACCCTCTACCCGGTCTGCAGGGTTTGTGGAGAGGTGCATGGCCGTTGCTGTCTCAACTATCAATGATAATTGGGACACTCAGGCATATTCCGAAGGTGTCATTGAATCTTATAAGAAGCTGGTCGAAATTCAAGGAGCCATTGAGAGGGAGAACAGAACGGTCACCCATGATGAGACGGATACCTGCTTGATGCTGCTTGAAAGAATACTGGTAACCAAAGGAGTATCTGCAGAGGAACAAATAGAACTGAAATCGCAGATAGAGTGTAATGTTTAAGGAGGGTGAACATGATAAACTTTTCGGATTTGGATTTGGAGGGCCTGGAGAAGGAGGTGGTCGTAGAGAGTGAAACGATAAAGGACATGGCTATAATTGGTGTGTCTTGTCAGATCGGCGACATGGAATCGGCCGAACAGCTGTGGGAGGCATTGGTTGAAGGCCGAGACTGCATTGGGAAATTCCCTGAAGACCGCTGCGACGATATGGAAGCTTATTTTAGAGCAAGTGGAAACCAAGTCACTGATAACCAGTATATGGAAGGTTCCTATTTTAATAGAATAGACGGTTTCGACTACCGTTTTTTCAACCTATCCTACCAGGAGTCACGGTTGATGGATCCGCAACAGAGGATCTTTCTGCAGACCGTGTGGAGTGCAATTGAGGATGCGGGATACGGGGGGGACCGGATCAGGGGGACAAAAACAGGGGTTTATGTAGGCCATAACAGCGATTCGCCTTTGGAATACAAGCGAGTTGTTTATGATATGGAACAAGAATTATCCCATTTGGCAACGGCGGGAAATATAAAATCGGTTATCGCCGGCAGGATCAGCTATCTTTTGAATCTTAGAGGCCCCAGCCTTCTTGTTGATACGGCGTGTTCATCGTCCCTGGTAGCTCTTCATACCGCTTGTAAGGCGATAAGAAACGGCGATTGTGAGATGGCCATCGTCGGGGGGGTCAAAATTACGCTTGCGCCTATTGCAGATTTGCAGGACAGCATCGGCATTTTGTCATCCGACGGCAGATCCAGGTCATTCAGCGATGACTGTGAGGGGATTGGCCTGGGTGAGGGAAGCATTGCTCTGATCGTTAAATCCTATGATCGGGCAGTTGAAGATAAAGACCCTATCTATGCTATTATCAAGGGCTCAAGCGTTAACCAAGATGGCGCTTCAGCCGGTTTAACTGCTCCGAACCCCCTAGCCCAGGAAGAGCTTCATCTTCGCGTATGGAGAGATGCAGGGATTAAACCGGAATCTTTATCCTACATTGAAGCCCATGGAACAGCTACTAAGCTAGGTGACCCTATTGAAATAGACGGAATCAAAAGGGCCTTTGATCACTATACGGAAAAGCAGCAGTTCTGCGCGATCGGTTCCGTAAAAAGCAACCTGGGGCACTTGGACAGCTTATCCGGTTTGGCTGGTGTTGTGAAAGCTGTTATGTCTTTGCAAAAGAAGAAAATACCGCCTTCCATACACTTCAAACGTCCGAACCGAAAAATACCGTTCCACAAATCGCCGGTTTATATTAATGACATATTAATGGATTGGGAAGAGGGTGCTCTCCACAGAAGATGCGGCGTAAGTTCATTTGGAATCAGCGGGACCAACTGTCATGTCATACTCGAGGAGTATGTTGAGCATCAGGAGGTTAACCAAACGGATCAGCACTGCCAGCTTTTCGTGTTATCTGCGAAAACTGAAAATAGTCTTACTGCTCTAATCAACGAATATGCAAACGCGCTACATCGTGACAGGCGGTTAAGGCTGCTGGATATTTGCTATACTGCATCGACTGGAAGGGATCATCATCCGTGCAGATTGTCGATTGTCTGTGACAGTCTCGATGATTTACTCCACAAGCTAAACCATGTTCACAAACATGGGCTTGATGCTGCTGCAGATCAGTCCATACACTGGGGGTTTTACACAGTTGCTCCGGCGGAGAAGCCTGAACTTGACCCATGGGAAATGACTTTGCCAAAGAAACAGAAAATAGACATGGAGCTTGCATCAGAGGTCCAATTGTTTCTGCAGGGAGAAGGAGATCTCAATAGGATAGGGCTGCTCTATTCGCTGGGGGCGGACACGAATTGGAATATGTTATATGAGGGGGACGTTCAGCGGGTCCATTTGCCTTCCTATGTGTTTGAAATGGATCGGTGCTGGGTCCGGTATCCGGATGAACCGGGCTTTATGTATCGCACTTCATGGAGTGTGAATGAGTCGGAAGATCCCAGGGCCCCTTTTGAAGCCTCTATAGTCCTTATATTTAAGGACCGTTCAGGGTATGCCGGTGAACTGGCATCGGGATTAAGGAATTACGGGTGTGAACGGGTTGTAGAGGTTGAGTACGGCCATGGATTTCAGCGGGCCGGTGATAACCGCTACATTATCGGATATTCGGAGAATGACATCTTCCGGTTATTAGATGAAATCCAGCCGGCGTCTTCGTTGCGGATTGTTCATATGGCCACGATTGGCAATTCAATTGCAGGGGAAAGAGATGAACAACCGGAGCTTGGAGTGTACAGCCTGTTCCATATATCAAAGGCGATAGAAGCACTGAGCCATATCAATAAAGCGGAGTTGTATCTTATTACCCAGAATGCAAATGAAATCACATCCTTTAAAGAGAACATGAATCCTGGGAATGCAGCTTTTCTGGGACTTGGCAAAGCAGTAAATCTCGAAAATCATCGTTTACAGGTAAGTGCGATTGATTTTGACCAGCATGTATTTATTAATAAAATTATTGATGAAATGGGAGCACGGCATACGGCGCTGGATGTTGCTTACAGAGAAGGAAAGCGGTATACAGGTTCGCTGGAGAGCGTAAGCATAAATATGGTGGATGACCATCATCCAGTCGTGTATAAGGAGAATGGAGTATACGTTATTACTGGGGGGACAGGCTCACTTGGACTTCTATTCGCGAAACATTTAGCTTCGCAGGCCAAAGTTAATCTTGCGTTGATCAATCGATCGGAACTGCCGCCAAAAGATGCTTGGACTGCCTTAGTGCGTGATGAAGCCCAAAGCAAGGCCTTGAGGAATAAAATTGAAGACTTGCTGCAAATTGAATCAACCGGTGCGTCCGTAACTGTCTATGCGGGTGATGTAACCATTGAATCCGATATGAGCGCGATTCTGAATGATCTCCGGAGAAAGTTCGGGACAATTAACGGTATTATACATGGTGCGGGGGTCGCGGGCCGTGAGCTTGTTCTACTAAAAGATGAGAGCAGGGATTCACTTGAAAGGGTGATGGAGCCGAAGGTAAAAGGTGCAGTGATTCTCGATAGATTGACCGAAAAGGATCAACTGGACTTTTTTGTACTCTTCTCATCTGTTGTAGCACTTACCGGAGGCATTGGTGTTGGAGGCTACACTGCAGCTAATGCTTATCTCGATGGATTCGCTTCCTGGCGGAGCCGGAGAGGGAAAAGAACACTATCTATTAATTGGCCGACTTGGAGGCACTCGGTTGAACACACGCTTACTACTTTTGACGAATCGAAGCATTTATTTAAGCTTCTGAAAGTGGATGATGCTTTACGTGGATTTCAGGCTGCGGTTTCCAAGAGTGTCAGCCGGTTGATTATAGGTGAGCTTAATTATTCCGGGAATCTGATGTACCTTGAACGCTTTTTGCCGATAGAATTCTCGCCTGAGATCAAAAGGAAGCTTGCCAGGCTTGAAAAGCGTCAAACTAAGCATAGAACCCCTGCTGTTGACAAACAGGCGGCCCAATCAGGGGGCGGTAATAAATGCTCAACGACCGAGCAGAGGTTGTCGGAAATATGGTCGAGAGTGCTGGGCGTTGAGGAGATCAGCATATATGACCATTTCGATGATCTGGGCGGAGATTCTATCATGGTTGCCCAATTGTTTAAAGAGCTGGAACTTGAATACCCGGGGAGACTCGAGATAGTAGATGTCTTCTCCTATTCATCGATTTCTAGCATGGCTCAATTCTTAGACCGGAATTCGGGACAAGCAGAGCAGGAAGAAAAAAATGAAGCGATGGACCTGGATGAGCTGTTTAGGCAAATTACCGAAGGTGAAGTATCGGAGGAGCAATTTGGCGAGTATTTAAAGATGGTTGGTGAAGATAGTTGGAACACCTAAAAAAATATATTTATTCGCAAATTACATCGGGTGCTTTGTCCAAAGAAGAGTCAAAGAAAATATTAGCTGAAATGATGCAGATGCAGGATCAACGGAAAGAAGCCATGGATGTGGCAATCGTTGGTATGGCCTGCAGACTGCCTTTATCGGAATCGGTTAATGAATATTGGAAGCAGCTCTCAGAAGGCCGGAGCTGTCTGGCTCCGTTTCCCCAAGCAAGATGGGCGGATACGAAGGAGCTATTAGCTAAAGACGCTAAGCGTGAGGATTGTGTAGGCGGATACTTAAGAGAGATCGATAAGTTCGACGCCGGTTTTTTTAAGATATCGCCTAGAGAAGCACAGGTAATGGATCCTTGCCAGAGGCTGTTTCTTGAAGTCGCCTGGGAGGCAGTAGAAGATGCAGGGCTTACCCAGCAATTAACAGGAACCAGAACCGGTGTTTTTGTCGGACAGGATACAAGTGCTTTGCGTTACGTTAATGTAATTGATACATCTGATCCCCTGCTGGCAACAGGAGCGAACACCAGCATTGCTGCCAGCAGAATTGCCTACTTGCTGAACCTGACCGGTCCAAGCCTTGTCTTGGACAGCGCATGCTCCTCAAGTCTGGTTGCGCTTCATACCGCATATCGAAGCCTGGTGGACCAGCAATGTGAGAGTGCGATTGTAGGCGGTATTTCAGTTACACTGACCCCGGAGCAAAATGAAATGCTGAATTCGCCGGAGGGTAAGGTGCGTTTTTTTGATAGAAGAGCGGATGGTACAGTGTGGGGTGAAGGTATATGTGCCATTGTAATTAAGCCCCTGGATAAAGCGTTAAAGGACAGAGATCAAATATATGCGGTGATTAAGGGCAGTGCGATAAATAATGACGGATCCTCAAACGGATTAACAGCACCTAACCCCGTTGCTCAGACAGAGGTAATCGAGAAGGCATGGAAAGCGTCGCGGATAAATCCCGAAACCATCAGCTATATTGAGGCTCATGGGACCGGGACAAAGCTGGGTGATCCGGTAGAGCTGAAGGGCCTGAATGTGGCCTTCAGAAGATTCACCGACAAACGTAATTTTTGCGGGATAGGTTCTGTAAAGACTAATATCGGTCATACCAAAGGGGTATCAGGCCTGGCATCAGTGGTCAAGGTGGCGTTAGCACTTAAGCATCAAATGCTTCCGCCTACCCTTCATTTTCAAGAAGCCAGCCCGATGGTGAAGCTTATCCAATCGCCCATGTATATCGTTGACCGGTTGACTCCTTGGGAGCCGGCCCACTTCCCTAGAAGATGTGGCGTTAGTTCCTTCGGTTTTAGCGGAACTAATTGTCATATGGTCTTTGAGGAAGCACCTTCACTTGAAAAACGTGTGATTCCGGAGAGCGAATCGGGCAGCTCTGTGTTTGTATTGTCTGCTTACAGTGAAAAAGGATTAATGCAGTATATTAAGAAATATTTACTTTTTCTGGAGAAAAACGAATCGAGTCTGGGGGACATTTGTTTTACAGCTAACACCGGCAGACAACACTACAATCATCGTATGGCTTTGCTTGCGAAGGATTTGGATGAATTGAAGTCGCTGCTGATTTTGATTAATGGAATAGGATTGGAAGCGGCAAGCAGAACAAATCAACAAATTCATTATGGCCATTTTAATTTAGTTTTTAATAAGAAGGCTTTATCCGTGAACGATCTGACCGAGGATATGAAAAAAAGCCTTAGCGGAACGGTCGATCATTGGTTAGAGATGATGGAATCTCAAGAGACTCAGGAGTCCATGCTTACAGAGCTTTGCCGATTGTATATTAGTGGTGCTGATGTTCGCTGGGAAGTACTGTACCTTAAACAGGGGTACCGGAAGACATCCCTGCCAACCTATCCGTTTGAATCCAAACGGCACTGGCTGCAGCTCCGGCGGTATGGGGAAAAGGAATCTGCCGGCACCGACAAATCGCAGGACTCCTTCTATAGAATAAATTGGATGGAAGCGCCGGTGGAAGCAAGCGGGAATCTAACTCCCGAGGAATCCGTATTGCTGATTCATGACGGAAACCCGACAGCAGCTTCTTTGCTGCAGAGCATCCCCGGGGTGCTCGATATAACGTTAGGCAAGCAATTTCAACGGCTGGAAGCCGAGCGTTATATGGTAGACCTATCGGAGGACAGCTTCAAGAGGCTCATCTCTTCCGTTAAGGGTTCAGGACCTTATAAGATCATCCTGTCAGTCTTCATGGAAACGACGGTTGCTTCATTGAATGACATCCACTGCTTCGAGGATAAAAGCATCCAAAGCCTGTTGAATTTAATCAAATCGCTGGTTCACAATAATGTCAGTTCAAATATTGATCTGGTTCTGTTAACGAAGTCGTCGCATGAAGTGACAGGGACGGAGCCGTATATTATTCCCGAATATGCTCTACTGGTTGGCCTGGGCCGGGTAATCCATCAGGAATTGCCTCATATCTCCTGCAGATGTGTTGATTATGATGAGTTAACCTCCCTGCAACAACTTACCAGTGAAATTATGCATCATTCAGAGTCGTACCTGACCGCTTATAGGGAAGGGCGCAGATATGTTGAAATCATTGAAGCTGAAAAGTCTAATCCCGTTCAAGCTCGCGGGCACTGGATTCATGAATTTGGCGTATATTTAATTACCGGAGGATTTGGCGGAATAGGCTTCTGCTTGGCGCAGGCTATAGCCGCCTTGCGCCCGGTTCACCTTATCTTGCTTGGCAGACAGCAATTTCCTGCTCAATCAGAGGACGCTGAATGGCTGGATAAGCATAATGCTATTCTTGAAATGAAACGAAATGGATCAACTGTAGATTATTTCTCTGCCGACGTGTCGGATGAAGAACAAGTTGCGGCTGTTCTGCAGGAGGCCAGAAGCAGATACGGAAGGATCTCGGGAGTCTTCCATGCCGCGGGTATTTCCGGGACGAATATGATCTATCATAAGAGCTATGCCGATATATCCGGCGTACTTCAGGCAAAAGTAGATGGGACATGGATTCTGGACAAGTTAACGGCAAAGGATGAACTGGACTTTATGGTCTTATTCTCCTCCATTGCATCGTTTGCCGGAGGGCTGGGGATGGCCGATTATGCAGCAGCCAATGCCTACATGGATGCTTATGCTATGAAGCGGAGTAAGACAGGGCGCAAAACTGTTTCGGTGAATTTGGCTACATGGAAACATGTAGGGATGTCTGTCCGGCACGGGGTTAACAAAGATACATTGTTCCATGCATTAGAAAAGGAAGGGGGTATCTCCTTAATACTGCAGTCACTCAACCACACAGGCGCACGGATTATTGCGGCACGGGTGAATTATAACGATGCCTTGTTCCTGCATGCCGATGACCCGGCTAAGTTGGGTATCAGGTTATCCGAGGACATTGTATCGGCGATCGAGCGGGTTCGCATGAATCAGGATGGAGTGCCTTCTGCTCCCGTGCCCATCGAATCAGTAACATTGATGGGAAGAAACGAAATTCATTATTCTGAGACGGAAATCACTGTCTCCTCTTTATGGGGAAAGGTGCTGGATATCTATGAGATTGATGTCGATATGAATTTTTACGAGCTTGGAGGGGACTCCAGGCTGGCTATCGACTTGCTCAAAGAATTGGAGCTTAGATTTCCTGGCGTAATCAATATTTCGGATATATTCACCTATCCGACGGTGTCGCTGCTCTCCGAATATATTGAACAACAGCTAGAGGCTGCTTCAAATAAAAGGCCGGAACCGAATAAAGCAGAACAGCGGGGACTAACTGCCGCTCTGGATAATGAGGGCTTAAGAGCTCTGATCGGTAGTGTGAAAGCAGGAGCGGTATCCGTTGAAAATGGGTTGCAGATTCTGAAGCAGCACAGAAAGGAGAACTAAGCTGTGGAAATCGAAATGCTGAATAAATATATTCTGGACCAGTTGCAAAAAGGCGGGTTAAATGAAGACACCGCTTTGACGCTTCTTACAACAATCAATGAACAGGATGAAGCCCAGCATGAACACCAAGACGAAGACATTGCCATTATCGGATTGAGCTGTAGATTCCCTGAGGCGGATAATGAACAGGAATACTGGTCGAATCTCAAAAATGGCAAATCGATGATACGGGACTTTCCCTTTACGCGCAAAAAGGATACAGATTGCTTTATCCCCGAGGGGGATTCTCCAGAGGATTTTTACGGCAGAGGGGGATATTTGGAGCATATTGATCAGTTTGATCCAGCATTCTTCCGGATCTCACCGAGAGAAGCATTATTAATGGATCCCCACCAGCGGGTTTTCCTAGAAGTGGCATGGGAAACACTTGAGAACGCAGGCTCCGCCGGAAAGCAGATTCATGGGAAAAAGGTTGGTGTCTTTGCTGGACGGGATCATTCGAGCGATACGATATACAAGCGGTTGGTGCATGATTCGGATTTTTTAGCGATAACCGGATCGACTGCCGGCATTATGGCAAGCCGGATTTCATATTACTTGAATTTAAAGGGTCCAAGCATCGTCGTCGATACAGCATGCTCTTCTGGTCTGGTGGCGCTTCACATGGCCTGTCAGGCACTGAAGAATAAGGACTGTGAGATGGCTTTGGCCGGAGGAATAAATCTTTCTCTGTTTCCTGTAAGTGGAGACAGTATGATAGAATCGGCGGAAAGCTTGGTGCGCACCTTCGATAAAAATGCGAACGGCACCGTGTGGGGAGAAGGGATAGGCATTGTCATGCTGAAACCTTTGAAACAGGCGCTAAAGGACAGGGATCATATAAGGGCTGTAATTAAAAGCAGCGCCATCAACAATGATGGCACCTCCAATGGGATTTCGGCCCCAAATGCCGAGGCGCAGGAAGATGTCATTGTTACTGCATGGCAGAGGGCGGGTATCAATCCGGAGGATATTACCTATATTGAGACCCACGGAACCGGAACGAAATTAGGCGATCCTATTGAAGTGAGGGCGCTTTCCAATGCGTTCAGAAGGTACACCTCCAAAAGCCAATTTTGCGGCATCGGGTCTGTAAAGCCGAATATTGGCCATTTGGTGGGAGCTTCCGGAATGTCTTCATTAATTAAATTGATCTTATCTTTGGAAAATAAGCAGATACCGCCTACTGTTAATTTTGAGTCGCCCAATCCTTTCATTGATTTCTGCCAATCGCCTCTATATGTGAACAGTCGGCTTAAAGAATGGAAACAGCCGGACAAGCCTCTTTTGGCGGGTGTCAGCTCTTTTGGTTTCAGTGGAACGAATTGCCACGTTGTTCTGCAGGAAGCCCCCCGGGAGGCTGCTGCAGAGAACGACGTCAAAGCGAGGGTTCTGACCCTGTCAGCAAGGGACAATAATTCCTTGGTTCAGTATGTCGAGCGGTTCGTTAAATTCATCATTGGCACAGATTCCTTGCCTTTGGACAATATTTCGTATAGTGCTTCAGTAGGAAGGCCGCATTTTTCAAACAGGCTGGCAATTCTCTACACCGATTGGATTGATTTGCGGAAAAAACTGATACATGTATATATTCACGGGCTAACGAAAGAGGGCCGGGGGATTTTTACCGGGACACATCATGTGACAAAGAACAATCGACACTTAGCGGAGGAGGGGGGCATTACCGTCCGGGAACTGGACAGACTAAATCGGTTATCGTCCGAGATACTGGACCGGGCCGCGTTAGCAGGTGGTGTGGACTCTTCTCTGTTGACCTCTCTTTGCCAATTATACATACAGGGGGCGGACGTGAATTGGGACAGGCTCTACTCGCAGCAATGTACTAAGTTTCCCTTACCGGCGTATCCTTTAAAAAAAGAGCGCTATTGGGTCGCCCCGGAAGGTATCGGGCAGAGAGCTGAGCAGAGGTTCAATAAGGCGCCGTTCATTAAAGAGAGAATAAAGAGTAGTGAATCTGAAACAATCTTTCGTCTGGACATGGAGACCAAGGCAAGTTGGGTATTGAATGAGCATAAATGGCATGAGCGAAGTATGCTGCCGGGCACTGGTTATTTGGAAATGGCGCTGGAGGCTGTGAACGAGAGGTGGAAGGGGGAATCCTTTGAGCTGAGGGATGTTACCTTTTTGAGCCCGTATTTTGTTGACGCTCCAGGCAAGAAAAAGCTAGTGGCCGCTATTCATTCTGGTCCGCAGGATGCTCTGACGTTCGCAATTGAGTCTGTTGATGACGGTGGTGTGCGGACAGTTCATGCTAAGGGCGCTTTCCGGCGGGGAGCGGAAATTCCCCCGGACAAGAAAGCGGTAGGGATATTAAAGCAAGCCTTCAGAGAAGAGCAGCAGCCGATTAATATAAGCTCTATGGGGGGACCTTTCGTATTCGGCAAGCATTGGCATGGCAATGAACTGATGCTACAGCAGACGAAGGATAGCCTGCTGCTGGAGGTGCAAGCTGCCGGGGATGTTCTTCGGGAATTGGGGCAGTTTCATCTGCATCCTTCCTTGATGGATATTGGTATAAACTTTGCAGGGAAATTAATCGACGAGGGCCTGTATGTTCCTTATAGCTATAAAAAATTGGTTGCATATGCACCGATCCCTTCCCGTTTTTTGAGCTATATCAGACGAAAGGAGGGTTCTCCTTCCCGCATGGCCTTGTTTGACATTACCTTTCTTGATACGGATGGGAATGTCATATTAGAAGTAACGGATTATGGAATGCGCCGGCTACAAAATCATGAAAGCGGGTTCATTCAAGAACGGGAACAACAAAAGTTACACCGGATCAGCTGGAAGAAGAAGGAGGAGGCTCCCAGGGAATCAGCGCCCAGGTTAGGTGTAACGGTAATTATGAAAGACAGGCAGGGCATATCGGAAGAATTGATTACACAGTTTACAGGCCATGGCTTCCCGGTGATTCATGTGGAAAGGGGCCCGGTCTATCAGAAGACGGATGAGGAGCATTATACGATTAGTTCAAGCGAGGACGACTTTCAGCGGCTGTTCCAAGACCTGAAGCGAAACCAGATAAACAGTATCTTGTATCTGTTCTCTCTGAATACCGGACAGGAGCCGGACACCTTGGATGAGCTGGAGGACGCCCAAGCAGACGGGATTGACAGTCTCTTCTTCTGTGCTAAAGCCATTGCTCAGCATCTACATGCTCAGCCAATTCATGTGACCGTTATTACGAAATATGCATTTTCCGTAACCGGAAATGAGCGGACGGTAATTCCCATAAATGCAACAATGGCAGGATTCGGAAAAGTGATTCAGAAAGAGTACGCCAATCTGACAGTCAAGTGCATCGATCTGGATGATGAGACATCAGTTCCTTCATTAGTTACAGAAATCGGACGCACACCGTCATCCTACCTTACCGCTATGAGGAATGACTTAGCGTATGAGGAGGAAATAGCGGAAATCGAAGTCATGGAGCACTCTTCTTCGATAAAAGTGAAAAAAGACGGAGTCTACCTGATTACAGGCGGAACCGGTGGGATTGGCTTAGAGGTTGCTTTGGAAATGGCGAGAAGCGGCCCGGTCTCGCTGGCTTTTGTGAGCCGTACTGCCATTCCATCCAAGGAGGAGTGGGCTGGGATTCTCGCCGCAGGCATCGATAGCAAACTGATGAGCATAATCAGGAAGCTGCGGGAAATCGAGAGTCTAGGCGCACGAATCGTTTTCTATGCCGGGGATGTTTCCCATTATGAATCGATGCGTGAAATCGTTGGAAGGGTCCGCCAAGAGTTCCACCGCATTAACGCCGTCATACATGCTGCCGGAGTTCCGGGAGAGGGTGTAATAGGCCGAAAGGATAGGAATAAGCTGCGGGCGGTTCTACAACCCAAGGTTAACGGGACATGGATCCTTCATCAGTTGACGAAGGACGATGAGCTTGATTATTTTATGATGTTCTCCTCTGTCGCGAGTCTGGCCGGCGGAGCAGGCCAGAGCGATTATACAGCGGCGAATACTTATTTAGATTCATTTGCCGACTATCTTAGGAACTGTAAGAAAGTTCCTGCAATAAGTGTAAAATGGACTACATGGAAATTTGTTGGCATGGCTGCCGGAAGCGCCTTGGAACACGATCAGGCAATCATTCATCCGATCGATCCACAGGAAGGAGTAGCGGCGTATAAAGATATTTTAAGCTTGAATGAGCATCAAGTCATGGTCGGTGAACTTAATTATCCACTATTAGGAAGCTTGGACAGAATCCCATATCGGTTTTGCGAAAATATTGAAAGCCGGCTTGTTAACTACAGAAGTCTGCAGGCCGATTTCCAAGAGCAGGCGCGACCACTGGAGAAACTGGAACTGAAAGGAAGAGCCAATGGGGTCTATAGCCCGCTTGAAACGAGGATTGGCCAAATATGGGGAGAAGTATTGGGTTTGAAGACCATTAATGTATTTGATGATTTTTATGAGCTTGGTGGGGACTCCATTCAAGCCATAAAAATTTCAAATGTTTTAAACAAGGAATACGGCATTGATATAGACATGGGGGATTTGTTCATTTACACAACCATAGGGGAACTGGAGGGTCATGTCAAAGACAAACTGAACCAGGCTTCTCTTGCCGGCGAACCGGAAACCGCCCTAGTCAATATTGATTATGAGCTGTCCCATGCACAAGAGCGGATGTGGTTCCTGCAGAAGCTTCATCCGGGCTTGACTGCCTACAATCTTCCGTCATCATTCCGGCTTGAAATGGAGGTGAATACGGAGCTTGTCTGCAATGCGGTTGACAGGCTCTTGGCCCGCCATGAAACCTTGAGAACCATATTCGTAGAGGATGCTGATGGTTCTCCGCGCCAGCAAATAGTCGATCACTGCCATGCTGACATCAAGGTTATCGACCTGGCAGATGACGCAGATAAGGAAGAAACTTTGCTTGCAATGATCAATGCCGATAAAAGAATGCCGTTTGACTTGCGCAAGCCCTTGCACAGGTTCATTTTGTTCCGGCTGAACCGCCAGGATTGGTGCTTTTATGTTAATTTGCATCATTTAATTACAGACGGCTGGAGTTCAAAAATATTCTTTGAAGAATTAATGACCATGTATAAGGCGCTGGCACAAGATACAGTACCTGATTTGAGCATGCCGGCCATGCGGTATGTAGACTGGATGATGAGGCAGAAATGCTGGTTTGAAAGCGAGCAGGCCCGTTCGATGGAATCCTACTGGTTAGGTGAATTAGTTAAGCCGCTGCCAGCATTAAATTTACCTGCCGACTACAGCCGTCCCAGCATACAGACCTTTAATGGAGGCTCCCATACGTTCCGCCTTGATGAAAAGCTGACCCAGTCGGTTAAAAGTAAACTCAGGGAATGGGGGACATCTCAGCATGTCTTCTTCCTGAGTGTGTATTTCCTTCTTCTGCATTCGGTAACGGGCGATGAGGATATCATCGTAGGTTTCCCAATCGCAGGCAGGGATTCTGAAGAGGTGGAGAATCTGATAGGTCTGTTTATCAACACGTTATGCATTCGGGCCCAATTCCGTAATCTTGAGACCTTCCAGGATGTGCTGAATGTTGTCAGAGAAAAATCAGTGCTGGCATTCAAAAACGGCAGATATCCCTTTGATTTGATGGTGAAAAAGGTTAACCCTGAAAGGGATTTGACAACATCCCCAATTTACTCGACGATGTTTCAATTTTACGAGCATGCCCAGGTTAGTGATGATACAAGTCTGATTGATTTATACCTGAGCTGCCGGGAAGTGGAGGGGATGACGGAAATCAGGTTTGAGTACAACAGTGATCTATATAGTCCGTCAACGATTGAACGATTATCCCGCTTCTACGAGAAAATGATAGACACAGTCGTGGTTAGATCCGTAAAGCTAGAAGAGATGGAGCTTCTCACTTTGGATGACAGGGAGATCTACATGAACAGATTCAATGCTACCGGCGCTCCTTATCCCAGTCACTCCAACATTGTGGAATTGTTTGAGCAGCAAGCGGAGAGAGAACCTTTCAAAGCAGCCGTTTCGGAGGATAAGCTTACGGTTACCTATTCGGAATTGCAACGGCGTGTGACTCATTTGGCTTCCCGGCTGGTGACAGAGGGAGTTAAGCGGGGAGCGATTGTCGGCATGATGACAGAGCATTCGGCGGAAACCATTATCGGGCTGCTTGCCGTTATGAAGGCGGGAGGGGCTTTCTTGCCAATTGATCCCGAATACCCTGCGGAGCGAGTGGACTACATGCTGGCTGATTCGCAAGTATGCCTGCTCCTGACCAATACGGACATGAAGGAAGACACAGCATTTGAAGGCAAGATCATAGACCTGCGATTGATAGGGGAACCGGAGACGGAGGCTACACCGGTGTTTGCCCGAATTGCTGCGGATCAGCTTGCTTATGTTATTTATACCTCGGGTTCAACAGGAAGGCCGAAGGGGGTCATGGTGGAGCATCAGGGACTGCTAAATTATATTTGGTGGGCCCAAAAAATGTATGCCAATGAGGGGGATGCGGTGTTCCCTTTGTATTCATCCCTAGCCTTTGACTTGACACTTACGTCGATCTTTACTCCGCTTATTTGCGGCGGCACAATTGAGGTATACAGAAATGATGGAAATGAATTTCTTTTGTACAAAGTAATGAAGGATAATAGGGCAACGGTTGTGAAATTGACTCCGTCTCACCTGATGCTGTTAACGGATGTTGATATCGGCAATACATCTGTTAGACGGTTTATAGTTGGAGGGGAGGATTTGAAGACTTCTCTGGCCCGCAGTATTGTTAATAAATTTCAGCACCGGATCGAGATTTACAATGAATATGGTCCAACGGAAACCGTAGTCGGATGCATGATCCACCGGTATGACGAAACGGAGGATACAGGGCGCTCTGTGCCGATCGGGAAACCTGCGGATAATGTACGGATCTACATTTTGAACCAGCACCGGGTTCCCTGTGGCGTGGGGGTCATGGGTGAGATTTATATTGCCGGTGACGGGGTTGCAAAAGGATATATAAATGACCGGGAGAAATCGGATGAATACTTCGTACCCGACCCGTTCATTCCAAACGGAAGGATGTACAAATCCGGGGATTTGGGCCGGTTCAATGCAAGAGGCCAAATCGAGTATGGCGGGAGAAAAGACAAGCAGGTTAAAGTCCGCGGCTACCGGATCGAATTAGGTGAAGTAGAGGCAAAACTCGGCGGGATTGAAGGAATTCATGAGGCGGTTGTGCTGGTGCAGCAAGGCAAGGATGAGGTCCATCAATTAAGGGCTTATTTGATTGGTGATAACCGGATGAGCCGTGAAGAGCTCCAGACCGCTTTGGCCGGCGTACTGCCTCAGTATATGATTCCGGCAAGCTTCACCTATGTGGATGAGTTACCGTTGAATGCTAACGGCAAAATTGCTGCGGATGTACTGTTTGCACTGGAAGAGCCCCTGAGGCTTGAGAATCAGAGCGGGCCTGCCGACGACGGGCTGACAGCGGAGATTACACTGATCTGGCAAGAGATTCTTCAGCTTGACCGGATTGATCCCCGGGAAAGCTTCTTCAATGTGGGAGGCGACTCTATTTCACTTGTCAGATTGCATAACCGTCTGGAGAAGGTGTTTCCGCAACAGGTTAAGCTGGTTGACTTATTCAACTACACCACCATTTCTGCATTGGCCGATTATATCGGCAAGAAGGGGGAGGGCGGCACGTTAAAGACAGTCCTGAACCAAACGGTTATACAGAATGAGATTGACCAGATGCTGGACAGTATTGACAGTGACGATTTTGATGTGGAGCAAATGCTCCAGGATTTAAAGGGTATTGGGGGAGATTAATTGGAGTCCGTCTACCGGTTCATTCTTGAGGAGACAAAAAGAGGCACTATCAACCGTACAGTTGCTTCACAGCTGTTATCCATGATGAAAGAACAGCAAATCAGAAACTTCCAGGATATTGCCGTGATCGGCTTGGCGCTCAGGGTTCCCGATGCCGACAATCAGACTGAATTCTGGAATAATCTTGTCAGTGGGAAAAATTGTGTGAAGTCACTTCCGTTAAGCCGCAGACAAGATCTCGACGACATTCTGGGCTCTATGTCTGGACAGCCCGCTGCGATCCAATATTCCCGTGGGTCGTATTTGGAGCGCATTGACCGCTTCGACTATAATTTTTTCAATCTCTCTCCCAGAGAAGCGAGTCTGATGGACCCAAATCAAAGACTTTTTTTACAGACTGTCTGGGAAGCGATCGAGGACGCAGGATATGGAGGGCACAGCTTAAAGGGGACAAGAACCGGTATATACGCCGGCTTCGGCAGCGACAGTGAATACAGCCGGCTTATTGCCGAGCTGTGTCCTGAATATACTGCGATGTCCATACCGGGTAATCTGAAGTCATTGCTGGCAGGCAGAATAGCCTACTTGCTTGACTTACATGGACCCTCTATATTGGTGGATACCGCATGCTCCTCTTCTCTTGTTGCGATTCATATGGCGTGCATGGCTCTGATGCAAGGAGAATGCAGTATGGCGATCGCAGGAGGCATCAAACTGAATATGCTCCCCGTTGAGCCGCCAGAGAAGCTGGGAATTGAATCCGCGGATCAGCTTACGAAGACCTTTGACCAGTCATCCGATGGAACAGCAGGTGGCGAAGGGGTTGGTGCGGTGCTGCTTAAGCCCCTAGTCCAGGCGGAGAAGGACGGCGACCATATCTATGCTGTCATTAAGGGCAGTGCGGTTAATAATGACGGCGATTCCATGGGGGTTACGGCACCGAATCCGCTTGCCCAGGAAGAAGTAATCGTTCGTGCATGGAAGGCCGCCGGAATTAACCCTGAAAGCTTGTCCTTTATAGAGGCTCACGGCACAGGGACTAAGCTGGGGGATCCGATTGAAGTGGAGGGAATCACGAAGGCCTTCCGCCAATTCACGGAGAAGCAGCAATTCTGTTCGATTGGATCGGTCAAATCCAATTACGGCCACTTGGACAATGCGGCGGGAATGATCGGGTTCATGAAAGCTGTTTTTTCTCTGAAAAATCGTCAATTGCCTTCATCCCTGCATTTTCGTTATCCCAACCGGAATATCGGGTTTCACAAATCTCCGGTTTATGTGAATGATGTGCTGCGGGACCTGGAGGAGAGCGAGGAACCGGTTCGGTGCGGTGTAAGTTCTTTCAGTCTCGGCGGAACCAACTGTCACATGGTCTTGGAGGAGTACACAAGGAAGTGGCCTGGTGCAGCAGCAACCGGGGATTCTCTTTTTACACTGTCGGCCAAAACAGAACGCTCATTATATCAGCTTGTGCAAAGCTACATTAAATACTTCAATGATCCTTGTAGTCTGGCAGAGGTTTGCTACACTTCAAATATTGGAAGGGGGCATTATCAATACCGGCTGGCGATCATTACGAACGACCAATTGGATCTTCAGAATAAATTAATGCTGTTCCAATCCGGGAAGAAAAACTGCCCGGAGCTGCAAATTTATTATGGCTCAGTCAATAAAGCGGCTGCCGATGCTGCAGGAGCTCTCTTGGAAGCTTATGAAGATGTATTGGCGGAAGGCCATGATCCGAAGCGGCTGGGCCGGCTTGCAATATCGTATGTTCAAGGACATGAAGTGAACTGGAGCGCGATGTACAAGAATACGGTATTTCGCAGAGTCCCATTACCTCCTTACGTCTTTGATGAAAAGAGGTGCTGGGTTGCCAAGGAGACGGAAGACAGAGGGGAAGAACAGTATTATCAACTCAATTGGGTGGAGGCAGAGAAGGCTGTTCCACCCGGGCGAACATGGGAAGGTGCTGTTCTGGTCATTGTGGGGGATGGTTGTCTCTCCGATGCGATAATGAAGGAGCTCCGTGGACAAAGATATGTTGTAACGGCACAACTCGGCCGTGAATATTCCAAGATCAGTGCGATGGAGTATCTAATTCGGAATACGGCAGCGGACTTCTCGGCTCTGCTTGCGCAAATGAAGGACATGAATTTGACCGCGATTGTGCACTTAGCCAGCCTTTCCGAGCAGGGGGGGATGGACAGCGAAAATGATTTGACTGCAGGTCTTCAGCGGGGAGTGTGCAGTTTTAGAAACCTCCATCTGGCTCTGGCAGAAGAAACCTTTGCAGACTTGGACCTTTATTTGATAGCGGAGCGCGTCAACGCTATACACCGCAGTGATCCCGTAATCAACCCGGTCTTCGCGCCGATGTTCGCGCTGGCGAAAGTAATGAAGTACGAAAATTTCAATACCCAATGCAAATGCATCGATATAGATTCCGAGACGGAAGCCGAAGTCATCGCCAATGAGATTGCGTCAGCGGCAATGGATTCGAACGTGGCTTACCGGAAAGGGATCAGATATGTGGAACGGCTGGAGACCTTCCAGCCTCTGGATATGGAGCTGAAACCGACCGGTATCCGGCCCAAAGGTGTTTATGTCATTACAGGGGGAACGGGAGGGCTAGGGCTTCAGGTTGCCCATTATTTGTCGGTTCAAAATCAGGTAACCTTGATTCTGATTAACCGCTCCTGCTTCCCGGATAAGAAAGAGTGGGCAGCAATAGCGGCCGATCCTGCCAATGCCTTAAGCGATAAAGTGAAGTCGCTTCAACAAGTTGAGGGACGAGGATCTCAGGTCCGGTGTTACCAGGCGGATGTTTCCTGCCCGGAGGACATGATTTCTGTTCTGGATGAGGTTCGTGAGACTTACGGCAGCATTCACGGAGTTATCCATAGTGCAGGAATAGGAACGGGTGCCAGAGGGGTGAGTATTCAAGAGCAGGAAGAAGAAGACTTCCTTCGCACATTAGCCCCAAAGGTTCAGGGAACATGGCTCTTGGATCGCTTAACACAGCAGGATAAGCTGGATTTTATGGTGCTGTTCACCTCACCGGTCACCCTGATCGGCGGTGTGGGACTTTCAGGTTATACTTGTTCCAATTCCTTCTTGGATTCCTTCGTTCATTACCGAAATACTGGTGGTAAGCGAACGATTGCCATGAGCTGGGCACCGTGGGAGTTCACAGTGCAGTTGATGGGGGAGCGGTTTAATCCGCAGAAGCAGTTGTTCCAGGTCATTTCTTCAGAGAGGGTACGTGAAGCGTTTCACGACATTTTAAACCATGACGTGCAGGAGTCCATTATTGGAGGATTAAACTACCAGGGCGAGCTTCTTCCTTACTATAAGGAGTTTTCCTTCCGTCTGTCCGATTCCATTATTGAAAGAATCAAAGGCGGGCTTGAACAGGCTTCTTCGTATCAACGTGTGGTCGAGGTAAGGTACAAGGGGGAAAAGGTACCACCGCATGGACATTCGGAAAGCCTTGGACAAATCATCGGCGGCGTCCTTGGCATGGAGAAGCTTGATCTGGAGAGCAACTTCTTTGAGCTTGGCGGGGACTCCATCATTGCCATGAAAGTAATAGTGCAAATTAATCAAGTCTTCCAGACGGCACTTAAGGTAACGGATCTGCTGCGGTTCCCAGACCTTCATGCTTTCACCGGGTTTATTGCGGAGCAGACCATGGTTGAAGATTCTTCACAGAACACGGCGAGGGATATTAGCCGAGACATTCTCCTGGCACCTGAGCAGAATTATTATCCCGTTACTCCAATTCAACGGGGGATTTTCATTATCGAAGAGCTGGGAAACGCCGGTTGTTCTTACAATATGACTAATGTAGTCAGAATTACCGGTAACTTTGATTTGAACAGACTGGAAAAGGCCTTTGGAGCTCTGATTCGGAGACATGAAGCGTTGCGGACTGCCTTCCGGATTGCCGACGGCGAGGTTGTTCAAACCGTCCAATCGGATGTACCGGGAATCGTAACTGTCAAACAAGTGGAGACGGAGGAGGAGATCAGACATTATTTAAAGGCTTTTATCCGCCCATTCCATCTTCTAAGCGCTCCGCTGGCACGATTAGAGGTATTGGCAGCAGGTACAGAGCAATTTATCTTATGTTTTGATATCCATCATATTGTATCTGACGCAGTGTCGCTTAGCATTCTCACTAAGGAGCTCTCAAGTTTGTACAACGGAGAGAGGCTCGAACCGGTGAGAATTCATTTTAAGGACTATGCTTATGTGCGCGGCAAGCAATGTGAGCACAATGAGATGGCGGCTGATCTGGAATACTGGGATGCGAAATTGAACCGGCCGGCAATTTCTTTTGAGCTTCAGACCGATTTCCCGCGGGGACCAATCAGAGAATTTGCTGGAGACACAGTCACTTTGGACGTCAGCGGGGACGTAAATCGTGGTTTATTCCGGTTAGCACATCAATCAGGAGGCACCTTGTTCATGAGTTTGTTTGCGGCTTTTCACATTCTTCTCATGCGGGTCTCCGGTTATGAGGATGTCATCGTCGGTACACCCATAGCTTTAAGGGATCAGCCAGCCCTGGAAGGCTTGGTCGGAAACCTGGTCAATGTTGTGCCGGTAAGGACCCGTCCGGTCCCTGAGGATACCTTTAACGGCTTTTTTGCCAGATTTAGGAGTGAAGTGCTGCAATCCTTTGAGCATAAGGAGTTGTACTATGATGAGATGGTATCCTTATGGAATGCACCGCGTCACGTCAGCCGCAATCCTATATTCGATGTTGTGTTTGCCATGCAAAATATTCCGATACCCCAAGCTTCCTTCGGGCGTCTGCAGGCCAATCCGTACAGGTATGAGAATTCGAATTCCAAATATGACCTTACGTTAAATATTCAGGACTACGATGGGGTATTGAGCTGCAATATGGATTACAACACCAAATTGTATCAAAAGGAAACGGCAGAGGAGCTGTTGCGCCAGTATACAACAATATTGGAAGCAGTTGCAGGCAACGGGGATATTCAGCTGGCCCGGATCAATCTGGATGATCCTTCGAAGATATCGCGCAAGGTTGATTTGGAAAGCGTTGAATTTGATTGGTAAGGGGGGAATGAGATGGAATTAGAAGATGCATATCCAGGGGATGGCAAATACTACTGGAAGGACAAACAAACGCTGGTGGAGAAAGTAAGCGGTTTTCCACGAGATTGTGTACACGTTGGCAGTTCCGATTATCCTTCATCAGTTGAAACGTTCCTGTTTCCGGATGCAATAAATAACGAAATTAAACGGATCACCAAGAAATCTCCCTACGCAGAGTTTATGATGCTGAATGCGGGAGTCATTTTTTTGCTGTCCAAATATGGAAGGGTTTCCGAGGTTATTGCTGTAACTCCGCTAATGAATCAGTGGGATAAACCGGACGTTGATGTTGTCAAAAAGTTGCTTATCCCTGTATGTTTTCATTTAAAGCGGGAGATGACCTTTAAATCCTATATGGACGGTGTGAGAAAAACGCTGCAGCAGGCCCTGAATAGCCCGGATTCGGGTTTTCACCCTCTACCGGAGATGTCTCTGCCCGCCTTAGTCGTTCACCGGGATATCCATTATCTTGAAAAGTGGAAGGCGGACCTTTGCTTTTCCTTTTATTCGGATGATTGCGGCCGTATTGCATTGGATATCGAATTTCATCCCGGATATTACGATGCCGGTACTATTCGCCGTATCTTCGGTCAGTTAAATGTTTTTTTTGAGCAGGTCCTGAGCAATACCAATACGTTATTGAAGGATGTTCAACTGTTAACGAACCAAGAGCAGCAGCGGATAATAACCGAATATAATGAGACGGCGTCAGAATACCCGGAGGCCCATACCATCGACCAACTCTTTGAACGGGTTGCCGAGTGTTACCAAGACCGGGTTGCCATAACCTGCGACAGCAGCTCATTGACTTACAAAGAACTCGATCAGCTGGCAAATGTATACGCGCGGCAGCTTCGCAAGCTCAACCTTCCGCAGGAAACTATAGTTGGAGTGAAGCTGGATAAAAGCATTGATTTGGTGGCAGCTGCGTTAGGAATATTGAAATCGGGTGCAGCTTATCTGCCGATTGATCCGGAAATGCCGGCGGCGAGAATGAAGGAAATCATTGAAGACAGCCGGTCCCCTGTCATTATCACAAGCAGACGGTTCGCAGATACAGGGGGAGAATCAGGACAAGCAGCCGTCATCTATACCGAGGACTTGGCCCGCTTGAATGAAGAACCGGAGACCGCTTCTAAGCCAGCTGATCGGAATCCAGGGCAGTTGGCATATGTGATCTACACTTCAGGATCGACTGGCAGACCGAAGGGGGTCATGATTGAACATCGAAATGTGGCGGGGCTGCTGAGCAATAACAAAAGCCTGTTTGATTTCAATAATGATGATATATGGACCATGTTTCATTCCTTCAGCTTTGACTTCTCTGTATGGGAGATGTACGGCCCGCTTCTGAACGGAGGGCATCTGATCATTGTCCCCAAGGAGGTTGCCCGGGATACTCCCCGCTTTCGTAAGCTGCTTATAGAGAAGCGGGTAACCGTTCTGAATCAGACTCCGGGGGCTTTTCATACCTTGATTCGGGAAGATGAGAGCTATCATGATGCAGGTCTATCGCAATTGCGCTATGTCATATTCGGCGGGGAAGCGCTGAATCCCTCAATTCTCCGGGACTGGCATAACAAATATAAGGCAACCAAACTGATCAATATGTATGGCATAACGGAAACAACTGTTCATGTGACCTATAAAGAGATTACGGAAACGGAGATCTCGAAGGGACATTCCAATATAGGGAGGCCGCTTCCCACTTTATCTGCCTATGTTGTTGATGAAGACCTGCAGCTGGTGCCGGAAGGAATTCCGGGAGAGCTGCTGGTTGCCGGACTAGGAGTTGCCCGGGGATATTTAAACCGTGAAGAACTGACAGAGGACAAGTTCATTCCGGATCTCTTTCAACACGGATCGAGGGTGTACCGTTCAGGGGATTTGGTAAAATGGTCAAAAAGCAGCGAACTGCTCTATTTGGGCCGGATAGATCAGCAAGTGAAGATCAGAGGACACCGGATTGAGTTGGGAGAGATCGAGAACCAGTTGTTGAAGCTGGGCGGGGTGCGGAATGCAGTTGTCCTTGATATGAAGGACGGGGAAGACAGCAGGTACTTGCATGCTTTTTTTACCGGCAGTGATCAATTAACCCTTACGGATATCAGATCGCACTTAGGGCAGCAGCTCCCGGACTATATGCTTCCGGCTTTCTTCTCACGCATCAGGGAGATTCCTCTGACGAGTAACGGGAAGGTCAACAGAAAACAATTAATGGAGAATTCCCCAGTCTTAATGAGGGAACAGGGTGTGATCCAGCCCAGAACCGAAGCGGAGCGGATTATGGCCGGGGTGTGGCAGGATGTCCTTAAGGTGGCTGAGGTCGGTATAGACAACCACTTTTTCACGTTGGGCGGAGACTCGATCAAGGCTATACAAATTCTTTCTAAGTTAAGGCAAAAAAACTGGAAGGTGGAGTTAAAGCACTTCTTTCATTCTCCCACCATCCGGGAGATCAGTAACCACATGGAGCCGGCGGAGAAGCTGGACAACTATGACAGCGTTTCCGGCGAGGCTGCATTGTCACCTGTTCAGCAATGGTTTCTGGAGGAATGCTCCTTGGAGATCGCCAATCACTATAACCAAGGCATACTCTTAACCTCAGTCGAGCGGATGAGGGCAGTTTGTATAGAACAGGCTTTTTACAAACTGATGGAACATCACGATGCGTTGCGTAGTGTTCTTCGCGTCTATGAGCAAGGTACCGTTCAGCAAATCAGAGAACCCGGTGCTCGCCCTTTATTTGCCTTTGAAACGGTGGACCTGTCGCAGCTTGAACATGCAGAAGAGCGGATTACGGGACATTTGAATGGGAAACAAAGAGCCATGCGTCTGGTTGATGGCCCGTTGCTGCAGGTAGTGCATTTTCGCTGCAAAGACAAAGATTATGTAGCTGCTTTGATCCATCACTTTGTGGTTGATGGGGTTTCTTGGAGAATTATTCTGGAGGATTTCACTACCCTTTATAATCAGGCAATTGCAGGTGAGGGGCTGATTTTGTCTGGAAAAACTGATTCCTATGTGCAGTGGATTCAGCGGCTGAACAGGTATTTTGAATTGCCCGGAGCTGACAGGGAGAAGGATTACTGGACTGCAGTGGAGGAGCAGATCGAACCGTTCCTGCCAAGTAATCATGAAGGAAAGGGCTATTGCTTTCAGGATGTTGCCAGGGTTGAATTTGAGTTGTCTGCCGCCGAAACGGAAGCAATGATGAAGCTTGTCCATCACGCTTACAACACCGAAATCAACGACATCTTGCTGGCCGCGACCGCATTAACCCTGAAACAGTGCTTTAATGTAGACAAGGCTGCAGTGGATATGGAATCGCACGGCAGGAATCAGGAGCTGTTTGAAGAAGCGGATATCTCCAGAACAGTCGGCTGGTTTACAAGTATTTATCCGGTTGTATTAAGGGTCAAAGAACTCTCGGACGACTATTCCGAATATATCAAACTGGCGAAAGAAACCTTAAGAGCCGTTCCGAACAAAGGAATCGGAAGTATGCTGCTTGACTACGGGACCGGCAAAAGAGAACACAGAGCGCGAAAACCTCAAGTCAGCTTTAATTACTTGGGGAATTTTGACGTGTCTGATTATCAGGGGTTTCATTTCTCCGGCATCTCTATGGGGGAAATGGTCTCGCCTCGCTGGAAGCGAAAGCATGATCTCGACATTTCAGGTATCCATATCGGCGGAAAGCTCTCCATATCTATGACCTATAACAAGCATCAGCTTGGACAGGCAACCATGGAGCGGTTCGCCGATGTGATGAAGAACAATCTTTCGGGTATGATCGTCCATTGCATGGAAAGAAAGCAGCAAACCTTAACCCCAAGCGATCTTACCCTTCAAGGGTTGAATGAGCACAAGCTGGAACGGCTCTGCCGTTTTGCCGGGGGAATAAATGCTCAATTGGAAGATGTGTACCCGCTTACGCCGACGCAGAAAATGATCTTGTTTCATTCCATGCTCTATAAAGAGAAGAATTCGTATTTTAATCAGATGTCTTTTGATTTTGAAGGGTCCATACAGAATGACCTGGTTCAGGAAAGTCTGCTTGTTCTAATCAAGAGGTATCCGACCTTGAGATCAGTATTTACATTCCGTACTATCGAGGTTCCCGTTCAAATAGTGCTGAAAGAGACAGAGGTTCCTTTGGAAATAATTGAACTCTCAGGCATGGACGAGGAGAAACAGTCTGAATCCATTCAAGAGATTATCTGTAGCTCCAGAAATGCCAGATTTCACTTAAGCAGCTCCCCTCCTCTTCGGATTGTATTAGTGAAGCGAAGCAATACGAAGCATTTATTAATATGGAACTTTCATCATATTCTCCTGGACGGGTGGAGCTTAAGTATCATCATGAGGGAGTTTTTTGAAACCTATCAAGCCTTGTCGGTCCAAGATCCACCTCGGCTGAGGGAGCCCCGGCTGTTCCGCGACTACCTCCAATGGTTCCAGAAGTATAACAAGCGGGAGGAAGCGATTGCGTACTGGAGACATACGCTGGATGGTGCCACGGCTGGGACGCAGCTGTCGAAATTCAAAAAGGGAGGTGGGACCCGGCAGTATGTTCAAGAAGAGATTCAAACCTCTCTGGGGGAGGCCAGAACACAAGGTCTAAAACAGCTGGCCGAGCATTTAGGGGTAACGCAGAGTGCATTGTTTTTAACAGTATGGGGATTACTCCTCCAAGACATATGCGGGACGAATGAGGCATTATTTGGCCTGGTAATATCGGGAAGACCCACAGAGATCAGCGAAATTGACCAAATGGTGGGGATGTTCATTAATGCTGTGCCGGTACGAGTCAAAAATGTCTTAACATCCGGAGTGCCGGAAACAGCCGCTTCCGTTCAGGAGATTATCTTGTCATCCGAACAATTCGGTTGTCTTCCTCTCAGTGAGGTTCTTAGCAACGCAGGTATTGACAACATAATGATAGATCACATGATTATATATGAGAATTATCCGCGTTTGGAAGAGGTAGTTACCAAGGTGAAAAGCACCTTCCGCTTGGTAGGAATACACAGTTATGAGGAGACAAGCCACAACCTGAATATTGTTATTCTTCCGCAAGATGAATATCAGGTGAATTTTGTATACAACTCACTGGTTTATGCAAAGGAAACCATGGAAGGCCTGAAACAGCGACTGATTGAGAAGGTAGACATGGTCTTGGAGTCTTCGAAGACAATACAAGGAGGTTAAAGTCATGGGGGACGAACAGATGCTGCTGGAATTGAAAGCGATTCTGGAAGACTTGAACATTGAAGGCGTTGACAGTATCCAAGTGAACGACAGCTTGGCCGATTACGGATTAAACTCAGCCGGGCTGCTGAGATTGATCTTAGCTGTTGAAGAACAATTCGGATTTCAATTCAAAGATGAAGATTTCGATTCCGAGAACTTTGAAACGTTGGAAAGCTTGATTACCTATATTGCGCGTCGTAAGGAAGATTCCCATGAGTGAAATAAGTGTACGGAAAATCGGTGTGATTGGCGCAGGAGTTATGGGAAGAGGCGTTGCACAAACTTTTGCACAGAATGGTTATGGAGTTATTCTGATTGATATCTCTGAAGAAATACTGGCCAAAGCGAAGGAAGAAATCAGCAACAGCCTCCGCCTGTATACTATGTTCCATCCTGACAAGCTCACAGTAAAGCCTGAAGAGGCATTGAGCCAAATCGAATTTACAACATCCTATAATCACTTGGCAGACGTTACATTTGTTATAGAGAATGTGTCGGAGAAATGGGAGGTAAAGGAGCAGGTATATGCTACTTTATCGCGGACAGTCAGACAGGATTGCATTCTTGCTGTAAATACATCCTGTATTTCAATAACCCGGATCGGAGCATTGACCAAGCAGCCAGAGCGTGTCATCGGCACGCATTTTATGAATCCAGTTCCCCTCATCCAAACGATAGAGGTAATAAGAGGATTCTACACCTCCGATGAGACCATAGAGAAGACGAAGGACGTTCTCTCCTCTATTGATAAGGACTGTGTGATTGTTCAGGATTCACCGGGTTTTGTGTCGAACCGTATCTCTCATCTGCTGATGAATGAAGCGGCATTTGTTGTCCAGGATCAGGTTGCGTCTGCGCATGATGTGGATGAAATATTCAAGAGATGTTATGGACATAAGATGGGGCCGTTGGAGACTGCCGACCTGATCGGCCTCGATACGGTAGTGGATTCGCTGGAAGTGCTCTATCAGGATTTTCAGGATCCGAAGTATCGCTGCTGTCCGCTGCTAAAGAGAATGGTCAGTGCAGGGCTGACCGGGAAGAAATCGGGCCAGGGTTTCTTTATATACTAAAAAAAGCGAGGTTATAACACATGGAACAGATCAAGGAAAAAACAAAAGGTTTTTTAAGCAAGTTTTATAGAAAAAGAGAAATATCTGATAGCGAAGATATTTTTGCGCTGGGCTTTGTAAACTCACTCTTTGCAATGCAGCTGGTTATGTTCATGGAGAAAGAGTTTTCCATCCGGGTTGAAAACAATGACCTGGACATGAATAATTTCAGATCCATTGAGAGCATTGCGCAGTTCGTAGAACAGAAAAAGGCTGTTTGATCAATTTTAAATATACAGGGAGGCCTTGAAATGGAATTTACACCTTCTCAATTGAAATGGCAGGAATCCTTCAGTCTGTTTGTCGATCGTGAGCTGATTCCGGTTGCGGAACAGAATGACCGAGAGGAAAAGATCTCAGCGGAGCTGCTGCAAAAGGTTGCAGATGCGGGATATCTGGGGTCTATGCTGCCTCAAGATTACGGCGGCCTGGGGCTGGATATGGTTACAGTTGGCTTATTAAATGAGGAGATCGGCAGAGGCTGTTCGAGTGTAAGAAGCCTGTTGACGGTTCAAGGGATGGTTGCACTCGCTATTTTAAAATGGGGTACGCCGGAACAAAGGGACAAGTGGCTTCGAAAATTAGCCCGGGGAGAGGTTATTGGAGCCTTTTCCCTTACTGAGCCTACTGTTGGAAGCGATGCAAAAAATATTACCATGTCTGCAACGCTGGAGCAGGATGAATACGTTTTAAACGGAACGAAGAAATGGACGACCATGGGGCAAATCGCCGACCTTTTTTTGGTTTTTGCCCAGGTCGAGGGATTACCCACTGCCTTCCTCGTTGAAAGAGATAACATTGGCCTGGAGATAAAGCCGATTGAGGGTTTGTTGGGAGCAAGAGCTTCAATGATAGCCGAAATAGACTTTAAGAACTGCAGAATCCCGAAGGGAAATCTTGTAGGCAGCTTGGGCACGGGGTTATCCCACGTAGCTCTTGCTTCGCTGGACTATGGGCGGTTTACAATAGCATGGGGATGCGTCGGACTTGGCCAAGCCTGTCTGAATGCAAGCTTAAAATACGCCAGAAAACGGAAGCAGTTCGGTGCATCGCTCAGACAACATCAGTTGATTCAAAAAATGATTACCGGCATGGTAACGAACATCAAAGCGGCGAGAGCTTTATGCCATCATGCCGCTAGCTTAAAAGAAGCGGGAGAGCCAGATTCAATCATGGAAACATGGGTGGCAAAATATTTTGCTTCAACCATGGTATCCAAAGTCGCCAGCGATGCTATTCAAATCCACGGAGCCAACGGCTTCAGCAGAGAGTATCATGTGGAGCGTTTTTACAGGGACTCTAAGGTCAATGAGATTATCGAAGGCACAAACGAAATGCATGAGATTTTGATTGCAACATATGCCTTTCGGAATATCTGAAGAATAGATTAGAAACGGGGCGACGAGCGAAATGAGTATTGCAGGTGCAGCACACAAAACGCTGAAAATGAAATGTGTCGTTTGGGATTTGGATCATACCCTGTGGGATGGCGTACTGCTGGAAGGTTTCGGAGTTACGGTCAAGGACAATGTCAGCGAGATCATACGTACATTGGATGAACGGGGAATACTGCAGTCGGTCGCCAGTAAAAACAATCATGCGGATGCGGAACAAAAGCTAAGAGATTTGGGCCTTTACGAGTATTTCTTGTACCCGCAGATCAATTGGAATAATAAATCGGATTCCATCGGCACAATTGCAAAATCCTTAAATATCAGTCTGGACAGTATAGCCTTTATAGATGACCAGCCTTTTGAATTGGATGAAGTACAGTTTGTTCATCCTGATGTTTTCTGCATTCTAGCGGAAGGGCTGGACGGTCTGCTTGATCTACCAGAGCTGCACCCTGTCTTTATTACGGAAGATTCCAAGATTAGACGGAAAATGTATCAGGATGATATTGAACGTAAGCTGGTGGAAGAACGCTTTGAGGGAGCCCAGGAGGATTTTTTGGCTTCCTTGGATATGGAGTTCACAATATCTTCCGCAACCGAAACAGATTTACAGCGAGTCGAGGAGCTGACTGTCCGCACACACCAGCTTAATACTACCGGGTATACCTATTCATATGAGGAGCTAAGAGAGTTTATCAAATCGGACAGCCACAGGCTGATTATATCCGGTCTCAGCGACAAATACGGCACATATGGAAAAATCGGTATTGTCCTGCTGGAATGTCAGGACAAGGTGTGGAATATTAAGCTGCTGCTGATGTCTTGCCGTGTCATGTCGCGCGGTGTCGGCAGCATAATGTTAACCTATCTGATGCAGGAAGCTGCCAACGCCGGAGTGAAGCTGCGGGCAGAGTTTATTTCCAATGACCGGAACAGGCCTATGCTGATTACCTATAAATTTGCCGGGTTCCAAGAAGTTGAACAACAAGGGAATTGTACAATTATGGAGCGGAATACGGATCAAATTCCTCAGCTGCCCGATTATGTAAGCATTATCATCAATGATTAACCAATGACGAAGGAGCTGCAATAAATGAATAACAAGCTGGCGTTTGTTTTTCCGGGACAAGGATCGCAATTTGTCGGTATGACCAAAACACTCTGTGATGACTATTCAGTAGCGAGGGAAGTATTCGAGGAAGCGAATGATATCCTGGGGTTTAATATTAAAAAACTTTGCTTTGAAGGGCCTGTCTTGGAGCTGAATGCCATTGAGAACATGTTGCCTGCTTTATTGACGGCAAGCTATGCCATCTTCAGGGCCTTTATGGATAAGGTCGGACTTGAACCAAGGTATTTGGCCGGTCACAGTTTGGGAGAATACTCAGCTTTGGTTGCTTCGGGAGGGCTTCGGTTTGCCGATGCCCTCCGGCTTGTCCGGTTAAGGGGTTCACTGGCGATGAATGTCAAGGATACACATCCAAGCTGGATGACGGTGGTGAACGGACTAGATTCAGCCCAGGTGGAAGCAGTATGCAATTGCCTGTCCCGGTTGGGACATACCGTCTCTATTGCTTGTTTCAATCTCAAAGACCAGCAGGTGATTGCCGGCAGTGAACAGGCTATCACGGATGCGGAGAATGAACTGCTTGAACTTGCCGACGACGTGCAGATTACACCGTTGTTTTCGAGTCCTCCCTTTCACAGCGGGTTGTTGAAGGATGTCTCGGATCAATTGAGAGCAGAAATATCAAAAATTACACTGAACGACGTAAAGTGGCCTGTCATTTCAAATGTTACCGGAATGCCATATACAACCTCAGAGCAAATCATCACCAATCTGACCGAGCAGCTGTACAAGCCGGTTCAATGGGACAAGACGATGGAATACTTGTCTGGACAAGGCACAGATTTGTATATTGAGATGGGACCGCAATCCATCATGACCAATGTCATTAGGGCAACCTGCAGCAACGTACAGGCTTACTCCTTTGGTCAGATTGACGACCGCAACTCCGTAATGGATAAATTTCAGACTCATCATGTCAACACTCCAGAGGACAATCAGTTTACGGTGATTACCCGTTGCCTAGCAATCGCGGTTTGTACAAAAAATAATAATGACAACAACGAAGAATACGAAACCGGCGTAATTATGCCTTACGAGAAAATACAAGCCCTTCAGGATCAACTGGAGAAAGAGCAGAGTATGCCGACGAAGGAACACATGGAAGAAGCGCTTGCGATGCTGATGAGTGTATTTGAAACTAAACGTACTCCCGCGGAGCTTAGAGTAAAGCGGTTTGATCAAATTTTTGAAGAGACCGGTACAAAAGCCTTGTTCGCCGATTTTATTTACCATTAAGTCTGGTTTAGTGCAGGAGGGAAGCATCTTTGGATGAATAAATCTGACAAATACAATCAAGAGAGCATAGCGATTATCGGAATCGCTATGCAAGTGCCTGGAGCCGGCAGTCTGGAAGAATTGTGGGGAGTTATTACAGAGGGGAAGGAGTGCATCTCTGACCTGCCTTTGGCCCGGAAGCGTGATATTGAAGCTTACCGGGATTATTCCGCGGGATATGATCATGAGCTTAGGTACAATAAGGGCGGTTTTTTGCAAAATATAGACCAGTTTGACAACAGTCATTTTCGGATCTCACCCAAAGAATCCTCGGTGATGGACCCCACCCACCGGATGTTCTTGGAGTCTTGCTGGGAAGCAATTGAGGACGCAGGTTATGCCGTACAACGATTGGCAGGAACCGATACGGGGGTTTATGCGGGAGTCCGTTTGAATCATTCCGCCTATGCAACGATTGCAAAAGAAGTTGATCCGGAGGGGTATGGAAATTTCTTGACGGGGAACGCAACGGCTATAGTAGCTAATAGAGTGAGTTATCTGCTCAATCTCACAGGGCCTTCCATGACCCTAGACACCGCTTGCTCTTCCTCTTTGGTCGGCCTCCATCTGGCATGCCAAGCTATCCGTTCAGGCGACTGCAGCATGGCTCTCGTCGGTGGAGCTTATATCATGCCTGATCCGATACAGAGTGATGTAAAGATTGGAATTGAGTCGGAATTCAACAAGACGAAGACATTCGATGCCTCAGCGGACGGTACCGTTGAGAGCGAAGGTGTAATTACGCTTCTATTGAAGAGCTACAATCAGGCGAAGGAAGACAGGGACCATATCTATGCCCTGATCAGGGGCAGTGCGGTTAACCAGGACGGTAAAACCATCGGCCTGACATCTCCCAGTGCGGAGGCACAGGGCAATGTCATCAGAAAGGCGTGGAAGAATGCGGATATTGATCCAGAGACCATTACCTATATCGAAGCGCATGGTACTGGGACCAAAATCGGGGATCCGATTGAAGTTTTAGGAATCAGAAAAGCATTTGAAGCGTATACCTCGAAAAAACAGTTCTGTGCCATCGGCTCAGTCAAAACGAATCTGGGCCATTTAAATTGTGTCTCCGGTTTGGCGGGACTGATCAAGGTTATATTGGCTATGCAGTATAAAGTGATACCCAAGCAAATAAATTTTCTGCAACCGAATAAGAGAATCCGGTTTATTGATTCTCCTCTCTATGTCAGCGACAGGAACGAGCCCTGGAATGCTGTGCCTAGAAGAAGTGGGATCAGTTCTTTTGGAATTGGCGGAACCAACTGTCATATTGTTGTGGAGGAGGAGCCCTCCGTTCCACCTCGCGAGGAGGAACTGCCCGATGTTCTCTGTCTTTCCGCAAAAAGTAGGAAATCTTTGATTGAGCTAATGAAGCAATATGAACAACACCTTCGAACCCATTTAGACTTATTGAATATCCAAGATCTCTGTTTTACAGCTAACAACGGCAGAACGCATTACAAACACAGACTATCCATGCTTATTAAGAGCAAAGAAGATCTGCTGTCAAAGCTGGAACAATTGAACTGCATGGATGATTCTTTGTGGATTCAGGAACCGGATATATATATTGGCGGTGAGGAAGCCTTCACACAGCAGGCGTTGTCTTGCAGCGAAGAGGCCCCCCTGCCGCTTCAGACTATTGCGCAGCGCTATGCTGCTGGTATGACGATTGATTTCTCCGCCCTATATAGAGGCCAGAGCAGGCATAGGGTCAGAATTCCGGTTACCCCCTTTGAACGGAAGCGGTGCTGGATCCAAATACCGGAACATAGCCGGGTTGGGAAGTGTTTTGAAATGCAGGATGGCTATGAGGTGGTCTGGAAGGAGGATCTGAGCCCGAACCGGCCGGCTGCTGCCCGTAATGATGTAGTCACCATAGTGTTGGGCGGAGGCGGAGAGCGGGAGAGGGCGATTCTAGCATCATTGCAGGCAGATACCGAGAATGTAATTCCTGTGACGATAACGGATTATTGCGCCAAGGAGGGGGAAAGGTTCTTCATCACAGGTGATAGAACGGGGTATCAATGGCTGTTCAGACAAATCGGCATAAGCGGGAAAGTACAATTGGTTCATATGACTTCCGTGGGCTCAGTCAACGCTGCGGATGATTATATGGAACTGGGAACATCCATGATAGACCCGGTTATCAATCTGCTTACACTGATTAGAACGTTTCAGATGAATCAAATCCAAGAGGCCGAATTGGTCATTGTTACCCGGTATGCCTATCTGGTGAATCAAACAGACCTGGTACAACCTGTGAATGCGGCCTTGCACGGGTTTGCCAAGTCATTTCATTGGGAATTTCCCCAGGTGGGCTGCAAATGCATTGATATAGACGATGCCACTGAGCTTTCCGTTATCACGCGTGAAGTGCTCTGCCAGTCACCTTATTTCATAACGGCTCTCCGTGCTGGAAGAAGATATTATGAAGAGCTGAACCCAATGTCCGAGACTACCGTCCATGCTGAATTACGCAATGTGGGGATAAAGGAAAACGGGCTGTATCTGATAACCGGGGGATTTGGCGGGATCGGGCTGGAACTGGCCAAGTATCTGAGCGGTAAAAAGAAAGTCCGGCTTATTCTTCTCGGTCGTTCCAGACTTCCCGATACGGATGCCCGAAAGATGGACATGATTAAGCAGATGGAGAACTCCGGCAGTACAATTATCCATTATGCTGCGGATATTGCGGATTTTGACCGGATGAAGCAAATAATGGAGGAGATCAGGGTGATACATGGCCCGTTGAATGGCATTGTTCATTGTGCCGGAAACGGGATGGTCAAAGAAATCCATGAGTTGTCGGAAGACAGCCTTAGGGGAATCCTGCGTCCTAAGGTGCAGGGCACTTGGATATTGGACCGGCTGACATGTAACGAACCGCCTGACTTTATCTGTCTATTCTCTTCGGCCATGACCCTGATCGGAGGATACGGGGCTGCCGGTTACACAGCAGCTAACAGTTACATGAACAGTTACGCGAGTATGCGCTGCAGCGCATCGACTCCGTTTATTAACATCAGGTGGCCTGAATGGACGGATACCGGGCTGGCAGAATGCAAGCAAACCAATCTGCGCAAAGAATTATTTGAGCCACTGTTACTGGAGAGGGCCATACGTTATTTTGACTGGGTGCTGCACCATAATGTCCACGATTTGATCCCGGGCAGGATAAATTGGGGATGTGAGTTGTATGAAATCTCTGAACAATTGCCGATCCGTTTTTCGGAATCCGTCAACGAGGAGTTTCATAAACGGCAACAGCTCAGGCCGGATGCAGACAGTCGTATTCAGGTGAACAATAAGACCGCAACACGGACAATTGAACAGAAGATCGGAAGTCTGATTGGAGAGCTCTTATCTTATGAGCATGTGGATTATAACCAGAACTTCTTTGAGTTGGGTGTTGATTCTATCATTGCGGCCAAAATTATCAACCGAATCCAGAATCAGCTGAACTGTAGCTTGGAGGTAGCGGATATCTTCAGATATCCAACCGTCCATCAGTTATCCGGACATTTGGAGACATTGTGGCAACAATTATCCATGTTAAAGGCGATTGTTCCAGCCAAGGAACAGAAATATTATCCGGTGTCGGCTGCACAAAAAAGAATATTTCTTTTGCAAAGCATCAGCAGAAATAACACGGCTTACAATATGCTGGATGCCTTCAGGATAGATGGCGATCTGGACCGCCAAAGATTGGAGAAGGCCTTTCTTTCTTTGATTCATAGGCATGAGACCCTTCGAACGTATTTCTTAGTTGAGGGAGCAGAGGTTGTACAGAAAGTATCCAGCGAGTGCAGCTTTAGGCTTGAATGGGCGGATCTCTCCCAGGATACCAGCATGGAGGTTGAGGCTTGTATTCGCCCCTTCATCAGCTGTTTTAATTTAGGCACTTCTCCGCTGATACGGGCGAAGCTTATCAAGTTGCAGCAGAACGAGCATTTGCTGCTTATTGATATCCATCATATTGTTACCGACGGAACCTCCCGGGGAATTATTCTGGGTGAATTGGGAGACGGCTACGAAGGAAGAACGCTGCCTCCATTGGAGCTGCAATACAAAGACTATTCCACCTGGCAGAGCGAGATGCAAAAGGAAGGGTACTTCAAGAGGCAAACCGAGTACTGGCTCCGCCGGTATCAAACACTGGCTCCGCCTTTGGAACTTCCGACGGACTATGTAAGAACATCATATGTAGGTTTCGAAGGACGTATGTTTTCTATCGAGGTAGACCGGAAGACGACGGATCGGCTGAGAAGCTTCGCTGCGGAGAAAGAATGTACTCTCTATATGGTGTTACTGTCTGTCTACTATGTGCTGCTAAACAAATTCTCCGGACAAGAGGATATTGTGGTGGGATTTCCTATTGAAGGAAGAACGCAAATGGGGACGGAAAAGATCATTGGTTTATTTGTCAACACCCTGGCGCTAAGAAACTATCCTGTTCCCTGCAAGAGCTTTCTGGATTTTCTGTTTGAGGTAAAAACGAGTCTTTTGGAAGCTTATGATAATCAGGAGCTTCCATTCGATGAGTTGGTTAACGCCTTGGGAATACAGCGGGATACCAATCGCAACCCGTTATACGACACCTTGTTCGTACTGCAAAATTCTACTAAGATCCAGGGGCAGTTCCAGGATGTGAGGCTGGTCCCTTATTCCATTGACCAGACTGCTTCCAAAATGGACTTGGAGGTTGAAGTTACGGAAACTTCCGCGCAGCTGCGGATTAATTTTACTTACAAAACGGCTCTTTATAAAGAGGAGACGATCCGCAGCATAGCCGATGAGTACAACAAGCTGATTGAATTAACCCTGAACGACCCTTCCATGGATATCGGGAGCCTAACCTCCCGTGCTGTAGAGCAAAAGCCGCTGGCAGACAGCTGGGATTTCAATTTTGAACTTGAACTGGACTAAAATGGAGGTTATGCTAAAATGAGGTTTTTCAGTATTCCGGCGGATTTCAAAGAGACTACAATCAACGGGTATGTTGAGCTTGCCAAGCAATATCCCGGTAGTCAGGTACTCGAGACTTACGGGCAAATATCCATTAATAACTCTTTTGAATCGGGACGGATCAACGAATATTTACCCCAGATTGACATGTATGATTTGACAGAATACATCCGGTATTGTGAAGCGAAGGGCATTGGTTTTAACTATGTTTTCAATGCACCTTACATGCATAACCGTGAGTTTACTGCAGAAGGCGTGAAGGAGACGAAGCAGTTTATATCCGCATTATATAAAGCAGGGGTCAGATCGTTGACCGTAACACTCCCATCGCTGATGGATCTTGTGAACTCCATGGAGTTGGACATAAAGATTAAAGCGTCTGTCATCTGCCAGATCAATTCCGTAAACAAAGCTCTGCACTACAAGAAGAATGGTGTAGACCGTATCGTGCTGGACGAATCAATCAACCGGGATTTTGACATGCTCCGGAGAATCGCGAGCGCTTTCGGCGACAAATCGGAAATCATTATTAACTCCCTGTGCCATCAGGAGTGTACGTACCGGATGTTCCATTACAACCAGACAAGCGGTGTTGTACGGGATCCTATGGATACAGGAACAAACTACTATACAACCAGGTGTGCGCTGAAAATTTTTCAGGATGTAAACCAACTTATGAAGTTGTCTTGGATCCGTCCTGAGGACCTGCATTACTATGAAAGCATCGGAATCCGCTATTACAAATTACAAGGCAGAGAATACGTGAACCGCGGGAATCCGCTTAAGGCAGTGGAAGCATATTTCAGAGGGTCATTTGACGGGAATCTGATGGAATTGCTGGATATGTTCTCATCGAATTATGCTTATAAGTTTTCAGTTGACAATAAGCTGCTCGATGGTTTCCTCAAACCTTTCTACGACATTCAGGGATATTGCAAAAAAGACTGTACAAGATGCAGTTACTGCGACAGGTATGCCAGCAAAAGTGTTGTGAGTGACGGAGTCAATGAAATAAGCGCACTCGCCAAGGATTTTCATACCAAATACGATGATTACAAGAAATTTGTGCGAGCTGTTGATCATGACAAGAAAGAAGAAGCTTCGAGCACTGTAGGCGGTATGGAAATCGAGTTTGATTTCTAAGCTTGTATATACCGGGGAGGAGTTACGATGTCATCGCTCAAAATCCACAGAGCGCGCCTGCATAACTTAAAGGAAATCTATGTTGAAATACCGAAGCACCGGTTAACGGTCATTACCGGACCGAGCGGCTCAGGTAAATCAAGCCTTGCCTTTGATTTGATTCATTACGAAGGCACCAAACGTTACCTTAGCGCACTTGGAGAATGGGATCTGAATTATGAATATGAGACTACTTCCTTCGACAAGATGGAGGGACTTAACCCGACGGTTGCGGTGGAACAGAAGCTTGTCCGGCAGAGCAATCCCCGCAGCACGGTCGGGACGAAGCTGGGAATGAACCGGTTGCTGGAGTTGTTCTTTTCACTTTACGGAACGTTGGAATGTACGGTATGCGGTAACACCGTAGCCGTCAATACAAGTTGTAAGGTTTGTGGGAGCCGCCACGGGGAATACGTCCCTTCAGCATTCTCGCCTAACTCCAGCATCGGCATGTGTTTTCAATGCTACGGACGGGGCGTTATCTCCCATGTGGATGAAAAAAGTATATTTGAAAAGCTAATGTTATCCAAAGCAAGCCTGTACAACGATACGAACCGGAATTTGAAACAGGAGCTTCTGCGTTATGCGAAGCTGGCAGGGTTTGATGCCAATCTGCCGTATTCCAAGCAGTCTCCCGCAATACAGCGTGACTACTTGTATGGGAGCAATGAATTTTATTTTATTGGCTATATTCCCTACATTAATCAAATCTACGCTCAAAAAGATATTGAAGACTGGGCAGAAACCACGGTTTGTCCTGGGTGTGAGGGCAGCGGACTGGCTCCGGAGGTTCTGAAGGTAAAGGTATTGAACCACCATATCTCATACCTGAAATCCATTTCGGTTAAGGAGCTTTACGGGATTCTGACTGAGGCAGCCGAGCACGGGCACGATGAGCGGTCCGTGCAGCTTGCCGAGCTTATGTGCAGAAAACTGCTGCATTTATTGGATGTCGGATTGTCCTATCTCTCTTTGCAACGCAGAATTCCAACGTTAAGCGGAGGAGAACTGCAAAGACTATATCTGGCTTCATTCTTTGATATTGAATTAAATGAGATCATGTATGTTTTTGACGAGCCTACAGTCGGGCTGCACGAAATTGAGAAAGATAAGGTTATTAATAAGCTTCTTAAGTTAAAGGAAGCCGGTAATACCGTTATAGTCGTTGAACATGACCATATGATGCTAAGGGCAGCGGAGCACATTATTGAATTCGGACCCGGCGGTGGACAAGAAGGCGGACAGATTCTGTTCCAGGGAAACTATGAACAGTTCATCAGCTGTAAGGAGAGTGTGATCAGCCAATATATTGCAAAGGAACAAGTGCAGCGTTTGCTGAGAAGAAGAGATCTGATTATAACTGCAGATACACCGCGTCTTAGCCTGTATGGGGTTAACACAAACAATCTGAAGGATATCCATGTTGCCATTCCACTGGGCACAATGGTTGGAGTTGCTGGCGTATCCGGAAGCGGCAAAAGCTCCTTGATCACGGACACGCTTGTTCCGGCACTGCAAGAGCACTTGTCCAAGGGAAGAAAGAGTGTTGCCGGTTCCACACATTTAGATGGAGCGGAGCATATTAGGAAGTGCCATTTAGTTGAACAAAAGCCTATAGGCAGGGCCAAAACGTCCATTCCTGCCAGTTACATCGGAGTTTGGGACCTTATCAGGCAGGCGTTTTCCAAGCAAGCCATTGATCAGGGAGAGCATTATACCGAAGGAGATTTCTCCTTCAACTCCAGGGGAGCTTGCCAGCAATGCCGTGGTGACGGTATCGTTGAGATCGCCCGGTTCAGCCATGTTTGTCCCAGCTGCGAAGGGAAGCGCTTTAAGCCTGAAATTCTTCAAATCCGGTATCAAGGCTATACCATCAGTGACGTTTTGCGGATGACCGTACAAGAAGCCTCTGGAGTATTTGTTCATGATCCAAAAATCGCAAGGATTCTGTTAACCATGGTCAATGTAGGATTAGGTTATATTGCATTGGGGCAACCGATTACAACGATTAGCGGCGGAGAGGCCCAGCGGATAAAATTGACTAAGGAATTAGCCGATCACAAGCATACAGGACAGCTGTTTGTTCTTGATGAGCCTACTTCGGGCCTTAGCTATCATGATATAGGCAAGCTGCTGACCTTATTAAATGAATTGGTTGGAAGAGGGAATAGCGTGATCGTGATTGAGCATGACGCCTTGTTTCTTTCATGTTGTGACTGGATTTTGGAATTGGGTCCGGGAAGCGGGGAACAGGGCGGCTCTATCATTGCGGAGGGGACGCCTGAGATGCTAGTCCATAATCCGCATTCGGTTATAGGAAGCTTCTTATATCTAAACTAAAACTACGGAGGCTAGCAATACCATGGTGGTTCACGGATCAAAGATATGGCCGGCGGAGGAATGGGAATACGGCACTCCAAGCTCAGCAGGAATCGATCCGGAGCTGTTATGGAATGCCAGTAAGCATCTTCAGAGAGATTTCCCCCATGTATACAGTTTTTTAGTAGTACAACATGGAAGAATCGCCTTTGAACAGTATTACAGAGGAACAAGAGAGACTGATAAACGGGATATTCTGTCTGTGAATAAAAGTATACTGTCAGCTTTGGCCGGTATAGCCTTAGCTAAAGGATACCTGTCGAATACGGATCAGCAAATCATAGAACTGTTTCCCGAGTTTCTCAGCAAGGATTGTGATCCAAGGATACTCTGTCTCAACATCAAGCATCTATTAACGATGACATCGGGTTTCTACTATCCCAGACTTGCAGCCGACAGTCAGCCAATGGTTGACAGGATGCGCAGGTCTGATAACTGGTTAAGGTATATTCTTGAGCTTCCTGTCAAGAACAGGGCGATGAACCGGTTTCAATATAATAATTTCGATGCTTGGCTTCTTTCGGCTGTGTTACAGAGAGTAAGCCAAATGTCAATTTACGAATTGGCCAACAAGTGGCTGTTTGGTCCAATCGGTATACACGCCGATGCTTGGGAATGCGAGGATCCGCAGCAGCATTTGGCCGGAAGCTTGCATTTAACTGCAAAAGATATGGCCCGGTTCGGTTATTTGTACTTAAATGAGGGGGATTGGAACGGTGTACAAGTTATCCCCTCCACTTGGGTAACTGAATCCACCGCCGGAAGCGGTCCCTATTCATATTTGTGGTGGCTGCATCCGCATGGCTATTATGCCTCAGGGGCCGGGGGAACAAGCATAATCATTCTGCCTCAAGCGGATATGGTTATTGTTTTTCAAGCTAAACATCTGAAGCGGTTCCGCCATCCTATGGAGGCGATGCATACACATTTATTCCCATACATCGGCTTAAGTTAAAAACATCTCTTTGGAGGCGCAAAAATGAATGAATCTCTTCTTTCATCAGGTTTACAAAGTGAAACGATGAATTACTGGATCGAAAAGTTCAGGAAGGAATACCAGGAATTGAGACTTCCAAAAGATTATTCTGCTCAGGGAAATGAAAAGGGTGAGTATCTTTTTAACCTACCAGCCGAATTATCGGCGCAAATCTTGCGGCTCGGGAAAAATCAGAATTTAGCGGTGTTTACCGTGATCTTATGCGCATTGCATGTTTTCCTAAACAAATGGTGCGATCAGGATGACATGACGGTTGTTATTCCTGCGTTAGCAGAAGAATCGCTGAATCCGTATTTGTTTCTCCGAACAGAAATCGACCCTGAACAAACATTTAAGAGTCTGCTGTTTCAGGAGAAGCAAAGCTTGATGGATGCCTACAAGCATCATTATTTCTCTATCCGCAGATTAAGTGAGCTTCTTGGAGAAGAAGCTGCGCAATCTGTATTCCGGGTGGCATTGCATATGCAGGGGTTACACCGGGAAGAATTCATCACCAGCCTTAGCTCCAACCCAAATAATGAGTTAGTGTTCTCCTTTGCTCAGACTGACGGGCTGATTAAAGGGAAGGTACTGTACCGCTTGGGCAGTTTTGACGAAGCTACCATTTGCCGGATTACAGAATGGTTCATTCAACTGTTCATGCAGGTGATGAGCAGTATGGAGCGCCCGATACAAGAGTATGAGTATATTACATCTGAAGAAAAAAATACAATCATATATGAGTTCAATAACACAAAAGCCTACTATCCGAAGGATAAACTCCTCTATGAGCTCTTTGAAGAGCAGGCGGCCAAAACGCCGGATCAAGTGGCCATTATCTGCAAGAATGAAAGAATGACGTATAAAGAAATGAATCGGAGAAGCAATCAACTGGCCAGGAAATTGCGTTCACTGGGAGTAGGATGCAATGAATCCGTTGCGATGTATTGCCAGCGTTCTCCTGAGATGCTGGTCGGTATCATGGCTATTCTTAAGGCGGGCGGATGCTACCTGCCGATTGATCCCAAATGTCCCATTGAAAGACGGGATTATATGCTGGACTTCAGCCGTGTGAGGGTGGTCTTGACAGACCACAGCTGTCCCGGGCTTGAGAAGCAAGGCCTGGAGATCATTGCCCTTGATGAAGCGGCGAATTATTCCGGGGAAGCTACCAATATGGCTCCTGTCAATTCCCCGGCAGACCTTGCATATGTCATTTATACATCGGGTTCGACAGGAGTGCCAAAAGGGGTTATGGTTGAGCACCATTCCGTTGTGAACCGGTTGCATTGGATGCAAAAAAAATTTCCGTTACAGCGCAATGACGTCATATTGCAGAAGACCCCCTATACCTTCGATGTTTCGGTTTGGGAGATTTTTTGGTGGTCTTTCCAAGGTGCGAAGGTATGCATACTAGAGCCGGAAGGCGAAAAAAACCCCATTGCAATACTGGAAGCTATTCATCAGGGCGGGGTGACGGTGATGCACTTTGTTCCGTCGATGCTTGATATCTTTGTCGATTATGTTCAACAAACCGGGAACGCACATCTTATGGATACAGTAAAAGTAGTGTTTGCCAGCGGAGAAGCCTTGCACGGAAAGCATGTACAAAATTTCCACTCCGTCTTCCGGAATAAGCAATTGGTGAACTTGTACGGGCCGACTGAAGGAACCGTTGATGTTTCGTATCATGTGTGCAGTGAATCGCATCAGGCTGATGCAGTCCCAATAGGCAAGCCGATTGATAACATCGGATTGTTTGTAGTTAACCGCAGTAATCAGTTGCAGCCTGTCGGGGTACCGGGAGAATTGGTCATCACAGGTGTAGGGGTTGCCAGAGGTTATTTGAATCAGCAGGACCTCACTGATGCCAGATTTAAAGATAACTGCATTACCCATGAGGGACAGATGTATAGAACCGGCGATTGGGCAAAATGGACAGCCGGCGGTGAGCTGGAATACATTGGCCGGATCGACTATCAAGTGAAAATTCGAGGAAACCGGATCGAAATTCCTGAAATTGAACTGCAGCTTTTGAAGGTTGAAATGGTGAAGTCTGCAGTGGTGCTGGTTCAGGAGGACCGTTCCAGCAATAAGGAATTGACCGCGTATTATGCTGCAGGTAAGGCCGCGCCGGCGGGGGAGCTCGCTGCATTCTTAAGTGCTTATTTACCGGGTTATATGATTCCTGCCCGCTTTATCCATTTGGATGAGATGCCGTTGAATGCCAATGGGAAAATTGACCGGCATGCACTGAAGATGTTAACAGAGCAAGTAGATCACGGCCAGGAGCAGCCTGCAAATGAAATGGAACGTAGAATCCATAAAGCCTGGGCGGGGATTTTAGGTTTGAGTGAGTTTGGAATTGACGATAACTTTTTTAACTTGGGGGGAGATTCCCTTAAGGCTATTCAGATTGTGGCAGCTTTGCAGAAATCACACATTGAATTGGATATCAGCTATATATATGAACATCCGACGATTCGCCGATTAGCCGTGCATGCGAAACAAAATGAATCACCTGCGAACGATTTATCCGGTGCTATCGAGCGTGTCGAAAAGCTCAGGGACACCATCTTAAACGATCCGCTGCAGGCAGCTTTTCTTCCTGAGCAATATGAAGATTTTTACCCGATCAGCGATATTCAGTTGGGCATGATCTTTTACTCATTGAAAAACTCCGGGGATGCTGTTTATCATGAACAATTTGTTTATGAAATTGAGGATGACTGCTTTGTATTGGAAGCGCTTAATAAATCCATGGGATTAATGCTGAAGAAGCATCCTATTCTCAGAACCACATTTGATATTCAACATTTTCACGAGCCGGTTCAGATCGTTCACAATAATATGGATTATATTATTGATTACATAGACATAACCGGGTACTCCAAAGACGATCAGCAAAGAATCATCGCTTTATACCAGGAAGAGGATAAGCGTAAGCCTTTTATTTACCCGTTGCAGGAAGGGTTCTCGCTGTTGTGGAGAATGAAGGCATTCCAAATTAATACTCAATCCGTTTGCATCTGCTGGAGCTTCCATCATGCTTTGCTGGACGGTTGGAGCAACGCAACCTTCAGTACGGAAATCATTAATACGTATTTCCAAATGAAATCAGATGGCTTCGCCGTGTTTGAGAAATTAAGCAGTACGTATTATGACTACGTTCTCTATCAATTATCGCTGAAGGAAAAGAACGACATTTATCACTTCTGGGAGGAAGAGCTAAACGAGTATAAGCGCTCTCAATTCCCTAAACGCAGTAAGGAGGCGGGAGAAGGGGCGGAGAGTAAGGCATCCATATTTAAGATTGATGAGATTACAACACAATCGCTGAAGCAATTTGCTGCCCAGAATCAAGTTTCTTTGAAAACCGTCTTATTCAGCGCTTATCTGTATATGTTGAACCTGTATTCCCACGATAATGATATTGTAGCAGGTATTGTAGATCAGAACAGGCTTATGTCTGAGGATAGTCATAAGATACTGGGTTGCTTCCTGAATACGATTCCTGTTCGCTTTCAGTTGGGGGACAGCCGGTTGACTTGGAGGGATCTCATCCATCGCGTTGAAGAGAAGTTAACAAAGCTAAAGTATTTTGGAAGAATGCCGTTATATGAGATTTCCAAACATCTGGGTGAAATGGGCAACTCCAATCCGTTTTTCGATACCCTGTTTAATTATGTAGACTTCTATGTCTATAACGAAGTGAAGCAGGACCTGTCAGCGAAGAGTGAATTGTCGATCAGTAACTATGAACGGACCAATACTTTATTTGATTTTACGATCAGCAATTTTGACTCAGAACTGGAAATCAGAATGATTTATAAAGAAGCCTATTTGCCGGTTGCCGAAGTCGAAATATATGCCGATTACTATCTTGCTATTTTGGAGCAATTCATTAAGAATCCCGATATCCAGACTAATAAAGAACAGATTCTGAATGACCGGGAATTGGAGCGGATGAACGCTCTTAATGAGACGCAGAAAGAGTATCCATCGAATACAACCATCCATCAGCTTTTTGAGGAGCAAGCGGAGTTGTTCCCGGAGAATATTGCACTTCTCTTGGAAGATGCAACGATCACGTATGGCGAATTAAACCGGAAGGTCAATCGATTAGCGCACTGTTTAACACGGGAGTTCGGAATACAACCGGGTGATCGGATAGCTATTTGTATGCATCGCGGGTTCGATATGATCGTAACCTTACTTGCGGTCATGAAATCGGGGGCGGCATACGTTCCAATCGAACCTGATTATCCGCAGGAAAGAAAAGAAGCGATTATGAAGGATGCGGAAGTCCGCTTAATGGTGTCAGGTGACGCGGAGGAAGGGATATATCATCCCCGTCTCTTACGGTATAACGACAAACACTTCAGGTCATTTCCATCGCATAACAACGATGTAAGAGTAAGCGGAGTGGATGTAGCTTATATAATTTACACATCAGGTTCGACAGGAACCCCCAAAGGGGTAACCATCGCACATCATTCCGTGGTGAACTTGATTTGTTGGGTGAATCAGCGCTTTGACATCGGACGGGATGATCGGCTTTTATTTGTGACTTCAATTAGCTTTGATTTATCAGTTTATGATTTATTCGGGATTTTATCGGCAGGTGGACAAGTTGTCATAGCAGATAAAGAAAGCGTTATGGATCCACGTAAGCTGCATAATCTTTTGTACGAGCAGAGAATCACCTTTTGGGATTCTGTTCCCTCAACGTTATCGCATTTGGTCGGATACATGGAAGACAGCGAGTTGACGACCAAGCAGACGTATCTGCGGCTGGTGTTTATGAGCGGAGATTGGATCGGTGTCGGATTGCCGGCCCGCATACAGGGCTTCTTTCCAAATGCCCAATGTATCAGCCTCGGCGGTGCTACAGAAGCGTCAATATGGTCGATATATTATCCGATAGAGGAATCATGTGCGTATGAGGTAAGCATTCCTTACGGAAAGCCGATTGACAATAATCAGTTTTACATTTTGGACAACAGCCTGCAGCGTATGCCCTATGGAGCTGTCGGAGAACTATTTATCGGCGGTGCGGGGCTCTCCCTGGGATATCACAAGAATGAGGGCATGACGAAGGAAGCCTTTCTTAGTGATCCCTACACTGGCAAGCAGTTGTACAAAACCGGTGATATGGGCAGATTTCTTGCGGACGGCAATATTGAGTTTATGGGAAGGTTAGAGCAGAACCAGGTCAAGATCAGAGGATTCCGGGTTGAACTCGGAGAGATCGAATACCAGTTAAGGCAGCATGAGGCAATTAAAGAGGCTATTGTATCGGATTTCTTGGATGAAGACCGTCATCGTTCCTTAGTCGCGTATTATCTCCCAGTAATCAAGGGCATATCCTTGAATTTACGGGAGTACCTGATGGAGAAGCTGGCCGATTACATGATTCCTTCTTACTTTATTGAAGTGGATCAATTTCCTCTTAACGGAAATGGCAAGGTGGATAAAAAGCAGCTCCCAGCCGTAAAGAAGAATCACCATCAGCCGGACACAACTCCTTATGCAGCGCCTGTAACAGAGCACGAGAAGATATTAACGGAGATTTGGCAGGCAGTGCTCGGTTACGAGCGAATCGGAGTGGAGGAGAACTTTTTCCAGTTGGGCGGAGACTCCATCAAATCTATTCAAATCTTGTCGCAGCTGCATAAGCATCAGATGTACTTCGATATGAAGGATTTGTTTGAATTTCAGACGATCAGCAAACTAAGTGAATGTCTTAAGGATACCAACAGCAGCATTGACCAGAGCCTCATCGTAGGAGAGATTCCTCTGATGCCGATTCACCATTGGTTTTTTGAAGTTGCGAACGGCCAGGTCAACCACTTCAATCAAGCCATGATGATTCATCGGGAGGGCGGGTTTGACGAGGCCTTGGTACACAGTACCTTCGACTCTATCCTGATGCATCACGACGTCTTAAGAAGCATATTTGCCAGGAAGGGTACAAGAACCGTTCAGATCAACAGGGGATGGGATAGCGGTCTTTTCTCATTAGAGAGCTTTGACCTTTGCGGACTGGACGAGGAGCATTCTAAGCGTATCCTCCGGGAGAGTGCGGATGCTATTCACAGCAGCTTGAATCTGTTAGAAGGACCGCTTGTACGCTTGGCCCTGTATGAGTGTGGCACAGATAGCCGGTTGCTTGTCGTTATTCATCATCTTCTTGCTGACAGTATCTCTTTGAATATTATTTATGAGGATTTTGTTTCAGGGTATGAAGCGCTTCTCCAGGGCAAGAGCATTACATTCCCGGACAAAACGCATTCATATAAGGATTGGGCAATACAAACCATTGAATATGCCAGTTCTAATTTGGACAACGAACTGCCGTATTGGAGAAATTTAAAGAAACTAGCGGCTGGAATTGAATTGAAGAATGAACTGGGCGGAACAGCAGGCACAGTTGGAGAAAGTGAAGTCATTGAGGTTGCAATACCGAGCTTGGATATCGATGCTCTGCTTACGAAAGCCAATCTTGCATTTCATACCGAGATCAGCGATCTTCTGATTACCTCTCTGATGCTGGCTTTTCATAAGTGGTCCGGAATGGAACGATTGCTTCTACAGATGGAGTTGAGCGGAAGAAGCAATGTCCATAACGGGGGGAGCACGGAGAGGACGGTTGGCTGCTTTGATACAAGGGTTCCGGTTTTAATAGAGATGAAACAAGCCGGCGACTTATCCTACAACATCAGAAATATCAAGGAGACGATCAGAAGAATTCCTAATCAAGGAGCGGGTTTTGGAATGCTTGCCTATTTAACTCCAAACCGCGAACAAATTGAAATCACGCCTGCAATCAGTTTTTCGTATAGTGGGCAATCCGAGAAGGGAACGGCTGAGAAGATACCGGGTTTCCTTGTATCCAGTCAATGCGGTCAGACGATAAGCCCGTTGTTTCCGCAGACGGTTGCTTTGGAGTTTAAAGCCTGGATCAATAACGATGAGCTGGTGACATCCGTCCGTTTCAGCAACAATCAATACCGGTATGAATCAATGCAGAGCTTGATGAATTTATACTTTGAACAATTGAAGGGGATTCTGGATTATTGCATGCTGCGCGATACGCAAATGAAGACTCCTTCAGATTTGGGGTATCGGAAGAATCTGCGAATTGAAGATCTGGACAAGCTCACTCAACGAATCAAAAATCTCAAATAGCGGAGGATTGGAGCCTTGGAAACGACGATAAATGAAATTGAAAGTATTTTACCGTTGACACCTACACAGGAAGGAATATTATATCATTCTCTGCGGAGCGGCAACCCGGAAACGTACTTCGAACAATGCAGCGTTATGGTAAAAGGAGAAGTAAACTTAAAGATATTCGAGGAAAGTCTAAATTATTTAATCCATCGGCACCAGGTGCTTCGCAACATATTTGTTTATGAGAACGTAGAGGATTTCCTGCAGATTACACTGGAGCAAAGAATAGCCCGCGTCGCCTGTCATGACTTCTCGCACTTGGAATTGGAGGAACAGAGCGCATACATTGAGCGCTTAAAGGCAGCAGATCGGACACGGGGGTTCAAATTACAGGAAGACCTGTTAATCAGGGCAACACTGGTGAAACTTGGGCAGAACCGCTATATGATGATCTGGTCTTACCACCACATTATTTTGGACGGCTGGTCAATGGGGATTCTGTTCAATGAGTTTCTTGTTGTTTATCAATCCTTGTCCCAATGTAAGCAGCCAAGCTTGGACGAAGCTGTACCGTTCGGAATATTCGTGAAGTGGGTGGAGGAACAAAAAGACTATAAAATGAGTTCATTGTTCTGGAAAGGATATCTTGACGGCTTAAAAGTGACGACAGGCTTACCCGCGCTGCTAAAGCAAAAAAAATCCGGGTTTCTTCAGAAGCAATTTGAATTCAGTTTGGGTGAAGAATGGACGAATTGGTTGATTGTATTTGCCAAAGACAACAAAATATCCATAAGCAACTTGATTCAAGCCCTGTGGGGAATACTTTTGTCCCGCTACAACAGTACAAACGATGTATTGTTCGGCTTGGTTGTTTCCGGTAGAAATCCCGCCGTGGAGGGAATCGAAAAAATGCCGGGACTGTTTGTAAACACGGTTCCGTTGCGAATGAATATTCCGAAAGGAATTCCCTTCAGCAATCTGCTTAAACAAATACAAAAAGAGTCGATTGAAACAACTGCTTATAGTCATTACCCATTGAATTCTATACAGGCTATGAGCCCGCTTCAGAAGGAACTGTTCGATAATATCTTGGTCATTCAGAATTATCCCATCAACGAGAATATAAGAGCTGGCAGTGAAGAGAGCGGGCTTCCTTTTGAAATTGAAGAGACTCATATGACCGGCCAGACTAATTACAACTGCACTGTAACGGTTCCGATTATGAAGGATGGAATAACCTTTCATTTCAGATACAATGCAAATGTTTATCAGCCGGAATTTATCGAATCGATCTCTTGTCATCTACGAAGTCTGATCCAGCAAGTATTGGACAAACCGGAAATGCCGGTGGAACATATGGAGATATCGTCTCTGCAGCAGCATCTCATCCCGTATAGCTTCAATAATGTCAGCAATCATTACTATACACAGAACATCCATCAAATATTTGAGCAACAGGCAGAACTATCAGCAAGTACCGCTGCGGTCGTCTTTGATAATAAGACATTTAATTATAACGAGATTAACCGTCACGCGAATAGGCTTGCCCGGTATTTAAGAGACAGGGGGGTTGGACCGGAACGTGTTGTTGCATTACTACTGGAGCCTTCTGTTGATATGATTGTGGGCGTTTTAGGCGTTTTAAAAGCAGGGGGAGCCTATCTTCCTATTGACCCTGAATTGCCGGAAGCAAGAATTAAGTATTTTTTGCAGGATAGCCAGACTGCCTTGGTATTGACGAACATGGATGAAGTCCCGCCCGGAATTGATCAAGATGTGATCAACCTTGCCGACATTAAATACGAAGATTATGACGATGTTAATTTGCTCCCGCTGGCAGAACGAAACCACATGGCTTATCTCATCTATACCTCGGGTTCAACCGGAACTCCAAAAGGAGTTGTAATTGAACATCAAGCGGTTGTCAATTTTATTGAGGGGATGAATGAGAAGATTGATTTTGTTTCCCAGCAGACCATATTATGTTCTTCTAATTTTTCTTTTGATATTTTTGTAATGGAGACACTTCTGCCTTTATGTATAGGCATGACGGTTGTCATCGCCTCGAAGGAGGAGCAAAAAAATCCAAGGCTGCTGGCTCAATTAATTGGAAATGAACGAATTAAAATACTGCAATTCACCCCGTCTAAGCTGAAGCTTATACTAAGCGACAATATATCAGCCCCTGTCTTACAAAAGGTGAATATTGTGATAACCGGCGGAGAGCCGCTGTCACCTCCGCTGCTGCAGCAGCTTAGGGAGAATACCAGAGCAAGAGTATACAACGTTTACGGCCCTACCGAATGCACTGTATATGCAACAGTGGAAGATATGACAGATAAGGACGATGTCACAATTGGCGGCCCGATCACAAATATGCAGATTTATATTATGGACCACAATATGTGTCTGCAGCCGCCGATGGTGTACGGAGAGTTATATATCTCGGGTACCGGACTGGCCAGAGGATATACGCAACCCGGCTTAACCACTGATCGGTTCGTATACAGCAGACATTCCCAAGATATCAGAATCTATAAAACCGGGGATATCGCAAGATGGGGGATGAATGGTGAGCTGGAAATAGCGGGGCGAATGGATGACCAGATCAAGATACGCGGTTACAGAATAGAACTCGGAGAAATTGAAAATGTCATGTTGGGCCTGCCTGGAATTACAAATGCTGTTGCAGTTGTGACCGATGACGATAATGAACATTCTCAAATCGTAGCGTTCTATATTTCGGGTACTTCCGTGACCCCTTCAGAACTAAGGGAGCGGCTGGAGCAGCTGCTTCCGCAATATATGATTCCTGGGCAGTTTTTTAAGGTAGACCAGCTTCCTCTAACTGCTAATGAAAAGATTCATAAAAATGTCCTTGCCCAAATGGCCCGGGAGCTTGCAACCAGCGTGATTGCCATGGAACAGGAGGACATGTCCTATTTGGAGGATGAGGACTTTATGAACATTCGGCAGATATTAGTGGATATTCTGAGCGTTGAGCCAGAGCTGGTGAAGCCGAAGGTACTCCTGAATGATCTGGGCATGTATTCACTGGAATACATCAAGCTGATCGTGATTATCGAACAAATTACGGATATTGCCTTTGACGACGGAGAGCTAGCGGGTGACCATTTAAGTACGGTTGAAGATCTGGTTACGTTTATGAAATCCAAGAAACAACTCCAATCCATTAGTGAAAGAGATGATGACCTATGAATAAAACGGTATGGTTTGACGGAAGAGAAATTGAAGCTGCAAGCAATCTTTGGCCGTTGCTGTTCAGCCAGCGGTTTGAATATGCAATCGTTCAGCGGAGCGCCTTGGGAATATTGAAAGCTCCCAGCAAATTAAAATTTATTGTGGAGTGCCGGAATGAAGAGGACTGCGAGGACCTTAGCATGGAGGTCATTATCATGTCCAGAAACAGGGTACTGTTGGAATCCAAAAAAGCAGAGGGCTATGTCACTGCATTTATTCAACAAATTGGAAATCAAGAGGAAATGGACAGCGCCTGGCAAGCCGGAATGAAGCATGACTTTTTGATCGCAGAATTTAAGGATGTTACCAACATCCCCTTGGAGCTGTTAATCGCCCGTCTTCAACAGACCGACACGAAAATTCTTAAGGCGGTGGATAGCGCACAGGATGCGGAAATTGCATTCGGTGTAATGGAAGTGGGATGTCATGGTGTAGTTCTAGAAACGAAAGAGGCTGCCGAATTGGTGAAAATGAATGAATTACTCGGTAAACAGGAACAAGGCAAGTTGAATCTAGTCAAAGGTGTCGTTAGAAGTATAGAACACATTGGTATGGGGTACAGAGCTTGTGTAGATACCACCAGTCTGATGACGCAAATTGAGGGCATGATCATCGGCTCTACTTCAAGAGGAGGGCTATTGGTCAGTTCGGAGACCCATTATCTTCCCTATATGGAGCTAAGGCCGTTCCGTGTCAATGCGGGAGCCATTCATTCATATATTTGGACCCCGCAGGGGATGACCGAATATTTGGCTAACCTGAAGGCTGGCAGTAGAGTGCTATGTGTGGATGTAGAAGGGAATACGAGGGAAGTATCTGTTGGCAGAGTGAAAACGGAAATGAGACCTTTAATAAAAATTGAGGTTGATGCCGGGAATGAGGTTATCAATACAATTGTACAGGATGATTGGCATATCCGCATTTTAGGATTTAATGGAGAACCCTATAACGCTTCGACATTGAAGCCAGGGGATGAATTGGCGGCTTATATTTGTTCGGGAGGCCGGCATGTCGGGATTAAAATTGATGAGCACTTTGAAGAGAAATAATCCAATACTGCTGTATCTTCAGAGAGAGGTGGTTGGAAAATGAACGGAAAGCAAATTAGATTGCAAAGATTAATTCCATCAGATGGTAAACTATGTATAGTTCCTTTGGATCATGGTGTAACCAATGGGCCATTGCAAGGCCTGGAGAATATCGCACATATGCTTACACAAGTGGATGAGGGAGGGGCTGATGCAGTCGTGATGCACAAAGGCCTCCTCCGGCAAGTATTGACATTGCCAAAACCGTTGCGCTGCAGATTGTTGATTCATTTATCTGCCTCAACCGTACTGAATCCGGCACAAGGAGCCAAGGTGCTTGTTGCGACAGTAGAAGAGGCGGTAAAGCTGGGGGCAGATGGGATATCCATGCATGTGAATCTTGGAGTGGAATATGAGCCCCGGATGTTGGAGGATTTAGGCAGGGTGGCATATTCCTGTGAGGAATGGGGGATGCCGCTTTTAGTCATGATATATGCGAAAAATGGCGGTGCAGATACCCCTGCACATGCGGCCAGAGTTGCACAAGAGCTGGGGGCAGATATTGTCAAGATTGAATATCCGGGTTCAAGGGAAGCGGTTATGAAAATTACGAATAGTGTTCACATTCCAGTCATAGTAGCTGGAGGAATAAAGCAACCCGTAATTGAATTATTACAAATGGTGGAAAATTCCTTGGTTGGGGGAGCTTCGGGAATTGCAATGGGACGGAACATCTTCCAGCATCCGAATCCCAAATCGGTAACGCAAACGTTAAGCAGGCTTATTCACCGGGAATACGAATATAAGGACTGTTTATTTCGCATTGAGACGGAGGAACTCGATGAATCGCCAAGATATTTTAGATAAGCTGAGAGATTTGCCGGGTCTGGAGTTGGACGCCGAAGATACATTGTATTGCGATAAGAAAATTGTCATGGACTCTCTTGCATTTCTTAAACTCATGACACTTATTGAACAAACCTTTCACATCAGTATCGATGATGAAGACTGGGCAAGGGGCGGTTTTGCATCCGTCAGCAGCTTGCTTGACAGCATCCAAAAAAAACAGTCGGGGGAGGAGCCTGAATGACGTTCAGTTTTCTTCACAGTCATGCTTGCAACAGGCCGGACCATACCGCCATCAAATATCAAGGAAAGGAATGGACATACCGGTCCTTAATCCAGGAGATTACCCGAGTAATGAATGATATGGCGGATAAGGGCATCGGCAGAACGGATAAAATTCTGTTATATCTCCCCAATAGCATTGATTTTGTTGTCCACTACTTTGCAAGCACCGGTATCGGAGCGATACCGGTGCTTGCAGATATTAAATATCAGCAAGAAATGAAACATATTTTTGCTGAGAACCAATTGAAGTGCATTATCGGAAATGGACAGAGTCTGGAGCATTTACGGCAATATGTAGATCTAAGCGATGAGATTATCATTGATGTCAATTCACGGCTCCAGCCTGACGCTACCGGATTTAGCCCTGATTCACCGGAAGCCAACGCCTTGGAGGTGCCCAGTCAGGACGATATCGCGCTGATTCTGTATACTTCAGGGTCAACAGGATATCCCAAAGGAATCGTCAATACCTACCGTACGCTGAACGAAGCGTTGTCCAACTATTTGGGAACGCTTCCGTTTACGTCTGATGATATATTTGTAGGAGTTACCCCTTTTTTCCATTCCTATGCGTTTGGCTCTTGTTTCCTGTCGTGTTTGGCTATTGGGGGGACTTTATTGTTGTATGACACCTTTATTCCTAGACCAATCCTTAAGGCTATAGAGGAGGAGAAAGCGACGGTTTTTCAAGGGGTTCCATTCATGTATCATCTGTTAATCCAACAGCTGGAATCCCGTACATATGATTTGTCATCATTAAGGTTATGCATTTCAGCAGGTGCTCCAATCAAGGAGATGGAGGCGGCCGAATTCTACAAGCAGACAGGTCATGTTATCCATCAGGAATATGGAAGCACTGAAACAGGTACTATGGCCGTGAATTTAAGTCCCGATATGAAGCTTAATATTGAATCTGTCGGAAAGCCGCTGTTTAATGTTGAGATACGGATTACGGATGAAGGAAGCGGAGAGGGACAGCTATTCGTCCGTAAAAAAGGGCATGCTTACGGGTACTTAAACGATGCTCCTTTCGAAGACGATTGGTGGCCTACAGGTGATTTTGGAAAAATGGATCGTGAGGGCAATATCTTCATTCTGGGAAGGCTCAAGAAGATGATTAATGTCGCCGGGCTTAAAGTCAATCCGCAAGAGGTGGAAGCGGTGCTAGCGGCACATCCCGGGGTGGCTGATGTGATGGTAGGCGGCCTCCTGCATCCCGAATTTGGAGAAATTGTAGCGGCATATCTAATCCCCCATCCGGCTGCCAATGTTACACAAGAAGAGATTATGCAGTATTGTTACGAGAAACTGGCCTTATACAAAGCACCAAGGGTAGTCTATTTCGTTAATGAGATTACAAAGACCAGTCTTGGCAAGAGCGTACAGCTCAACAATGAGCGACTTATCTCAAGTAGCATTAAGGAGTCCGAACTGAAATGACCGATAATTTCCAGCAAGATACCCGCAATTTTTGTTTTCTTGCCAACGTAAGGAATTATCTCCAGTTCCACGGCTTAAATGTGTCAGAGGATTGGCTGGGGGGCATTCTGGGGCTGGTTGGCTTCCGCATTAATCAAGATGTCCGGGGAGCAGACTATTTATTTGGATTTAATGGTGATTTTCAGGAGCTGTTTATAAGATTCGAAGCTTTATTCACGCATAAGCTTACCCGCATAGATGTCCCGGTGATCCAGAACCTGGAAAAGATGAGAAGGACTCCATACCTCATATGGGTCAATGACTTCTATCTGGAGTATTCTCCAAACTACGGTGTGAAGGATTGCGGCAGGATCGTAGTTTTCCTTCATCTTTCGGAGGAACGGTTTACTTATTACGACAACGGCATCAGAGAGCTGGATACGGATATTTTTGCAAAAGCGGCGGGATTCGGAGATGGACTGGTTACCTTATACACTTTTGACGGCTTACCGGTGTGGAAGGAAGACCGGTACCTTATGGAGAGGAGGGGACTGCTCGGTGCGGTAAAGCATATGAATATGACATCACACGGGGACATGCTGTTGGGTTATGACGGGTTGAATAAGCTTTGTGAGACGATACGGACACATACGGGGGAAGAGCAGATCTACCCAATCTATTTTCAACTTCAAAGACCCGGAGGACTGGCGCAAAGCAGGCTGCTCATGAGCAGATTTATAGCCGAGATAAAAAGAGAACGGGATATTTACGGCGATAGTGAAGACGAAGAGTTTCATGATTTATCGGAACAGTGGAGAATGATCGCTAATTTGCTGTTTAAACTAAGCCATACCATGGAAGAGGATTTAAGAGCCAGAATCATAGAGCGGGTTATGCATGCCGTTCAGTCGGAGAGAAAAGCCTTTGCCGGGTTAGAGCAGCTTGCCACTCGGCTATGATAAAAACGCATTAAAAAAGTCATTTATACGAGGTGAAGCATGGATCAGAAATCTTTGATGCGTTACGTGGACTCTCTGATGCAAGATACGATCGACCAACACTCGCCTGGAGCTGCGGTTGTAGTGTATGTGGACCGCGAACCCGTTCTTATCCAAGGGTACGGGGCAGCCAATCTGGAGTATGAGATGCCTATTCAAGGCCGTACGGTTTTTGACTCCGGTTCTTTGGCAAAGCAATTTACCGCATATGCGGTTTCATTATTAATTGAACGAAATATGCTGTCCCTCGGCGAGGACATTCGCACCTATCTGCCGGAATTTCCGGAATCAAGCGGTAAAATTACCGTCGGTCATTTGTTGTACCACACCAGCGGGTTGCAGGAATGGGGCGATATCCTGCAGATTGCCGGTTGGCGCTTTGGGGACGAAATTACAATGGATGATGTGAGAGCGCTGATTCCCCGCATGAACTCTCGCAATTTTGCGCCAGGAGAGCAATTCGAATATGTCAACACTGGATACACGCTGTTGGCGGAGATCATATCCAGAATTGCGGGTGAGCCTTTTCATCAATGGATGGACAGGAATGTGTTTGGCAGTATCGGAATGAAGCATTCTTTCTTCAATGATGATTTGTATAAGGTTGTTCCGGGTATGGCGTATTCTTATCGGCTGGCAGACCGCGGAACGTATGCGAAGTGCAGGGACTATTTGCGCGTGGCTGGTTCAAGCAGCCTATACACCACCATTGAGGATTTGGGGCAATGGCTCGGCCATCTCCTTGACGGAGGAAGCGTTGTGGAGCGAATGGCCGTACCGGGCCAACTGGCAGATGGGTCTGTAACCAATTATGCCTTCGGTCTGTTTCTCGGCCAGCATAACAAGGTACAGGTGCTGGAACACGGCGGGAAGTACGCAGGCTACAGAAGTGCACTTAGCTTTATTCCAGAGAAACGCATTGGCGTCGCGCTGCTTAGCAATCTCGAATCGTTGAAGGAATGGGATATTGTAAGAGGGATTATAGAGTTTCTCTTAAATGACAGTGAGGAAGAGCAGGTGGCGGCTCAATCCGGCCAGCCCTTGCGGTCTGTCCAGCATGTACCGGATCAAGAGATTTCGGGCCATTACCTCATCTGCGAAGGACATGTTGCGGTTATTGGCATTGAGGACGGACAAGTTTTCTGGAAAATAACAGGCGGGCCCAAGTTCGAACTGGTTCCGCATTTGCAGGACAATTTCATAGATCAAGACGGTGATCCTGTTGTATTTTATCGGAACGGGGATAACCGGATAGACAGTATGACACTTATTTGGTGCGGCGAAGAGAAGCGGGTGCAGAAGATTGTGCCTGTATCCGATGGGGTTGAGGCCTATGCAGGTGTGTATTATAACAGCGGGCTGAACGTTGCTTACCGAATGATCGTACGGGAGAAAGAGCTTTACGCGGAGCATATGAAGCATGGAAGTATGGAATTGTTTCATTATCAGAGGGATCACTTTTCCGGGGAACACTACTGGTTCAGGTCTGTCCAATTTGTTAGGGAGAATGACCAAGTGATCGGGTGCATTGTATCCTCTGCCATCCAAGCTAAAAATATATACTTTACTAGAATAGACAGGTCCATATTGTTGTGAGCGTAAACGGCAGGCTCTTTCTCTGAAGAGGGAAATCCTTCTTCGGAAGAGAAGGAGCTGATTGCTTTACGGGAAGAGAACTAGCAAAAGGAAGATGGGATAAGCGATGCATTGTGCACATCTTTCAATCGAAATATGAAAAAGGGATTCCTTTCTAAATCTGCATCATGCCTACAACACCATATTTGGGAGATGATTTAACAGTGAAGAGCGTTATTCTGCCGATGTATGAACCCAAACTAAATACCTTCAACGTATATGCTGCATTATTTTCAATTATTGCGAAAGATGAAAGCTATCTTCCCTGGTATTATAGTAATTTTATATCATTAGGAATTAATACTTGTGATGATACTTTGTATTTTACTGATCATTTCACTTTTTTTGAGTATGGGGATGGATTAAGCTCATGTCCGTGGCTAGAGGTTTATAAGCCGCCACATAAAACAATTTACTATGAGTACATATTTCGGATTAAGGACACTTTAATTGGTTATTTAAACCAAAATAAGTATGTGTGGCTCTATTTGGATCAGTTTTATATTCCCCAAAGCAACTCTTATCAGAAAATTCATAAAGAACATTCTATACTTGTCTATGGGTATGATGATGAAGCAAATATATTTTATATAGCTGATAATTTAGACAACGGTAAGTTTATAAAAACAATGATTTCATATCAACAACTGATAGAAGCCTGGGAAAGCGATATTTGCGAACACTTTCGAAGATTGTTTCGAGTAATTAATTTTAAAGAAGGCGAATATAAACTTAACACCACACATCTCAAAAATCAAATAGAAGGTTATTTATCATCGAACATTATCAATAATGGAGTCTACTGGGACCAAAATCCCATTGATGGGCCTCATGCTTATGCGCAGAATATAAAATATTGGATATTTGGCCATGAAGTTTATAGCTATATGCGGCAACTCATCAAGCAAGTAAAAGAGACAAAAGATACTAAAAATTTGGATATACGAATTCCCCACCTTCTATGGGAACATAAGAAGTGTATGGTTGAACGAATCAATTATCTAAACTTAAGAGTGTACGATTTTTATAGTGATTATGAGAAAATTGTAAATAGTTCATTAAATATCCGGAACCTGACTATAAAATATAATATGACTAAAAATGATAGTATCCTAGACAAAATAGACACTATTATTAGTGAAGTTGTAAATACCGAAGAAATTGCATTAAGAAAACTGGTGAAATTACTATAGCGGACTGTTAGCTATCCTCACGAATTGTGCGATATGCTTGTGTTTATTTGATCATACGAAGGTTGTCTATTTGATAGAGATAAAAAAATATAAGGGTGGTGCTTAGCAGTATGATTAAAAAGTTGCCGTTGGGTGAGTCACCAATTATAGGTTATCAACATCACGCATACCCGTTATCAATAAGTTCACTGCATCCGTCATTTTACGATTGGTTTTATTGCAACTATATTCAACTCTACTGTAATAACGATACTCCTCAATTTAATTTAAACTTTTATGAATTTTCGAGACTGAATCCTAAGTCGCCTCTATTGGAAGAAATGTATTTACCGAAAACTTTTATATTCAAATACGCTGACCCAATGAGGTTTCTCATCGATTCCATAAGTAACGATCATTATATTGTTACGTTTGTTGATGAGTTTTATATCCCGAATCGGTCGGCATATCGGAAATTTCATAATGTGCATGATATTCTCCTATATGGTTTCGACGAGACGAAAGGAGTTCTAGATGTCGCTGGTTTTAATGCAAAAATGCAGTACGGATATTCGCAAGTCAATTTACGTGACTTCGAGCAAGCTTTTATTGATATAAAAACTTCGGATGGTTATTTAGTCCGATGGGCCAATGGAATGCACTTGTTTCAAGTGAAATTCGAAAAGTCCTTTCATTTTAATTTGAAGATTACTATTGAACTCATGCAGGATTATTTATTATCGCGGAATACTTCGATCAGATTTCGGATGTACGATGATCCATCGGAAAACATATATGGGGTCGATGTATATGATTCCGTTGTACAGTATCTCAGAAAATCAACAGACGAACTGGATATTCGTCCTCTTCATATTATTTACGAACACAAAAAATGCATGGTATCCAGGTTGAAATATTTGCTGGATACATCAACGTTAGACATACCGGAATACTTAATAAATGAATACTGCAAAATCGAACAAGACGCATTGAAAGCCCGTAATATTGGTTTGAAGTATCAGATGAATAAAAATCCAGTAGTGCTGGAGCATATTGTAAACGTTATAGAGGAGGTTCGAGAAAGGGAAATCCGTACTTTATCCGAGGTTATTCAGCTATTGACCGAGATAGTTCCACAATGAGCGGAATTTTTGACGGCAAATTATTTCAGGGCTACGTATGCTAATCCTAGGTGGAATTTCATTCCTAATCTAAATGATTTCGAGGAGATTAATTGTGAAAAAAAACTTTGTATTGGAAAGCCTCCCATCATCTCGTATCCGGTTCATCCCTCTCATTTATCCATTGTGACCGCATGCGAAAATCACGAAGCGTGGCTATATTCGAACTATATTCAAATTGCTTGCCCTCCCGAATTTCCTCAAGAAACAAACAAAGTTATAGATTTTTTTAACTATGACACCAATGCGCCATTTCACAATTACTCTCCTTATGCTATCGAAATGAAAGAAAATGGTTTCTTAATTGAGAAAGATATTGTTGTTGCCATTATTCAGTTTATTGAAAACGGCTATTACATCAAAATATATCTCGATGATTATTTTATACCTTTTCGCAAACGTGTATTTCATCAAAATCATACTCCGCATGAATTGTTTTTATATGGTTATGATTCGGATTTAATGATTTTTCATGTGCTTGGATATGACGAAAAGAGTGGTTTTATTGAAGCCCAAATTACTTTTAATGAATTCAAAGAAGCATTTATGAGTGCAAATCGGCTTATTAGAGTTGATCGGGAAGAATATCATTGGATGCAGTATATTTATCTTTACGCTCCCCAAAATGCCGATCTTGCGTTCGATCTGAAGCAAGTTGTTTCTTTACTAGACGCCTATCTGAATTCCACTTCATTTCAAGAAATGCGGAATGTGTATGAAGCACTTAAAGAATTCTATAACTATCAACTACAATTTCACGATTTTGATATACGCCCTTTTTACTTATTGTGGGAACATAAAAAAGTAATGCTGGACAGAATTGAATATATTTCAAAAAATATATTCAAAAGAGAAGTTGAATACATAGTGGATGCAAAGGATTTACAACGCGATTTTTTGAAACTGCGTAATGTTGTATTGAAAGGAAACTTATTAAAAAAACACATGAAAAACAAATTGTTTTGCAGTATGCTTGATTCTTACGTGAGAAAAGAGATTGTAATTCTCAACAGGCTTTTACATGATCTCTATGTATTCTTATAAGAACAATATCGGAGTAGCGTGATGCCTATATGGCTCTTCAAAACAACGCGACCGGGACCTTGCAAAGCTTTTCATCAGAAGGTTTGAATTAGATTAGTAGATAGATATGGTAAATCTAACTCAGGATAATAGATTAATCACTAAAAGAGGTGGTAACCAGGGCCGAACGGAAGCGATACAACAAACAGGTTAAAGAAGAAGCGGTAAAGAACATTCAAGAACAACGGAAGTCTATGGATGAGATTGCTCTGGAACTAAACATTCCAAAATGGCCACTCGAGAACTGGATTTGCGGTGCGTGAAAAAACCAGGTCGGCCATACGGGCACACCATCTGCGGCCACAGGCGATGGGGAAATTTAAAGTCCAGACGACCGATTTGAATTACGACTTTCCCATTATTCCAAATTGGCTAAACCAATACTTCGATAAGGCTAAGGCTGAGATTCTTCTTTGAATAAACTTTTACCTGTTAAAATGAGAGTGGTCTAGAGATGAACTAAAATAAGTCACAAGTAAAAAAAGGGACAAATCATAATGACTCGTCCCTTTAAACGTCCTACTGTATGACAAAATAAATTACTTTTACTCTTCTTCGCCCTCATCAGTCTCATTAGCCTCTCCATTTACAGGAATTTTGAACAAGGCAACCTTGATACCTAAACGTTTAATTAGGTTAACATGATGCAAAAGGTTTACTTTACTGAAGTATGGGAGTATTGCCTTGATGTCATTCGGGTTCGTGGAGGAAATAACATAAACTAATGTGCAATCATTATATGGGAGGTTTTCCTGATTAAAGTTCTCGTTTGGGAACTTCACATTCGCTTGCTCTACTACAAAATTTAAATAATCAGATGAATCTTTTAATAAGACCATTGAAACAGAATCATGAGCAAAGAGGTGACTTAGGGTCGCTGAACGTGTTCTTTTCTTTACTCAAACAAAATGTTTATCTTTAGATAGTTGGTCGCAAACTTCAATTTTGCTTCTTGAATTCGCCACCTGAAAGTTCTGTTTATCTAAACATAATTAATAATTCGAATTTTGTCTCTCATTATACTGTCCTTCTTTTTCTTTAGCTTGAATCTCGGTGAGAAAATCCTGATCCAACGAGTATAGATCATCTAATATTATTTCATTTTATAAGAATTATATCATTTATCATACTTTACTTGGCATGTATTGGTATAAAATTGAAAACAAACTAGAGAAACATAGTGTGGGGATAATTATTGGAAAGTTCTATGAATTTGAATATTTGGAGAGGATAGCGATGAGTCGAAATGTTTTGCCCATTAGTAAGCCATTAGTAAAATGCTATCTATACGATGCCTGTCCGCTATCTATCTTGGCTAATACAGAAGATTATCTGGATTGGTTCTATAGTAACTATATTCAGTTATTCTGTAGTAAAAATATATTGGAGGATGGGTATTTATTTCTAGAGTTTTACGGGAAAAATCAGGCTTTCACCTCCCCTTGGCTTAAAAATCAGCATTTGTCAGGATGTACATTGGCTAAAACACAGCAGGACATCATCAAGTTTATTATCGGCCATATCGATCTTGGCTACTATTTTTATGGTCATTTAGATGATTTTTATGTTCCATTTAGAATGGATCATCGAAAACATCATTTTTTACATGATCTGATGATTTATGGTTATGATGAGGAAAAAAGTATCTTTATGGTCATAGCTTATGACAAAAATGCGCTCTTTGATCACTTCGAGATTAGTTTCGATACATTTAAACAGGGTTTTTTGCAAGGCTATTCTATTAATAAAAATATTCCTTATTGGCACGATTGGGTCTATCTTTTCAAATTCAATAATCATGGGCAGTACAATTTTGATTTGAAGCTGGTAGAAGAACTGCTCCATGATTATTTATTTGGCATAAATACCTCCGAAAAACATCGGGCATCAAGTAATCCATGGTCAAATGAGAACAAAGCTTTTGGAATGGAGGTGTATCCTTATTTGAAAAAATATTATATGCATTTGATAAATCGTAAAATAAAATATGATACAAGAATTACTAGTATTTTAGTTGAGCATAAAAGATGTATGTTGAAAAGGATAAAGCACATGCACGACAAAGGATATCTCATGGGTATAGAACCTTTATATGAACATTATGTCGAAATAGAAAAGAGGTTCGTTATTTTCCATGGGCTTATGATTAAATATATGTTAACAGGGAATAAATCATGCATCGATACTATTGTGAATTCACTAGACGATATTGCTCATAAAGAACAAATGATTTTGTCGGAGCTTCTGGAGAAGATCAGACAGACAAATGCATTCAGGAACGGGAAGGAGGTTGTTCAATGAGATTTAGCTTTATTATACCTGCTTACCAGAATAAGGATCTTCTTCTTAATTGTCTGAAAGCGCTTAATTATCAAGAAGGTTACGTGAGAGACGAATATGAGGTTATAGTGATAGATGATGGCTCGAACTATCCGTTATATCCCTTTATTGAAAATATAAATCAAAATTATGATTTGGATTATTTATATCTTGATAGAGATGAATTATCCAGCAGATCTAGAGCCAGGAACCACGGCTTGAAGGTAGCCAGAGGAGAATATATTATATTTATTGATGCAGATATTATTGTAAAACCTGATTACCTGGCCGAACTGGATCGTGTCTATCGGATGGAAGCGGAAGCGATGGTAGTGGGTACACGGCTAATGCTTAGAGATAATGTTACATACCAGGACATATGTAATAAAAGTGTTTTTGATAAATTTTCTTTAACAGCAGATAAGCCGGAAATGTTTGACTTTCGCCTTCCCATCTTTGATGAACTTTCTTATAACAGCTCTGCGATGAAATTCCCTTATATCTATGGTTTAACGTGCAATCTGGCCGTACCTAAAAGCAAAATAGAACTGGCTGGCGGATTTGACGAAGAGTTAATATTCTGGGGGATTGAAGATATTGAATTATCCTACAGACTGTATAAAGCAGGTGTGAAAGTAATAATAAATAGTAAGCTGGAGGTTTTGCATCAACTGCATGGAAATCATGGGAATTTCGTTGAAGAAGATAAAATAGAGGGACTGTATAAAAATATTGATGTATTCCTGCGCAAGCATCGCGGTGTGTTGCCGCTGTCGGATGAGGAAGTGTATGCATTCTTTAGCAGTATAGCCACGAGGTATAATATGTTGGAGGCCCGCAAAAATAATCCATTAAAATTGAAGTTCGAGTTCAGTGAAAAACAGGATCTGGAAATGCTCAAAGAAACAATTGAAAAGATCTCTGATTGGGAGGGACACGAATTAGAGATCTATGACTTCATTGAGGATACAGATTTAGATATTTGGATCCAGTTGCTGGGGAAAAGAAAAAGCTCTATAAGATACTATCCAATGACAATGAAATTTATCTTTGAGAAAAGAGAGGCTGTGTATGAGAAAATATAGCATTGTCATCGTTACATATCAAATGAGAGAAACCTTGAGAAATACATTAGAAGCGTTAAACTATATGGAAGGATTCGGAAGGGATGAGTTTGAGGTTATTGTTTCAGATGACGGATCTATGGACGGAACGCAAGAATATGTACAGGGGATTAACAGAAATTATGAAATGAAGTATATCTTTACGGAAAGAAGCCAGTTATCCTGCCGAAATAGGGCGAGAAATTTGGGAATCAAGGAAGCCGGCGGTGAGATTATTATTTGTATGGACGGAGACGTTTTAGCCAATAAAAATCTATTGAGTGAATTTGATAGATGTTATTCGATGGACAGTAATATTGTAGTTGCTGGAGCACGGATTATGCTGGAGCGGAATGTGGAGTATGAAGCGGTGCATGATCAAAGTATATTCATGAAGCACAGATTTGACGGCAGTAATAATGAATCTCTGGATGACCGCTACAGAAAATATAATGTGCTTTCTTACAACTCCAATGCTATGAGGCACCCCTGGCTTATGGCGCATACAAATATTGTTTCCATTCCCAAGGCCTATATTAATAAGGTAGGGCTCTTTAGTGAAGAAATAAAAGGCTGGGGCTTTGATGAGTCAGAACTAATGTACAGACTTTTTAAAGCGGGCGTTAAGTTTATTATAAATCATAAAATCGAAGTCTTGCATCAGCCTCACAACGAGATGAGAGATACACCTGAGAACGTGAAAGTAATTGAATTCACAAACAATATCAGCCTCTTTTTTAAGAAATACCCGGATGCGCTGAATCAGTTGCCTGAAAATTTAACTGACTATTTTATGAATGATCAAATGCTGGAGTTGCTTACTCCTGCTCATGCTATTCTCAGAAGAATTGAACTTAATCTCAAGCAAACTGAAGAATTACTAGAAATCAAGCAGGTTATTATAAAATGTCTTAATGAAGAAGGCCTGGAACTGGTTGTGTACGATTACATTGAATCTACAGACCTGGATATATATATTCAGCTGCTGGGCGAGACCAGGAGTGTTATTAAATATTTCCCAATGTCCAAAAAACTTACTTATAGTACTGTTCTGGACGGAGGCGAGAAATGAACTATATTGCCTATTTGGCTTACGGAAAACGTGAATTTGCTCTGGAAGCAGTCTATTCAATTCTGTCACTTTATTATTCCGCTGGCTTTGAAGACCATAAAGACATTAGCATTATAATTTATACGGATCAAAGCGATTTTTTCACACGTGTGTTTGGAAAGAACGACAGAATTATCTATCAGGAGTTGACAGAAACACTGAGAGAATCTTGGATGAAAGGAGGTTATGTTTATAGAGCGAAAATTAAATTACTCCAAGATTGTATGGGCAAATATCCGGGCAATCTATTATTAGTAGATACAGATACCATCTTTATAAAAGATAATCTGGAGGAGTTATTCTGCGGAATTAGCCAAAATCAATTTCATATGTATGCTCAGGAAAATACGCTTGAGCAAAGAATGCGGATTCATCAGGAAGTGGTCATCGACCCCAAAGAGCAGAACTCTGAACTCAGTCTGTTGAATTTTATTAAAGATAACAGTTTTATGACCACAAGTGCTAAAGAAATTAAAGTACCTCTTACTATGGAAATGTGGAATTCAGGTGTAGTTGGACTTAATAAATCCCATCTTTCTTCACTGGATGAGGTCCTGGAAATGATAGATACGATTTATGAGAAGTTTCATTACCGCATTTTAGAGCAATTTGCTCTGTCATTTGTTTATGGTAAACAGTATAAGATCTGCAACACTGATTGTACTATTCATCATTACTGGTATTCCAAAATTACCAGATACATCATATTAATCTTTTTTAAGAGAGTCCATGAAAAGGGACTATTTAAAAATAGCCCTTTATGCACAGATTTTAATATAGTTGAATTATTTGAATTTGAGCAAAAGTACTTTTCTCAAGATATCGAGAATTATAAAATGGAAGAGTTGTATCAAATTGAGTTTATGGAACTGGAATATGAGCAACTTATTCCGTATGGGGCAACAATATTGAAATATTTTTGGGATATAGAGTTTCTTAAAGAGTTAATCCCTAAAAACAGTTTTTTTGGTGAGATACTAACAAAATATGCCGCTAGTGGACTTTGATATCATATCGTGTCCACAACCTCAAGAAATTCGACAACACCGGCAAAGACATGGAGGACCTGATCTGCATCGGCACCATTGGTCTGATCAAGGCTATCGAGAGCTACCGAACAAGGGCACGAAGCTGGCTACTTTTGCAGCTCGCTGTATAGAGAATGAGATCCTGATGCATCTTCGGTCGCTGAAAAAGACTCGCAAGGACGTATCCCTGCACGATCCGATCGGGACAGATAAAGAAGGTAATGAAATCACGCTGATTGATATCCTCGGCTCGGAAGCGGACGATGTGATTAAGGAAGTGGATTTGAAGATAGAGAAGAGCAAGATCTACCGTAACCTCGATATCTTGGACGAGAGGGAGAAAGAGGTTGTCGTCGGCCGCTTCGGCCTGGACACTGGAGGCGAGGAGCGGACGCAGTGGGAGATCGCGAAGGACCTGGGGATCTCGCGGAGTTATGTGTCGCGGATAGAGAAGAGGGCACTCATGAAGCTGTATCATGAGTTTTATAAGGTGAAGCGGTAAGAGTATAGGGTCTGTCTTTTGACAGGCTTTTTTTGTTGTCGAAATATGGATAAGTAGTTCAAAAGAATTATGTGAAAAGTCGGATTTCCATGTAAAACATTTGAAATCTAATGTTATAATTTGGATATATGTGATTCAATACAAGGTAATTTAGAGGGGGTGAGGTGGCTAGGAGTTTTGGAATTACAGTTATTAAATTGATTAAAGAAACTGCGAAAGCGCAACGTGCAGCTGTAAAATCCAGGAATATTGCTATTCGTGAACAGATAATGATCTGATGGCGTATCACGCTCAATTAACGGTTAAGGGGTGAAAAGTAATGATTCAAGAGATTTCCATTAAGAAGATAGCCACTTATAACGATATAGGTGTTGTCTTTAGCGGATTAAATAAAATTAATTTTTTTTACGGTTCTAATGGAAGTGGGAAAACATCATTATCAAATGTTATGAAGAATATTGATAACTTTTCAGATTGTAATATTAATTGGGTATCTCAACCATTAAAAACATTGGTATATAACCAGAAATTCGTTGAGGAAAATTTCCATCAGGAATCGAACATAAAAGGTATATTCACATTAGGTAAGGAGTCAACTGAAATAAAAAACGAAATTACTGAAAAAAAGAGGCTGGTTGATAAATTAGATGAAGAGATTCGGAAAATGCGCACTAACTTATCCAATAAAGAAGAAGAATATACCTCGAATGAAAATGAGTTTATAGATGATTGTTGGGAAATGAAAAGAAAATATGATAACGAGTTTTTGCAAGCTTTTTCAGGTGTTCGAAATAATAAAATTAACTTTATGAATAAATGTAAACAGTCGCATTCACTTGAAGGTATGTTATGTGATGTTGAAAATTTACGCGCTCGTTCAAATAAATTATTCAATGGAAGTTTAGTGATAATTCAAGCTATACAATCAATAAAAAATGACGAACTAGACGCTGCTAGTTCAAGTCAGATATACCAAAATCAAATTGTTGGTAAACAAGAGGTTGATATCGCCGCTCTCATTTCTAAACTGGCAATAAGCGATTGGGTAAAAAGAGGATATGATCATGTACATAATTCAGAAGGTAAATGCCCTTTTTGTCAACAGTCATTGCCGGTTGGTTTTCTACATCAATTAGAAGAGTATTTTAATGAAACTTATGAAAATGAGATGAAGGAATTAAAAAAGTGTGTTGATCAGTACATGGAATCTTATAGTATTCTTAAAACTTCAATCCAGGACCTATTGGAAAAGGAATTGCCATATATCGATAAAGAGAAAATTTATCAACAGTTTGAACTAATCAGATCGAAGAATGAAATCAATCTCGAATTGATTGAACAAAAACAAAAAGAACCGAGTAAAGGAATGACACTAGTTCCTGTTGATGAATTTGTAAAAAATATCAATCTGGAAATTGAGAGAGTAAATCAGGAGATTCATGGACATAATAGGTTGATTGATAATCGGACTCTGGAAGAACAACTACTAAAGAATCAGATATGGAGATTCATAGCAAATGAGAATCTGCATAATCACGAAAAATATGTACGAAAAGAATTTAACATTAAGAATGCGATAACGGGGATAAAGGATAGGATTACGTCAAAAACATCTGAGAAAAACAGATTAATTTCAGAAGTTGAGGGGTTGGAGGCTCAAATCACTAGTGTAATTCCATCCGTTAATGAGATGAACCGTCTGTTAAAAGCATATAATTTTACAAATTTTAAATTTGCGCATACACAAAACCAGGGTAATTATCGATTGGTACGATCCACTGGAGAAGATGTAAATCAGACGTTAAGTGAAGGAGAAAAAACATTCGTAACCTTTTTATATTTTATGCATTTATTGAATGGAAGTAATAACAGAGATCTTATTTCAGAGAATAAAGTCGTTGTGATAGATGACCCAATTTCTAGCTTGGATAGCAACGTATTATTTATCGTTAGCAATCTCATTTTGAAACTTATAGAGGATAGCAGGAACAATAAAAACAATGTTGTTCAATTATTTGTTTTAACCCATAATGTCTACTTTCACAAGGAAGTAACGTTTAATAAAAAGCGTTCAAAGGGCGTTAAATTACATGATGAAACTTTTTGGATTATTCGAAAAGTTAATAATGATGTTACAGCGGCTCAATCTTACGATACAAATCCAATTAAAACTTCGTACGAGTTAATGTGGCAAGAACTTAGATCAGCAACACAGATTAGTTCTTCAACTACGGTTCAAAACTTGATTCGTAGAATTATAGAAAACTATTTCAAAGTATTTGGAAATTTTAGTGAAGATGATATACTGAATAAATTCGATGAAGAAGAAAAGGTAGTATGTAAATCGCTTTTGTCCTGGGCGAATGATGGGTCTCATTTTGCAAGTGATGATTTGTATATTGAGCATCCATTAGATACAAATGCTAGGTACCTGAATATTTTCGAGAAAATATTCAAGGTTACAAATCATCATGCACATTACAATATGATGATGGGCATTGAGGAAGAAAATAAGATTCCTCAAGCACAGGTATCATGATTGAGTCCTTCTTATCCTTCTTATTAAGAAAGAATATAACTATATGGTAAACAGATAGTTTATTTAGACAGTGGACGGTATGTAACCCCTACACCAGAACGGGAATTCCTTTATTTTGGAGAATATAGAGTTCATGCAGATTATGCCTTGAAATATTTTATTAAGAATAGTCCCGCTTATAAGCTTAATGAGTTTTTGTATGATGAAGAAGAACCTGAAGCAAGCTTTGCTCGAGGAAGGTTCTTCGAGGTCATCTTGTTGTTTGAAGATACAATGGAGAATGCATTTCTTGAATATACACCGTTACAAAGATGACTTCCTAGAAGGCTTAACTGCTCTTGATGGTGAATGGCCATGGATTGAGGCTAATACCAAACGTCAAGAAGAGCAGGTCGTGGTTCGGTTGAAAACGGGAAAAGTCCTGAATCAAATGCTTAGAGATTATCGTCAACGTGTCTTACTAGGAAAATTATAATATAGATGCCCGGGTAGAGGCTCCGGAGGGAATGGAAGGGAGGCCCTGATGAGAAAAAATGATATCGGTGATTATATTCATAAAGAGGAAATGGTATTGCAAGATTCATTAAAAAAGAGTCAAGATCTTATTTCTAATATTAATGAGCTACTTGTTCTTTTATCGGATATTGTTATATTTGAAGATAAGAAGGCAGGAAGTTTTTTTCTTCTAAGTAACCAGGTTAAAAATGATTTGTATCTTTGTTTACTATCTGCTCTAAGAGGACATGAGACACAATCAAAATTAATGAAACGTCAAGCTATTGAAAAAGCATGTTTGGCGGCTTATTCTCTTGTCGAACCAAACATTGAGAAATTCCTTGGTCAGGATGAAGATGGGGCAAAGCCAATAAAGGCGGCCCTAGTTAATTCTTTTAAATATGTGGAAAAAGAATTTCCAAGTCATTCTCAAAAGCTAAAGCAAATTAAAGATATGATAAATAATTTTTATGCACATTGGAATATGTTTAATTCGCTTAGTAAAGAGGATCATTTTGGTTTTATCGATAGTCGTGATGTAGTGATGCAAAAAGCTTTCCTTTGGGAGATCGGGTATCTTACTATCGTTATTTTTGACTTGTGGTATTTAGCACTTGAAAAATGTTCTTTCGCAAAAAGAAACCAACAAATCCATATGAGATTTGTCCAAGCAGTTAAAATAAACCAAAAGTATCGAGAAGGATTTATGAACCATGAACGCTTTGCTAAGTATAAATCACGCTACAACAACGAGGTCTAAAGTAGAAAACTTGAATTTTTATGGGAATTATTAAAAAGTGCTATAGTTAGATTTTGTTCAGAAATGCATGTTTTCATTAAGTTAAAATTGATTAATGAAATGACATCGCATCGTGTCCATAACCTCAAGAAATTCGACAACACCGGCGAAGACATGGAGGACCTGATCTCCATCGGCACCATCGGCCTAATCAAGGCCATCGAGAGCTAGCGCCCGAACAAGGGCACGAAGCTGGCTACTTTTGCTGCCCGTTGTATCGAGAATGAGATCCTGATGCACTTACGCTCGCTGAAAAAAAACCGCAAAGACGTATCCCTCCACGATCCGATCGGAACGGATAAGGAAGGCAACGAGATCACCCTGATCGATATCCTAGGCTCGGAAGCGGATGATGTAATTAAGGAAGTAGATCTGAAGATTGAGAAGAGCAAGATCTATCGTAATCTGGATATCCTGGATGACCGGGAGAAGGAAGTTGTGGTCGGGCGGTTTGGGCTTGATACAGGTGGAGAAGAGAGGACGCAGCGGGAGATTGCGAAGGAGCTGGGGATCTCGCGGAGCTATGTGTCGCGGATAGAGAAGAGGGCGCTGATGAAGCTGTATCATGAGTTTTATAAGGTGAAGCGGTGAGGTAAGAAAATTGCCTGTAGGAATGAGACATTAGATATCTCGGTCCTGCAGGTTGTTTGTGTTTTTTAATAAGATATTCAAAAATCACTGTGTTATCTGTAAGGATTGAAGCGGATATAAAATGCGCTGTACTGTGGTATACTCGAACTATAAGTGCGAAATGAGGTGTTTGTGGAATGATGAATCTTACGAAGGACCTTGCTAAATTGATTCGGTTAACAGGTGACCGGGCGAAGTTGGATGCTAAAGCAAATGGAACATATATAGTATATAAGACAAATGAGGGGCAAATTGTTAGAGAATATAGTACGGGTGAAATTGAGAAAATGAATGAACAGGATTTCATCCATGAATGAGACAAAGGTAACGATGTTTGTGTTTGCCGGTAATAATGAAAGTGGCAAGAGCACAATCCGCAACTTGATTGTTGACAGGCTTGGGGTAAGTGTAAATATTGACCCCGATGCACTGGCCCGTAAAATTAATAATGGGCATCCTGAAAAGAGTAAAGTATCCGCTGGAAAGGAAGCCATAAGAATAGTCAGGGAATGCATCCGGAATCCGATAACAATAGAGCATTTATAAAGCAACTTGTCTGCGGATGAGTTGCTTTTTGTTTTTCAAACTTCATTTTTAACAGGTTTTGTTTTACGAATATATCGTCCTGGAGATACCCCTTCTGACTTCGTAAATTGTTTGGTGAATGAATATATATCCCCGTAACCAAGGCTAACGGCTACGTGTTTGATGGGAAGTCCAGATAGCAGCATCATTTTGGCCTGTCTCATTAAATGTTCAGTGTGGTATCGCTTAGGGGAAATCCCTGTAGTCTCTTTAAAAAATTTCCGGAAATTCTCGTAACCCATATTCACGGCAGATGCCACTTCCTGAATATCAAAGTGAATATCATTGGAGACACTAATCAGCTCGCAGGCTTTTGTTATTTTACTTTCAATTTCATTGCTATGAGCATTATGAATGCTGCTGTGCAATCTGATAATCAAATCCTGAGACTTCATTAGCAGGGAGGGAAGACTTTCATCTGTTGCACTTTTCAAGGCTTTCAGCAAGGAAACAAAATCAAAGAAAAAATCATTCGTATGCTGTGCCGATTGGACTTCCTTATCGGAATTAATAATTCCAAGTGTCTTTAAGTATGAATAGACAGGATATCCGACACTGATATAAAACTCGATCCAATTCCCATCTGGTTCAATTGCAGTAGAGTGCAAACGTTCAGGTAAACGTTGAACAAGATCACCTGCTTGCATAGGAGTAACGGTACCGTCCGCAGAAATAAACGTTCCACTGCCTTGCAATACTACAAAACAGCTGTAATATCCTATCTTAAAATCATATTGAGAACGCTCTGCTGATCTTTTCCGCATAAAGCCGCAAGATAAAATACCCTGATTAAAATCTTTGCCGATACACCGGTAGATTACATCATTTTCATTAATGTCTTCAACATTCATGTACGCACACCCCTACCAAAATGGATAAATGAAATACCATACTCAACATTTAATATAAGGAAATTTCCTTATATTATAGGGGCATCTACATTAAAAGATCAACCAATTAGAACAATGGATGGGAGTGTTATTTAAGCCAATGAAGCTAAGCAGAGATTGGGAAAATCAATATGTTACTCAAAAAAACCGTTATCCCATGCATGAGCCCTACGGAGTATACGAAACCGTTGAACAGGCTTTGAGCGGAGACCGGAGAAAGTCTAAATACGTAAAAAGCCTGAATGGAATGTGGAAGTTTAAATGGTTCGGATCTCCCGATGAAGTAACGGATGAATTCTACAGTCCTGAACATGATGTTTCTCATTGGGATCATATTCCTGTTCCTTCCAATTGGGAGCTTTCCGGGTATGGAAAACCTGTATACACCAATATGTTGTATCCCTTTGTTCAAAAAGGGGAGGGTTCAAGTCACGAAATTCAACTTAGGAATAATGAATACATTTTGAATCCGCCTCATGTGCCAGATGGTAACCTTACTGGTTGTTACGTCCGAACGTTCGAAGTTGACGAACATTTTAACGAAAGGGATATATTTATCGATTTTGGAGGTGTGGAATCGTGTTTTTATCTGTGGTTAAACGGCAAACTGGTTGGTTATTCTCAGGACAGTAAGCTTAACGCTTCTTTTGATATCACGGATTACATTCAAAAGGGACAAAACCGTATAGCTGTTCAGGTTATGCGGTTTGGGGCCGGTACTTACCTGGAGGATCAGGATTATTGGCATCTCTCGGGGATCTACCGGGATGTTCTCATTTATGCAAAACCACAGCTGCGCATCCATGATTATAAGATCGAAACCCTCTTTTCCGGTAATTACAACAATGCCGAATTATCTGTGACGGTTGTACCTAATAATCAAGTGAATGGTTATGGTGATGCCCATGCGCGGTTGTCCCTGTATGATAGCGATCAGCAATTGGTGACTGAGTTTGAAACGCCAAAGTTTGCGGATTGTGATTCCTACCTGCGAGAAAAATATGTAGCAAAGGTTACGAAAACCGTTTCAAATCCTCACTTGTGGAGCGACGAGAACCCTTATCTCTATAAATTGGTGTTAGAAATGATTGATTATTCTGGAAATGTAGTTGATATTGAGAGCGCGAATGTCGGCTTCCGTGAAGTGAAGATCGATCGAAAAGGGGTCCTGAGAATTAATGGGAAGCGTCTCATTATACGGGGAACCAATCTTCACGCCTTTTGTCCTGAAACAGGACGAGTCGTAACAACAGAATATATGCGCGAGCAAATCAAGGTCATGAAATCGCTGAATATCAATGCGGTAAGAACAAGTCACTATCCGCACGCAATCGAATGGTATGACTTGTGTGATGAACTGGGCATTTACCTGGTGGATGAAGCCAATATTGAAACACACGGTCTTGGCGGCCAGTTAAGCGCATCCCCCGAATGGACAAATGCGTATATGGAACGGGCTACACGGATGGTTCTGAGAGATAAAAATCATCCATCCATTATTCTCTGGTCTCTGGGTAATGAATCCGGTTATGGAGCGAATCATGCTGCGATGTACGGCTGGATTAAGGAGTATGACAAAACAAGGTACGTTCAGTATGAGTCTCTGAATCCTCCGGCAAACATCTCCGATATTATGGCGCCTATGTATCCTCAGAAAGATTGGATCCTGGATGTCATGGCTGAAAGCGAGGATTTACGTCCTTTTATTATGTGTGAATATGCGTACGCGAAAAGTAACAGTAACGGAAACTTTAAGGAATTTTGGGAGCTCATTCATAAATTCCCGCGGTTTCAAGGAGGATTTATTTGGGATTTTCAGGATAAAGCGCTGGTTAAGCAGGATAAAGACGGAAATAAAAAGTATGTCTATGGCGGGGCATTCCAGGAAGAGGTTACTGATCCTGCACCTGATATGTGCCTGAATGGCATTGTTTTCCCTAATCTAACGCTCAAGCCGGCTGCGCATGAAATAAAAAATGTACAATCTCCTATCCAAATGGATTACATGCCTGGGAATGATGGCTATCGAATTTATAATCATTACACGCATCGGGATTTAAGCCATTTGAATATGGCCTGGGAGCTGGTTTGCGATGGAAAGGTGATTGAAAGCGGTAGCTTGCCTAAATACCACACAGCACCAGGATCCGTTGATAAGCTTCAAGCGCCATACGATTCGTCTAAAGTCTCCGGGGAAGCTTTTCTTAATTTCTATGCTTATTTGGACGAGGACACCTTTTATTCTAAGAAGGGAGCCTGTATTTATGCCTGCCAGATAGAGATTAAAGATTCTGTTAATAAAGTGCATACCGGAGATATAGAAAAGGATAGTTTGCAGTATGATGAAACGGCAAATGAAATTCATATCTATAATGAAAATACAACGGTTCTTTTCTCGAAAGAAACCGCAGAGTTCATCTCTGTAAAATACAATAACAAGAATTATTTCACGGGAGGAACAAATAACTTCTATCGCCCTCCGACAGGCATTGATGCAGGTATTCATCTCGAATCGTCCAATTATGCAGATGAATGGAAAGCGCTCGGGCTCCATTCCCATCAAAAAGAAATCAAGAATATTCGGGTATTTGCAGCACCTGCTGCTGTTATCATTCAAGTTCATTGTATATATCATGGATGCATTGAAACAAAAACCAATTATACCGTCGGCGGCAAAGGTATAGAAATCACAAATACAGTTGTGAACAATGCCAAGGTCGACACCCTCCCGAGAATTGGGCTAAGCTTTAAGTTCTCTGAGGCTTGGAAGAAGATGAAATGGTATGGTCGCGGGCCATGGGAGAACTACGCGGATCGTAAATCTGCTGCATTCGTTGGAGTATATGAGAGCACTGTAGAACAGCAGCACGTACCCTATATCTTACCGGTAGAATGCGGTGGTAAGGAGGATGTCCGGTATTTATATTTGTCATCCGAAGAACAATCAGTAAAAGTATCGGCAGCGGGACATTTCCATTTTGATATTCATGGGCACAGTATTGAGCAATATGACAACGCCGCCTATGAAGACGAGCTGGGACATTCAGATTCTGTTTATCTTCATATTGATCACAAACATGCAGGTCTTGGCGGAGATACCGGCTGGACCAAAAATATTCACGATCCCTATCAAATTAAGAAAGGTATTTATGTTTATAGGGTAACTATAGAAATTATTTCTTAAGAAAGCTAATTTTTGACTGGCTGAGTAAGGGATGGATTGTGAAAGAGGTCCGGTTCAAGCAAGCTGGGAAATCCGTAGACCGGATATATTACCGTATTGGGGTATTATAAGGCGAAGCGGTGAGAGACAAAGCAGACCTGCCATAGGCGGGTCTTTTTTGTTGGTCTATAAACAATGTCACATTTAAATAACGAGTAATAAAGCAAGAAGAGGTTCCGGTTTATTGATATTTACAGCATCTTCAATTAAGCTCCCGGAAGCGCTGGGGCGTAATTGCCTCGAATTTGCGGAAGGTGGAGATGAAATGGCTCGCGTCCAAAAAACCGACAAGTGTGGCAATGGCTTTGATGGTCAGGTGTTTGTCCAGGATCAGGTGCTCCTTGGCCTTTTGAATGCGTAAATGAATCAAATATTGATAAGGGCTCATACCGGTGGTTATGCGGAATAAATAATTTAGCCGCTGCGAACTGAGGCCGGTGAACTCGGAAAGATTGGCCAGACCGATGCCGGGATCATGAAAATTATTCTCCAAAAACTGAATCATGGGTAGCAGACGTTTCGAATGCTGGGAATAGGAGCGCTGGTTATCCACTTGTCCAAAGCGCTTTAGATCGATCAGGAAGCGATAGACGAAAGCCGAGCTGTCCATTCCGCTGAATTCGGATGGCCGTTGCTCCAGATGGCGCGTTCTGTAATGAATCTTGGACAGCCTGGAGCCGGGCTCCCAGCTAATGACCGTAGATGTAGCCAATCCCAATGAGGAGATAATGGTCGGAGCTAAATTACCATTGAAGGTAACGTACCAGGTGGACCACGGGTGTGATAAGGTGACATAACGATGCGGGACATGTGGAGGAAGCAGGATTCCCTGGTTCGGTCCAAGCGTAACCGTGGTTCCCGAACATTCGAATTGGCCTTCCCCGCTTACCGTATGCAGCCAGTGATAGCAGTGATAGCCCTCTGGCCGGTCAAATTCCTCTTGCCATTCATTATAGCCCGTCAGTTCTATATAAATCGGCAGTGTCCGATCCAAAGTGGTGACGAGAAATTGCTTCATGTAATGCTTCATATAACGCTCCATGGACCATCAACAACTTTCATTTTTTTATATGATACTTTAATTTTACCTGATTTTACTCTGAACTGCCATCCCTTATAATCAAGACAAAGTTTGAACGAAATGCAGCACCTAACCTTCTGTTTATTGGACTAAAATAATGGCTAGAGGTCTGTTTATCCTTCATCAACAGTTTTGAAAGGGTATTTATTTTCATTCCGCTACAGTTATTGTTTGTCTGAAGCAGCAGTGATAATCTTATATAATTTTAAGAATGGATTATTCAGTTTAAGGGGGTGATTCGCAGTATCGTTGTACAGCATGAATAAAATAGAGGGGGCTTCAAGGATGAACGGGAAACGCAAAACCGTAATTTTAATGTTAACGATCATGGTCATTATACTGTTAGCCGGATGTTCGCAAAGTAATAACGGTAAAAAAGAAAGCGCTACCACGCCGGCTGGTGTATCGGGTACAAACGCAACGGATCCGACGGACTCATCCGGACAAGGCAAGCCTGTCACTGTCAATCTGTTCGCCGGCACTTCGAGCACCAACGGGAATATGGATACCAACTGGTTCACAACGTATGCCGAAGAGAAATTTAATATAGATATCAAGTGGTCAACTGTACCTAACACGGATGTTACGACCAAGCAGCCGCTGCGGCTGGCCAGCGGAGATTATCCTTCGATCTTCTGGGCAGGGCAGTTCACCAATGAGGACCTGCTGAAATACGGCAAGCAAGGCGTATTTGTGCCCTTAAACGATCTCCTGAAAGAGTATGCGCCTAATGTCTGGAAGGAAATCGAGAACACGCCGGCGCTCAAGCAAGGGGTATACGCTCCGGACGGCAACATTTACGGCCTGCCGTTCTATAACTACTGCCTGCACTGCTACTACTCCAGCAAGCTGTGGGTATATGAGCCGCTCCTGGAAAAGTACGGTCTTAGTATTCCGACGACTACGGATGAATTCGAGCATATGCTGGAGGTTTTTAAGTCGAACGGCATCCTGCCGCTTACAGGGTCCACGGACGGCTGGAACTCCGATCCGACGACGTTCCTGATGAATGCCTTCGTGTATAACGACGGCGGGAACCGCCTGGAGATAAATAACGGAAAGCTTGAATTTGCCGCAATCAAGGATGAATGGAAAGACGGGCTCTCCTATATTAACCGCTTGTACAGCAAAGGTCTGATCAGCAGTGCGGCATTTACCCAGACGAATGATGTGCTCAGCAAGCAAGCGATCAATCATGAAGTGGGCGTAGTGCCTTGGGGCTGCATCAACTGCGTCGTCGGAGCCGAGAACATGAGTGAAATCATTGACTGGGTCACCATCCCGCCGCTCAAAGGTCCGGGGGGCGCCCAATACGCGGCATTCAGCGGCAATGGCGTCAGTGGAGCCGTCTTCACCATTACGAATAAAGCATCAGAAGAAGAGAAAATTGCCATCATGAAGCTGCTGAATTTCATCTGGACGCCGGAAGGCGCGACCATGGCGAACATGGGGCCGGAAGGCGAATACTGGACTAGAGCTAAGGAAGGTGAAACCGGACTGGTCGGGACACCGGCGCTGTTCGATATTGATTTTCAGCCGCCGACACCGTTCACCCGGGGCTGGAATCAGCTGGGGCCGATCTACCAGTCGGAGGAATGGCGCAACAGCATCGTCGCCAAATCCCCGTTCACGCCGGATGGCTCCGGCTCGGAAGCGCTGCTGCACTACTATACGGAGAAGGATTACAAAGGCAAGCAGCCGGCGCAGGTTGTGCCAGCCTCAATCTGGATCGATCCCGCCAAGTCGCAGCAATATTCCCAGCTGAAGACCAACATTACTTCATACGTCAACCAATGGACCGCCGAGTTCATCGTCGGCAATAAATCGATCGACAAGGACTGGGATGCATATGTGGAGGGTGTGAAGAAGCTGGGTCTGGCAGACTTCCTGAGCATCACCGAAGAAGCGATCGTGAGCCCGTTTGATACGAGCAGCTACCAGCGCGATGATGCAGTGGTGAAGAATCTCGAATCGCTGCACTAAAGCGGCATGGGCATCATCCGCTCCGCGGTACTCCGGAGCGGATGATGCAACTTTTTTAAGCGAGGAATGATCGACGATGAAACCGAATTCTGAATTACGGCAACGCATAGTCCGGCACTGGCCGCTGTACGCCATCATCGCGCTCCCGACAGCTTTTCTGCTCGTGTTCAGCTATTGGCCGATGGTTGGCGTTCAGATTGCCTTCCGCAACTTTAATCCGGTTCAGGGTATCTGGGGGAGTCCCTGGGTCGGCCTTCAGCAGTTCGAGCTGTTTCTCTCGTCACCGTATTTCTGGCCGCTGGTCAAGAATACGCTGGTCCTGAGCCTGTACTATCTGATCGTGTCGATCCCGTGCTCGCTCATTCTGGCGCTGGCGCTGAACGAAGTGAAGCATGTCCGCTTCAAAAAAACCGTGCAAATGTTTACTTACGCGCCGTATTTTATCTCGACGGTTATCCTGGTCGGTATGATCCAGATCATGCTGTCTCCGACGAGCGGCCCTCTGGCGCTGTTCTCCAGTCTGCTCGGCAACAACAATCCTCCGAATGTCTTGGCAAGCGCCGACAGCTTCTCGTCGGTCTATGTCTGGTCGGGCATCTGGCAAGAAACCGGGTATGCGGCAATTATCTATCTTGCGGCTTTGGCCAGCGTCAATCCTGAATTGTACGAGGCGGCAAGAATTGACGGAGCCAGCCGGCTGCAAAAGATCCGCTATATTGATCTGCCAGGCATCAGCTCCACCATTATTATCCTGATGATTCTCAGCGTGGGCGGGCTGCTCAGTATCGGCTTCGAGAAAGTATTCCTGCTCCAGAACAACCTTAATCTAAGCAGTTCGGAAGTTATATCCACGTATGTGTACAAGATCGGACTGGTTAACGCCGACTTCAGCTTTGCGACAGCGATCAGCTTATTCAACTCTGTCATCGGCCTGATCCTGATTACCGCGGTCAACTATAGCGCCCGTAAAGTTTCAGACAGCAGTCTGTTCTAGGTTAGGAGGAAATTTCATGCGTCGCACATCCGCGATTCGGGAGTCCGGCTCAGACCGCATCTTTTTATTTTGCGTGTACACCGGATTAACAATAGTTCTGCTTTTGGTATTGTACCCTCTGATCTTTATCGTCAGTTCCTCTTTCAGCTCGGCAGCGGCCGTACAGGGAGGCAAGGTCTGGCTGCTGCCGGTTGATTTCACGCTGGACGGCTATATCGGTGTTTTTCAATACAATGCGGTGTGGACGGGATTCGTCAACTCGCTGCTCTACACGGTGGGCGGCACCCTGCTGAGCGTATCGCTTACTGTCATGATGGCCTATCCATTGTCAAGAAAAGAGATGGTTGGACGCAACATCTGGATCTGGGCGATTCTGTTCGCGATGCTGTTTAACGGAGGACTTATTCCTTTTTATCTTGTAGTCAAGGATCTGGGGATGCTCAATACGCCATGGGCGATTATCGTGCCGTCGGCACTCAATATTTACTCGATTATCATTGCGAAGACGTTCTTCCAGAATTCGCTGCCGAAGGAAATGTACGAGGCTGCCCAGCTGGATGGCTGCGGGGACTTCAAGTTCCTGACCCGTATCGTCTTGCCGTTATCGAAGCCGATTCTTGCTGTCCTGATGCTATGGTCGGCGGTGGGGTTATGGAACTCATATTTTAATGCACTGATCTTTCTGAATTCACAGTCTCTGTATCCGCTGCAATTGGTGCTTCGCCAGATTCTGGTCGAGAACAAAATCGACTACACCAGCATGTCCGCGTCGCTCGACCCTCAGCGGTTGACCATGATGAAGAACATGGAGACGCTTTTGAAATATTCACTGATCGTCATTACAACTGTTCCCATTCTGATCATTTATCCTTTTGTGCAGAAGTATTTTGTGCAGGGGGTCATGATCGGTTCGGTGAAAGAATAGTTACAGGCATATTACCCGTCTCTAAAACACAAAGCGAATTGGAGGAACGTTCAATGAAGACATCTGCTAGGGTCAAAGGACCGTTTGAGCCGAAGCTTGCTTCCCTGCAAACCTTCGAATGTCCAGCCTGGTTCCGGGATGCGAAGCTGGGAATCTGGTCACACTGGGGAGCGCAGTCCGTGCCGATGTTCGGTGACTGGTACGCCCGTAACATGTACTTTGAAGGTTCGGACCAATACCGCTATCATATCCGTCATTACGGCCATCCGTCGGTCTTTGGCTACAAGGACATTGTCCAGCTCTGGAAGGCAGAGAAGTTCGATCCCGAAGAGCTGATGGATCTGTATCAGGCTGCGGGTGCCAAATATTTCGTGGCGCAGGCGATGCACCATGACAACTTCTTCAATTACGATTCCAGGCTGCACCGCTGGAATTCCGTTCAGATGGGACCCAAGAAGGATATCGTGGCCTTGTGGAAAGCAGCAGCAGACAAGCGGGGCTTGCCATTCGGCCTGACCGAGCATCTTGGAGCAACGTTCAGCTGGTTCCAGAGCAATAAGGGACAGGATAAGGAAGGCCTGTACAAGGGTGTCCCATACGATGGCAATGATCCGCAATACGAAGACCTGTACCTGCCCAATCAGATGTATTATCACGCAGATAAAAAGATGTACGATCTGGATCCGTGGTATGCCACCGAGCCGGAGTGGCATCAGCGCTGGCTGGATGTGATGATGGAGCTCATCGATCTGTACCAGCCGGATCTGCTGTATTCCGACGGAGCACTTCCGTTCACTGACATCTTTCAGGATGCGGCGACTGCGCCGGATGAGGCGGTTATGGCGGCAGGGCTTCAGGCAGTTGCCCATCTCTATAACAGCAGCGCCGCCCGTAACGGAGGCGTGAATAAGGCGGTCTATAATCAGAAAGACCGCAGGAAAGCAGTGTACTCGGTCGGCGTCCTGGATATCGAACGCAGCCAGGAGCCGGGTATCAAGGAAGAGCCCTGGCAGACGGACACCTGTGTCGGTGACTGGTTCTATAATGCCAAAGCCGTATACAAGAGACCGGATCACGTGATTGAAATCCTGATCGATATCATCTCCAAGAACGGCAATCTGTTGCTAAATATACCCCAGAGACCGGATGGAACAATTGATGACGAATGCCGATATATTCTTCAGGAGATGGCTCAGTGGATGGCTGTATCTTCGGAAGGCGTCTACGGGACGAGGCCGTTCCACGTGTCTGGCGAAGGGAATTCGCGCGTGGTTATCGAGCAATACAAAGAGGACAGGGTGGAGTGGGATGCGACGGATTTCCGGTTCACGCAGAAAGGGAATACGGTCTACGCCTTCCAGATGAAGGCACCCGGTGACCGGATGGCTGTCATACGGTCATTCGGGCCGGAAGAACGGGTTAGACACGTGCGTCTGCTCGGTGCAGGACCGGTAGAATTCAGCCAGGCATTAGGCCCGCTGGTTGTATCTTTGCCGGAACATCTGCCGACGCCGTACGTGCATTGTCTTGCGGTCGAACTGGAAGGATAGAGAAAGCGGGTATCATCCTCATTCAAGGATGATACCCGCTTTTGCTTCACTGTCCCAGACAAAGTCTGATCAGATCATCTTGGAGTACGAAAAGTGTTCTAGGCCAATGCTTCCATAGGGTGCGAACGGATAGTCGATCGTAATACGCCGCACTCAACTCATGACGTCCGAGGTGCTAACTGTGACTTTACTTATTCTTGGAAGAGCGCAGGCAAGATGAGTTCACTTACGGCGCCGTTTTGATTATAAAAGCGCCATTTTGCTTTTCCCTCAAATAACAAGGAGAGACGCTGCAGGGTATTACTGACTCCAATATGCTCAGCCTTGCTATCAACTATAGCTTTCCCTTGATTCAATTGCTCTAGTTGAGCTGCAGGATATCCGTTTCCTGTGTCGGAAATCATTATTTTAGCAAATGGGTAGAAATCGAGTTCGATCGCGACAATTTTAACTGAAATATGTGTTGATTTATCGGGTTGTATAGCATATTTAATGGAGTTCTCTACAAAATTTTGAATAAGCATAGGTGGAACAAGCATATCCTCGATCATCTTATCGGTTTCAATGGAATAGGTAAACCTGTCTTTATAGCGGATTGACTGAATCTGAAGATAAGTGTTAACATGTTTGATTTCTTCATAAAGTGGGAGCAAATCGACCTCTATTTTGATCATGTACCGATAGAAGTCGACAGAATGAACAATCAATTTCTGAGCGGACGTTTAGCCGCACTTGGCCTCAATTCTTATCGCTTTTCCATCGAGTGGGCCCGGATTGAACCGGAGGAAGGGCAATTCGATGAAGCAGCCATGTAACATTACCGGGATGTATTAAGAACTTGCAGCAACTTGAATGTAACCCCGGTCGTAACGCTTCATCATTTCACCTCCCCGCAATGGCTTATTAGCGCCGGAGGCTGGGAAGCTGAAGGTACGCCAGCAAGGTTTGCACGTTATTGCGCTCATGTCATGAGCCAATTAGGAGATCAAATTCCTTATGTATGTACAATCAATGAGGCAAATATTTCTATTGGAATTGCAAAAGTTATGAAGCAGTATCAGCAGGGGGGATCTGCAGCAGGACAACTTGGCATGAACATGGATTTTCAAGAACAAATGCGGGACTACTATGCTGAATTGTCCAAAGCATTTGGTATACCACCCATGGAGGTGCATACCTTCCTGTCACCACGTTCCGAAAAAGGCCTGCACATCATCTTCCAATCGCATGTGGAGGCAAGGGCGGCTATCCGGCAGGTTAGTCCGAACACTAAAATCGGATTAAGCATGTCGCTCTTTGATTTTCAGTCCGTCCCTGGTGGAGAAGAACAGGCTGCTCATGAATTACATGAGGAATTTCTACAATTCCTTCCTTATATGGAGGACGATGATTTCCTGGCCTTACAGAACTATTCACGTGAGATCTACGGACCGGATGGTCTCATCCCTGTACCTGCTGATAGAGAGCGTACCCAGATGGGTTACGAATTCTATCCCGAAGCTCTAGAGAATGTTATTCGTTGTGCTTCGAAGCATCTGAACAAGCCGATTATCGTAACGGAGAATGGTGTTGCTACGGATGATGATACACGCCGTGTTGCTTTTATTGATCGGGCTTTAAAGGGTGTGGCTGCATGTATTGCTGACGGGATTCCAGTTAAGGGGTATTTGCATTGGTCACTACTTGATAATTTTGAATGGCAGCTTGGATTCTCCAAGCGTTTCGGGTTAATTGAAGTAGACCGGCAGACACAGGAGCGCACTCCTAAACCTAGCGCTTATCATCTTGGACAGATTGCCCGAGCTAATATTATTTATTAGTGTGGATTTTCTATAACCTTACTAGCGGACGACATAGAAGCTTCCGCTGAGGATAATAGCCTGTAGAGATGAGAGAATAACGTCTCATTCCTACAGGCTATTTATGTTTCTATATCATGAACAAATTTTGGGTATCATCGTAGAGTATTCTACTTTCCGCTATACTTATCTAAGCAGCTTGAATATGTAATTAAAGAGCTTAGGGTAGGAGGCAAAAGTGAATACTTCAGATGATATCCTTTCGTTTATAAGCCGAAATTATTTGAAAAAAGATGAGCAACTGGAGATGCCAACAGTAATAAGTGATGATTCTCTTGTTGATATAGATATTGTAAAAAGGACTGCCCGTACGCTACGAAGAGTAGGGATCATTACCCTTGCATGGCAGGATGGCTTAAGTGCTGAAGAACCTCCGGAGCAGCAGCTGTTACGCTGGACAGTGGGGAAGCGTGCCTTATTAGATGACAATCAACAAACTTTTGACTGGCTGAGTAAGGGATGGATTGTGAAGGAGGTCCGGTTCAAGCAAGACGGGAAATCGGTAGACCGGATATATTACCGTATGGGGTATTTATTATATGTTCAACTGATAAATAAGCAAAAAGACACAGAAAGGGATATAATAGATCAATTTACGTTTTATCAGTCAGAAGCTGCCCGGAGAATGGAAGAAATAATGTGTGTACCGGGCGAACGGATGCTTCAGTTAAAGGGTTTGACAGTATTCTTAACGGAGAGTTTAGCGTGGAGTATTACTACTCTGAAGGATCTGGCTGTTTTCCCTGCGAATTGGAGCGTATCTAAGAGAATTCATTCATTACACTTTTTACTGGCTTTTGGCATGATTTCTTGTACCAAAGAGATATTTGACTGGAAAGAAATTGGCGCGCGGTATTACCCGGGTATTGGAGGCTCTAAGGCATTTGATCTGTCTAAAATAGAGTTTCTTAACATGCTGGAGACGCTAAGCGGTCAGCCAGCGGAAGCCTTAGGAATGATAAGCGGAGGGCAGATTACACCCATCTATTTCGCGGGTACGATTGAAGGGAAATGGTCAAATTTCCAGGCAGGTCCTGTCCATGCCTTAACAAATATTTCCGTTTCCCAAGACGAGTATTCAACCGCAGCAACTACGCTATGGTTAGTCGAGAATCGGGCTGTTTTGACGCGGATGTCAGCAGAACCCCATTTCCTGCAAGAGACTAATTCTATAATTGTATGTGTAGACGGCCATATCCGGAGTTTGCACCGGTATTTTATCAGGCAATTAATGAATAGTAGCTCAATCGGTCAAGTGATCTTGTGGAGTGATTATGATGAGGCGGGGCTGCAAATTGCACGAGAAATGTACCAGTCGCTTAGTGGACATGATGTGCGGCATAAATGGATCTGCCCTGATCACTCCATACTAACCAGTTGGCCGGAGTATCAAAAGCGCATGGAGGATTTGCTACAGTATATGAAGTTGGAACAAGAGATTGTGTTAGGGGAGGCAGAGGATTGGAGAAGCTGGATCAACCATTAATTTCAATTTTTCAGACTGACGAATCCGGGCCGGAAATGCACCAGGCCTTAAGGGATATTGCTCTGTTGTCAGGGGTATTGAATGATCTGGGCTCCCAGAACTTTCTGCAGACGCCTATCGAAATTTTACGGTTCTTACGTATTATTCAACTGCTCAATGAGGAGGCCCTGGGGCTGGATGAACCGATTGAGAACGTAGATACCCTGTATTTTCGTTACCGGAACCGCTATGAGGACCTTGACCCGCCAAGCAAGAAAAAGGTTGAACAGATTGTAAATGTCCTGGTGAAGTATAACTGGATATCCAAACAAACCAGGCAGCTAAAAATGCGTGATGTAGGGAAGCGGATGATGGATACGCTCATACGGCTTGCTAATGATTCTTTAGCCTATTATATGCATGATGATATTGGTCGATCGTTATTCCAGGCCAGACGGGATGCCGAGCTTAGCGAAGCCTATGATGATCATGGCATTTCCGGCGGTAACAAAATTGCCAGTATGATTCGCAACGTGGAAAATGCTATACAATTGATGAAGGAACGTGAATTAGAAATGCTGGCGGACCGTAATGCACTGCCTCAGTTAGAGATTATCCATCAGTTGATGCAGGAGCTGGAGATGAAGCTGACAGAGCGTCTCCGTAAGTTTCATACATTAGAGGACAGTCTGGTGCTCAGTGATTTAATGCAGGCAGGAACATCTGCGCTTGCCGATGGCACGAATCTGAGCATGGGGATGATTAATAAATATCTCAAATTTACGATGATGAAGCAAACGATGCTCTTGTCCTCGATTAATCCCGAAAAAGTTCGGATGTTCATTACTCAAATGTATGACCCGCCTCCAGAATCGGACATTCCTAATGCTCATCAGATTATGAGCTTTATGGAGCAGAATGAATACGAGGGGGAGTCCATGGATGGTCTGTGGATGCCTGTTAAATTCGCCGCGCCGCTGTCCGGTGCAGCTATTAGTGAAGCTATTCATTATCTTGAGGACTATGAGCCGCTAGTGGATCGAATGCAGGAAGATATCCAGGAGACCCAATATATCCATGAGGAGATTGATATTACACAATTAGAGGATATGATGGGAGATTCAGCGTGGTTGCTGACGAAATCTATGATTGAGACGGACGCCATTGAAGGATTCATGCAGGAAGTGGAGCAAGCTCCGCTAGAGACGGTAATCATTGAAGCAACATCTGCGGAGTGGGGCGATGCGATTAACGCACTTACGGCGTTATCTGCGTTAGTAGGCAGCAAGAAGCTGACAATGGAGGAAGCGGCAGCGGAATCAGAATCCGAAGCCCCCCGATATGACAAGGAATGGGACTGGATGAATCCGAAGGATATTAATCAAGTCGTTAAGCATAACAAAGCTTCAATGAACAGGCAGAAGAGGAGTGACGATGAGCTTGACGGATGAATTAAATGTAAATCCGCTTAATGTCATGCAGGCAATCAAAGGCATGCTAACCGAGGCGGAAGAGATCGTGTTCATGAATCTTTTATTCTCATCCTCTGCAACAATACGTGTGGGCAATTTCGGCTTATCCCGGCGCGAGGTAGAGAAGCAGTTAAAGATATCTAATGATGATGAGCAGTTCAATTCATTTTTAATGCGGGTTAATCAGGCGGTAAGCCGGTATTTTAAAGTAATCTATGATGTGAAAAGAGATCAGGTGATCGTGATGATGCGGGTTCCTGCCCGATCCGCACGCAGTACATTGTCCAAAGAAAGTCTGGCCATTCTCTTGTTTATCTTTTATCAGCAAGAAGTGTTGCAGCATGAGTTCACGCTATTCGATCAATTGTTAAATGCTCTTGGACATGAGACGACGAAGGCAAATCAGCGTTTGATTCTAAATATTGACCAATTGAAAAAAATCGGGGCACTCGAAGAATATGATACCAATTCAAATGAGAAGGCGTATACCATCACTGGAATTGGGGCTAATATGTTCTCGGATTCCTTTCTGCGGCGTACGGTTGAATTCAGTCAATCCAATCAATTAAACAAAGAGGAAGTTCTGAAGTTTTTCAAACGATATAATCTGTATCAGGAAGGAACTGACGAAGCATAATGATACCTTGGAAAATGTGGTTTACTGGCATTCGGGATTATCAGCCAACGATGATGGACTTGTCAGGACAAGAATCACATATCTTGATCACCGGCCCGAATGGAGCAGGGAAATCTACCATAACGTACTGCATGGGGGTTGTTTTGTATTCTTCCAAGGTAGACTTAGAGGGTCTGAAATCCCGCAATCTCCTTCCGGATGATACGTGGAAAGCTCACATTCGGCTATTGTTTAAGAATGAGGGAAGCGTGCGCATGGATGCCCCTGCCTTTATCGAATTCTCGATTTATATTGTGCAGGAACCTGGACAGCCGGCCAAGAAGGAATTTATCATTCAATCGGGGGATGATCCGGAGCAATGGGATGAGACTATTAAGTATACTTCAGGTGACCGGCAATACAATTTCACTACGTACAAGAAGGACCTCCAGTACAAATACAAAATTGATCCCGACCTGTTCTACCTGATTTGGTATCAGCAGGAGGTTAATCAATTCGCGGTCATGGACCCGCAGGAGCGGTTTCGTATTTTTGCTGAAATGCATGGCATTAATCAGGTACAGCACAACTGGGAAGAAAGTATGGAGAAGTTGAAGGAAGTGCAGGAGAGTCTAAGAACAGCTGACATTAACGTTTCCAATAAAAAGCAATGGCTGGGAATTGCTAAGGCAGCGCTGGAACGGTATGAGGATAATCGCAAGCGTCTTGTACAAGGAGGCCGGATGTACGCTGGAGCACTGCTGAAATTAGAAACCTTTTATAAGCAGGAACAACAGCATTTATTAGCCAAGCAAGACCAATTGCTCGTGGACCAGGAAGCAACGAAAGACAACCTTGACCTATTACAGGAGCAAGCCGAGCGGATTACTTATGAGCTAACGCAGGTCCAAGCGGAAAAAGAGCAGATTAACGAGGAAATCACTTTATTACAGGAGAAGCTATCTCTTGTTAATAATGAAATAAATGAAACCACGAACGTTATTAATGAATTGAACCACCAGCTGAAGGAGCTGAATCAAGAAAAGTCTGGAATTACGCGCACTGAAGAAGAGGTACAGGCGCAGCTCGAGGCAATCACTTTACAGCTTCAAGAACGGAATCGTGACTTGGCGAAGGCTGATGCAGACATCCAGGAATCCGAGGGTATGATAGCGCAATTAATGAATTCAAGCTATATTCTGCATGCGCAGATTCAGCAGGATAAGGCACTGGAGTATGAACACCAGGGACGGTTATGGCAATATCACAGCAGTTATGATGTGGATAAGAATATTGCAGCATTAGAGCAAAGAATTCGAGACTTTAAGCATGAACGAGATAAGAAGGCGAAGCTGCTTCAGGCATTAACGGAAGAGGGATTTCAGCTTGAGCATAATCAATTATGGTCGGACCGCCAGAGGGAGTCACTTGCGCTATTTAAAGCGAATGGGGTGCGTGCTTATACCTTAAATGAGCTGGTTGAATTAGACGAGTCCGCCCGGCCCGCAGCAGAGGAGCAATTCGAAGCTATTAAATATACAGTATTTTTTGATGGTATGCATGTACAGGCTCCGAATGATTTGTATCATGTTCCTCTGCGAAGTATTGTGCCGGATCGATCGGTTACTGACATTCAGGAGCTTCAGATTCATGTGAAAAAAGGCATCAGTGATGATGTATTCCCGCATGCAGTTAAAGCTCTATGGTGGGTAGAGCAATTCTATCAGGCAGGAGAAATACGTGTAGAGAACAGTCTGCTGATTGATCCGAGGGGGATTCGCGGGCCACAGGAGAAGAAGAACTATATCCTAAGCCAGAAGGCTCTGCAGAAACGTAAAGAGGAAATTCAGAAGAACATTAGCCAATTAAATACAGTGCTTGCGGATATCGAGGACTCCATTAAGAGTGATACACAGACTATGCAGGAATTGCATGCGATTATTCAAGCTGTTCGTGAATCCGAAGCTTTCCTCACCAAGAAGCATGAACGTGAAGGACGGGCTGCGAAATATGCACTTGAAGTGCTACGTCTTGACGAGCAGAAGCAGCAGCTTCAGGAAATAAAGGTTGTGCACAAAAAAATCCTCGAGAAACAGGTCAAGCTGGAGCATACACAGGAAATTTTGCAGCAGGAAGCGGATTTTTATGTGCGCTTGGGACAGCAGAAGGAACAGTATGAGACGTTGCAGCAGAAGACAAAGCACCGCCAGAGCTTAGCCGCGCAACAGGATATGATAAAGCAGCAATCTGACACTCTTGAAGAACAGCTTGATCGTATAGAGGGTAATGAACGCCGACAAAACCGGAATTTTGCCAAGAATCAAGACGATGTTGAACAGGTAACGCGTACGTTGCAGCAAATGAATATCCAATTAAAAGATACCCATGAGGCGCTTGAGACATCACAAATAAATCTGCTTACGGCCATCGAAGAAATTGAGAATTTCAAAGGAACAGCACCATTTATTTATGATGAGCTGGTTAACGAGCCTGCACCAGAACTTAGTAATGTGAAAAAAACGCAGTCGTTTACCAAGCTCCGTCAAGAATATGAGTCCGGGAAGGTTACATTTGATAATGCCAGGTATGAATCGGGTCTAGACCCTGCTGCACCTGAGAATTACAAAGTCATTGAAGAAGAGGTTCACCGGCTGCAGGATGAGTATAAGCGGACAAGCTTATTGTATGAAGAGAATCAAGAACGGGCTGAGACGCTCAGGGATCAATTGGAGACAACCATTAATATGAGAGTGCTTGAAATTCAGCAGCGATTCAAGAACTACATGAGCGGTTTTCAGTTCGAGGGGCAGATTGATTGGAAGCAGCAAGAGGATCGCAAGGGACGGGTGCTGTTCCATTTATTCATAAGAGCCCGTAAGGAAGGGCACCGGGGAACGTTAGAGGATGTCAGTGTGAAGGCACGGGGAGGAAGAGTTGGTAAGGGTGTCTCTGGCGGGGAGGAGTCGCTTAGTTCACTACTGTTTGCACTCGCTTTGTTACAGAATCTGCAAACGGCACCGGGGTTTATTGTGATGGATGAATTCGATAGTGCGTTAGATGAGCAGCGGAAGTTAAAAGTATTTGATCTCTATGCGAGCGAGCTAAAGCGCAAATTAATTATCCTATCTCCGAAGTCACATGAGAACTCTTACCTGGACCGCTTTTCCAAAGCCTATATTGTGCAACATGACCCTACCGTACCTTGGAGTAAGGTGACGGGGTTGATTCTAAAGCGTGAATGAGAGCAAATATAAATTACATTGTACAAACAATTAGAGATTAAATTCAAAACTTAAAAATAACCAATTCGAATCGGAAACGATCTTGATTGGTTTATTTTTTTGACATCGTAACGTGTCCACAACCTCAAGAAATTCGACAACACCGGCGAAGACATGGAAGACCTGATCTCCATCGGAACTATTGGACTGATCAAAGCCATCGAGAGATACCGCCCGAACAAAGGAACTAAGCTGTCTAATTTTGCCGCCCGTTGTATTGAGAATGAAATCCTGATGCATTTAAGATCCCCGGAAAAAACTCGCAAAGACGTATCCCTCCACGATCCGATCGGAACGGATAAGGAAGGTCCTGCGCAAAACAAGCGTCTACGTAAATTGCCCTAAAGCGGTTTAACTTTCGTGTCTCAAATGTACATTTGGGGATGTGAGAGGTAGGCTTCTCAGCTACTAATTACTCCATACTAGACTTTAAGATTTAATTAGAATAACAAGGTTCCATTTTTGGGATATTAGATAAACATATTGACATATATATATAATGTGTAATAATAAGGGTGTAATATCAAAAAAATAGAATATATTGGATGTAAAATAGTTAATATTGTTTTTTTGAAACCCAGTTCTTTGCATTTACTATAATAAGGGTCGTTTATTAGCGTCAGAATGTAAACGCTTAATAAAAGAGGGGTGTCTTATGAAAAGTTTCAAAATCAATAACTACTTAGTCAAAATGATATTAATTATTGTTTTTATATTATTATCAGCATGTGATAACAGCCTCCAAATGCAGATGCAACCAATAAACACTAATGATTTTAAAAAAATAACTGAAAAAATAGATTTGTACAATGAAGAAAATAAAGGTGTTGGTTTTTTAATAGATGAGCTTCGAGCGAGTGGGGTCGATTATTATGGTACATTTCATTCTCTAGAAACTTTGAACTATCTTGGGTATTCAACGGGGAACGATAACCTACCACTTATTGATACTAATAAATTGTATTTTAAAGATTTAAGTGATATTTATTACTACGTTGAGATTTTCCATAATAAATTGAAATTTGATAGTAAACAAACAAGAAGAATAAAAAAAGAAATCTTAAACTATCAAGATAAGGACAATACTTTTAATTTTGATAGTGAATTTAAACAAGAAAATAACTATTTATCAACTTATATGGGGTTAAGGATTATGTCGAAGGTTAATGAGGATATTAATAATTACAAAATTAAAGAGTGGATCTATAAATGTTTAGAGTTGGAGAATAATAAAAAGGTTAAAACCGACGAGGATTTATTCATTAAAGCTTCAAATATAAAACTACTGAGTGATATTGCAAAATTAGTCAAAGTAGATGTAACAAAATATATAAAAAACAGTGAAATATTAGAAGAATTACAAAAGAAGATTAATGATACTTTGGAAAATAATGAAGGTATTGATATTCAAATAATTGAGACATTTAGCGAACTTTACAATAATATTTATGGGGAATTTCTTTCGGTATATTCTGAGTATTTACTATCATTGCAAAACGATGACGGTGGATTTGCTTTTAGTAATAATCAAGAGTCTGATTCGTTAGCCACATATATTGCTGTAAAAATGCTTAATTCATACAGTATCAATGTCCCTCGGAAAAGTAATATAGTTAAAATTCTTAATAGATTTCGATTAGCTAATGGATACTATGTTACCCCAGGTAAAATTAACACTAACTTTATAGATACATATTACTCATTTAATATTTTGACAATGATAAACAGGGAGAAATACAGCAAGCAAATAAAACAATTCCTTGTAGATAATTATTCACGTAACAATACAAACCCTTATTACCTAGATATGTTAAGTGAAAATAACTTAGTGGAAGTCGGAAGAAATTTCAAAAATGATGTTGTAGTGGTATTTGAAAATTATTTAAGTAATTGTATTCAGACAGGAAAAAGCACTCCTTGTAATATGGATGTTTTAATGATGTTACTTAAATCAATTAAGAAATACGATATTTCCATTTCTGAGTTTAACAAGGAGAGATTAAAGACACTACTAACCAAAGAAAATGAAAATATGCAAATTAATAATACAATATATCAGTTTTATATAGCAGATTTTCTAAAGGAAGACAGTTTTATTAGAAAGGAACAAACTATCAATCAATTAGATAGACATTTAAGAAATGTACTAGATTTGAAAAACGATTCGTCAATAAAAGAGGTATTTTCTATTTTAAAATTTTATGAAGATTTTAATCTTACTATTGACGTTACAACGAAAGAAGGTTTAAAGAATTTCTTGTATTTTTATCATATAGGTGAAGGTGTATTCAGAATGAAATCAGAGGCCGAAAGTTTCGCATCGTTTGAGTCAACGTATTACGGAATCTGGTTATATCAAAGATACCTATGGAATGGTATATAAAAAAATTAAAGGAGACGTTACAATGAAAAAGTTGTTTAAGGTGTCAGTAACAGTGCTATTATTAATGTCGGTTTTCCAAGTAAGTGCATTTGCCAATGATATTAATGATCAAGAAAAAGTAGTTGAAAAGGAATTTATTTCTTCACAAAAAGTAAACATCGATAAGAAGTTTAATAGGGATTTTGAACTTATTGAATACGAGGATGGTGGTAATAAAGTATATACATTTAATGAAAAAATGGACCCGGAAACATCAAAAATAGCAATGAAATATATTAATACTATCCTTGGGGATGTAAATGTGCAAACCGATGTAGATAGAGGGCATAGTGAAGGGGTCTACTACGGGAATTCAACAGGCTATGACACGAATAACGCTGTGGCGTACACATGGGCAAACACTGATGCTTCTTGGAATTATCCTTTTAATAGTTGGAATGCTAGAGCTTGGGGAGGGAGTTCGGCAGGATGGTTTGGAAGTAATTTTGATTATTTGAAACTGGTACAACAAGTCACCGTTAATAAATATGGGATAGGGGGAACTATATCTTGGCCACCTTCTTTAAATATAACATATTCAAGCTCAACAAAAGGCTGGATATCTGAAAGATATAACAGCAGTGGTACAGTTGGTGCAAAACACGACGATCTTATGGTAAGTGGGACACTTGGAGTTAATTCCCTCTCCTCGATTATATATCAAGACGGAGGAGATATTTACTTGACAAGTGGCTCAACTATATATAAACCACGTACTTATGTGAAGTTTTATAACTGGTAATACTAAAAACTAATTCATCGACCATTCCGTAGAGTATAGTTAAAAGGGGGCTTATAATAAGTCTCCTTTTATACTATTTAATTAGATTTTAAAGAAAGGAATACTCTAAAGCATGCGGCTTGTATAGGACCCACTATGTTTTCACTGATTACAGAGAGTGGCTGAAAAACTTAAATAAAAGACAATTGATATTAAATGGAAACATATTTATTGGCTGGAAGTCAGTTTGCAGAAAGGTGGATAATTACTTTTAATAAGTTGATTTAGAGAACAAGAACCTATTTGGAGTGTGGAATGATTGAAGTATTTAACCTCTAAACCCAAATCCATTATATTAATCTTGACTATGTTTTTTATACTTTTGTTTGTAGGATGGCATCTGAATTTCAATAATAAAGTTAATTCTAACTTGGAATTATTGCAAAGTGGTTTTATGCCTAACGATGCAATATTTAGTACAACAGAATTAACAAAAATGAAAACGAATAATAAAAACGAAAAAACAAAATCCGTAAATATAGTTGTTATAGATACGGGAGCCTCAAAATTTCAAGAATCAAATGTGACATTTTTCAAGGATTTCGTTAACAATAGGGAGAATTTATATGATGATAATGGGCATGGTACTGCAGTGAGTGGAATAATGGCAGGAGAATTGATTGATAAAGACTACAAGTATTATGGCGTTTCACCACATGCAAATTTAATTATATTAAAAGCTATGGATGAAAACGGAAAAACAGATATATATACGCTTTTAAAGGCTTTTGATTGGGTTTCTAAAAATAGAGATAAATTTAATATTAATATAGTTTGTTTGTCTTCAGGATATTTAACTGATGGGAAATTAGAAGACCCTCTAAATAGTAAAATAACAGAGATTGTAAATGATAACGTGCTGGTAATAACTTCTGCTGGAAATCACAAACTTACATACCCAGGCAGATTAACTGATGTTTTAGCAGTTGGTAGTTTGAAATTCGAAAAAAAATCCAGTGGTATTAGATATAGTATTGCCGATAACTCTAACTATAAAGTGGTTATAAACGAGAGTCTAAAACCTGACATTTACATGCTAGGAGTTAATATTGTCGCACCAACTACAAGAATTAATGTTTCTCATAATTTCTTTTTAGCAAGTGGGACATCATTTTCTGCCGCAATTGCAGCAGGTTTTGCTGCTAATATCTTCGATAGCAATCCCACATACAGTGCATTGGAAGTTAGGCATGAATTAATGAATTTATTTTCCTATGAGAATCTTTTCGAGTTTGACAATTTTAAGAGTCATAAAAAAAAAAATTATTAATAACCTTTTATATCTACTTTTATATTACAAAGAAAGGTGGTTAGATTATGTCTAGGGCTTTAATACTGCCGTATCTTCTTTTATTTTTGATAAACATAATGATGGGGTTAGTTGCCAGTAATATGGCTGCAAAAAGGGGTTTTTTGAAGGTGCCTGCTTTTTTTGTAGGCTTATTTACTTCTTTTTTGGCCTTGTTAATTATCGCTATGTTTCCCAAAAAATAAAATTATATTGCATCAGACTAAAAGCAGCAGTGATCCACCAGCGTATCGACTTGTATAATAAGATGTATTTACTGCGTCTTTGGAATAGGTATAGGACGCGCTTGTTTATGACTCACTAGGAAGGCCTCCAACTGCGCATCTGTTGAATTGTAAGCGAGAACAACTATTCAGCACCTATCACAAAGAAAAGAGCAATGTCTGGAAAGCCGATGTCGGAAAAATCGAGAACTAAACGTAAAACGAATCCGAAGACCTCTGGAGATATGTAGCTGGACGTACTATATTTTCAAATATAGAATAACCAGGGCTTCCCGCTCTTTCTGCATCACGGGCATGGAAAAAGTGACGCTGGAGCTCAGCTTACTTTCGCTCACCCACAACCTGCTGAAGCAAGCAGCGAACGACCAGAAAAGCAAAGGAGCGGTCCTCCAATAACGGAGAATCGCTCCTTTTTTTACCTGTTACGCTTTGAAGAAGCTATAGGTTTTGTTTCCACCTATAAGAATATTTACTTTTGGGACAGCCTCTTTCCTTTACACTTTTAACTTCCCTTACTTCCCACTCTCCAACAACCTCGCCACCATAGTAGCGAACTCTGCCCGGGTAATGTCTTTAGCAGGCTTAAAGGTACTGTCTTCGTATCCGGTAATAATTTTATTGGATGCGAGTGCATCAATGGAGTTATAATACCAAGCCTCTTTATTAACATCCTTGAATGAGGTGGTTCCGGTACCCGTCAGCTTGAAGGCTCTGGTGATTAGGGTTGCTAATTCACTGCGGCTAATCTTAGCATTAGGGCGGAAGGTGCCGTCGCTATAACCGTTCATCAGGCCGGCACTGGCGGCTGCGCCGATGTGCTTGTTTGCCCAATGTGCTCCAGATACATCGGTGAAGCTGCTTGCTTGTCCGTCAAGCCCCATGTGCGTTGTAATGACCTTGATGGCTTCGGCACGGGTCAAGCCTGCATTCGGACGGAAGGTTCCATCTTCATAACCCGTCAGCAATCCTTTGGAGATTAGCAGGTCAATGCTTGCTTTTGCCCAATGATTCAGTGTATCTGTGAAGCTGACCACTTCCGGCGCAGGTGTTGGTGCTGTTGTTTCTGCTGGTGCTGGTGTTGCTGTAGGAGCCGGTGTTGGTGTAGGCGAAGGCGTTGCTGTTACCGGTGGAGTTCCGGTACCTCCTCCAGGACTTGGATTGCTTGGTTCATTGTCTACTGGATCAGGATCAGTAGGGGTTGGAACATATGGGAGTGCTGGAGCAAAAGCGGTAAGCAGTCTGGCTTGACTTTGCTGCTCAAGCGCATAGCCCATACCCAGAACTTTGGCATCGTCCCATGCTCTGCCTACAAGCTGCATCGAGATCGAATAACCGCTGTCGTTCGTTCCTACAGGAACCACTACGGTAGGGAGGCCGACATTAGACGTTAATACTCCCGTGTTGCGGTCAGAGCTTAACTGAGAGGCTGATGCGTCATTGTTATACACGTCACTGATGAAGCCTGCATAGACAATGGCATCCACGCCATTCTCGTCCATCCAGCCTTTGATCACTTCTTTATAGTCCGTTCTATACTTGATGTAATCCTGTACAGCCTGTTCCGTCATCCGCGTAGGTGCAGTATATCCTCTCTGATTATAGATAAGCACCTTATCTGAAGCGAGTACACTTGCTCCATCCGCGTAAGGGAAGGCCTTATGAAGCTCGATATAGCGCGCCCAGCCTTCCGTAGATCCGTTAATGCCTTGAGGACGGGTAGGGGCTGCTGGCATTTTTGACATTTCAACCATTTCCGCTCCCGCAGCTTGCAGCTCAGAGAACTTATTCTTTACTGCCACTCCGGTATCATCATCTGCGTAGCTGGAGACAAAGGATTCGGGGATGTATCCGATTTTCTTTCCTTTCAGTGCGCCGGCATCCAGCGACTCCTTCCAGTTCTCCGGACGTTTATGATCTGCATCAGCAGTTACGGTGAAAATATCCTGCGGGTCCGTACCCGTTGTAGCATTCAGCATAATAGCCAGGTCCGTTACGGTTTTGGCGATGGGCCCCGCATAATCCTGTCCCCAAGTGAGCGGCAGCACACCTGTCGTACTCGCCATGCCGTCTGTACCACGGAAGCTCTTTAGACTGGCGCCTGTTGTCGGTGCATAGAGAGATACCCCGGTCTGCGATCCCATAGCTGCCGCTGCGAAATCAGCTGCAACCGATACTGCCGATCCTCCGCTGGAGCCGAAAGAGGTTTTGGAAGGATAGAGTGCGTTCCATGTCTGCATCCAGCCGCTTTCACTAAAGCTTCCGCTGTTCGCGAACTCCGAAGTATTCACTTTACCAATAATGACCGCGCCGGCTTCCCGCAGCTTATTCACCTGGAAGGCATCCGATTCAGGGCGCCACCCTTCAAGTGCTTTACTGCCGCCTGTTGTAGGCATGTCCTTGGTGTCATAGATGTCTTTGATCGCAATCGGAATTCCCAGCAGATCGCCCTTGGCGCCTTGTGCACGGGCTTCGTCAGCCGCTTTGGCCTGAGCCAGCGCAGTTTCGGATACATGCAGGAAGGCATGGAAGCCGAGTTGCCCCATATCGTATGCCTTGATTCGATCCAGATACGCTTGAGTAATTTGTACAGAAGTCGTTGTACCGCTAATCAGATCCTGCTGCATCTGTGCAATGGATTTATTCACAACATCGTAAGGGGAGGAAGTGATGAAGCTTTGCGCTGCAGGAGCCTCTGGAACGAACAGGGTATCTCCAGTATTAAGTCCCTCTATGCCTGAGATATCCCAGTTGCTGATGGAGCGGATCTGTGCAGGGGTTAAGCCGGATACATCCAGCTGCTGATTAAGTCCATTAAGCGTGGCAACCAGATTGTTCAGCCCGGCTTCACCAGCTTCTCCAACTTGTACAAAATTCACCAGGGATTTCGACTGGCCCGGTTCAAGGTTCAAGGTATTAATGAAGCCATAGAAATTCGCCTCATTACCGGACTTGGCCAGAGGTGTGGTGAATGGATTCTGCTGTTGATTCCCTAGAGCGGTTAATCCATTATTAAATGGATGTGGAGACCCGACCGCAACACCTAGAGGTTTATTGTTTCTGGCGCTGCTGTCGACCACAATCCATGAATCGTCTGTAGTCACCTCCAGATCATTGGAGTAGGTTGCCTTGACGACTGAAGCGTTGGCCGCTGTGCCATAGCCTAAGGAGCCGCCGAAGGATACATCAACCTTTACAGCCATATCATTCTTATTGGTAAAAGTATCAAAGAATCTAGTTCTATTATTGATAGTGTCCACATACACATCACGGGTGACGGTGACATTTCCGAGATTGACAGATTGAGACGAAGTGAATCTATTAACGCCATCGTACTTGAGGTCGAACCCGCGCATCATTTGTCCATTCATCAGGGAAGCTGAAGGTGAAGATACTTTAACAAAGATATTACCGAATCCCTGCACTTGTGTAGTACCGACGGTACGCAAGCTCCCTGTGTCCAAGCTGGGTGCAAAAGCATCGTGAATCTCCCATACGGTGCCACTAGATGAAGTAACCCTCGTTAAAGCATCGGCCGTTTGAAACGGAATGACTCCTGAAGCAATAACAGATAACGCAATGGAAGTAGCTATAACTTGCCTCTTCGTTCTACGCAGACGTTTTAACTTACTCATGTAGGCAATCTCCCTTTCCTCTATGTATATTATTAATTGTGTTAAGAAATATAACATTGTATATTAATTCAGTCAATGAATAATATGAAATTAAAGTATTTTTAGAGATTTTAACAAAGGGAGAGTACTATATTTATTAAAAAGTGCATGAAAAATAATATAAAGGTGTTTTATATAACGTTATATGTTATGTATATGGTAGTTATCCTGGTTAGTTTTTTCATAAGCCTACTTTTATGCTGATAGATTATGGAATGTGCTACAATATTTTAAATGGAATTTTTGCTTGTATAGGATGACACTCAAAGGAGATTTAGAATGAAACGCTATCGATGGAGCATTACGGTTTATTTCATGCTGTTCGTGTTTGTCTTATTCACATTATTCAATGACTATTCACCAATCCTGATCGTAGTGGGCGCTGTGGTGGCTACTCTCATTGTTTTTACAATCCAATTCTATTATCCGGCAGTTTTGGACAAGCGTGTGGACCGCGTGGAGTCTTTTTTGCGCAACCAGACAAACAATCCTGCGCTGTATATTCAGTATGTTCTTGCGAACCGGCTTGAGGATGAAGCGGGAACGGTTATGGAGCAGCTGATGAGCAAGCATAAAAGGGTAGCGGTACAGGCAACGTATAAGGCGGCTTACGGATGGTACCGAAAAGATATGGCTGCTATTCAGGAAGCCGTGCCGTATATCCGCTATCCGGATTACCGGGCGTACTATGAAGCGGCTCTTTTGCTGGAGGAAGGGAATAGTGCACAGGCGCGGGAACATTTGAAGTCCATCCGAAAGGCATGGATGAGATCAGCAGTGCTTGCGGAAATTGAACGCAAAGCGGGCAACAACGAGCTCGCGGTCAAGTATGCCAGGGAAGCGGTGGAGGCTTCGAGAGGTGTCCAGCGTTATGTGTTATATAAGGAGTATGAAAGAACGTTACCGCAAGCGGTTGAAGCATAGTTTGAAAAACCGGGTATCATCCTCATTCAAGGATGATACCCGCTTCTGTTAGTTAGGATGCCAGTCTTACTGCCCTAAACAAACCCTGATCAGATCATCGACATGCGCGGTCGCCAAACATTCCACAGTGTCAGCAGCACCGTAATAGATTTTGACTTCGCCATCGTCCTCCAGAATCATGCCGCCGGGGAAGATGACGTCATTGCGGAAGCCTCCGTCGATTTCGTAGGGGGCTTCAGGGGCGAGCAGCGGAGAGGCGCTCATCCCGAGGATTTTCTTCGGATTATGGAGGTCAAGCAGCATAATGCCTGCTGTATACCGCTTCTTCCAGGACGGCTCCCAGCCGTTCTTGCCTCTGGCGGGATCAAGATCCACCGCATGGAAGGTGGTCAGCCAGCCCTTGTCTGTCTTCACGGGCGGTGCTGCCGGGCCGATCTTGTCATTGGCGAATGGGACCTGCTCCACCGCCAGCAACAGATCGGAACGTCCCCAATAGATGAGATCCGGCGACTCCGCGATCCAGGTGTCGAACCGGTCCCTGCCTCCGCGGCTGTATACGGTGAACGGCCGTTCCAGCCGCACGTAGTTGCCGTTGATCTTCTCCGGGAATAGGACCATATTCCGCAGGTCCGGCGTGGACAGGCTCAAGATTTCAAAGGATTCAAAATCATCCGTGACTGCGATCCCGCCCCGGATCCCATGCCGCGTATCTACAGCGAAGCACATGTAGCAACGGCCGCCGATCACTGTCAGCCGCGGATCATATCCGCGCACATACTCTTCGTCGTTCAGCTTGAACACCGGCTTCGGCCCGGCCGTCCAGTGAATTCCGTCTTCACTGAAAGCGATACCGAGATCCGTTGTGTGAGACGGCTCCAGGGTCTGCTTCTCAAGGGAGCCGTAGTCATTGCGGAATACCATCACATACCGGCCGCCAAACTTCACCACTCCTGCGTTGAACACAAGTGCGGTGGGGTAAGGGACCCGCGCTGCATCCAGCACAGGGTTGGCCGGATGACGGCGGATGAAGGGACTGGATGCCAAAGCTCCTATGACGGGTGTATTGTTATCATTCATCGTTGAATAATCCTCCTTGAGTGTTGAACTGCTTTTTCTTTAACTTGAATTTTTAGTTCAATCTATTTAGACAATGCTTCCGTAGGGTGCGAACGGATAGTCGATCGTAATGCGTCCGGCCTGGCAGTCGCCAACGCCGCTGTACAGATCGGCCTTGCCGTCCCCCCGCATCACGATCCCCGAAGAGAAGACGCAGTCCGTCAAATACGGTGCCTTGGCCGGTCCGGGCGGGTAGCAGGAGCGGCTTCCGATCAGATGCAGGTCATGGGATTCCCGGGTCACAGGATCGAAGATGAAGGACATGTTCAGATAGACCTTGATTTCCTGCCCGTTCTCATCCTTGTGCGAATAACAAATATGGCCGATGATTCCGATCTTGCCGCTGCTCAGCAGGTAAGCCTGATTGACGCCTCCCCATTCGCCTGCTCCGAAGATACCATGAATATAAGGGGCGTTCTCAATGACATCAGCAGTCAAATCCTCCAGCTTGTCAATCACCGTGAAGCCGATCATCGATTCGCTGCCATATTGGCCCTTCACCTCATGGCCCCGCGGACGCGAGAAGACGCCAATTCTGCCGTCCGCCAGAGCGACAAGGCGAATATCCTTCATTTTGTTAGGACCAGTGGTAAAGTAGTACAAGTCGTGGAGATCCGTCCCCCGGTAAAAATAACCGAAATACGTGCTGTATTTGCCTCTTTCATATTGCACATGCGTTCCGCCCAGTACGAGTTCATCACCTATTTCAGTGATATAGGGGTCCTCCAGCGTATAGATCATGCTGTTCTCCACCAGGGTCCACTCATCCTGACCGGTTTCCTCGAACAGACGGACCCATGAGCGGGCCCATTCCTCCCGGCGTTCCACCCGGCCGAACAAGTAGCGCTTGCCATCCCGTTCAAAAGGGATCGAAATATTATAGACATCGAATCCGTCCACGTTTTTAAATATCAAGGTTGCGCTGTCATAAATGGTTTTTGTTGCTTCAAATTCTCTTTTTTGCTGATGCAGGCTCAAAATTTTTTCACTCCTTTATTCTATATAGATTGAACTAAAAATTTAAGTTAAAGGAAAAGTGGCGGAGGGGAATTTTGGAACTGGAGGAGCGGTAGCGTCCGCCTTTGTCTCCGGATTTCAACCGTTACAAACGGTATAAAATCATGAAATCTGGAGACAACAGCGGCCGGAAGTCCAAAACTTCTCTGGAGTCACAGCTAATTCCGAAACACAAAAAACATTAGTTCAATTTATATAGCAGCTCGTTTTATTGCTGAGAGGCTTGATATTCCTTGAACTGCTTTTGGTATTCGGCAACGACTTTGTCCAGACCTGCCTTCTTCATTTTATCCAGCGCTTCCGGGAAGGCCTTGTCATAGTCCAGCACCCCCATATAGATTGGAGTGATGCTGGCTGAAGCTTCCGAGAGGATATTGGTATATTCGGTTCTTACATTCGTCGGGTCAAAAATAAAGTTGGCGGCGATACTATTGACCGCATTCGGATTAGGCTCGAATAAGACCTTGTTATTCTCAGGAATACTGCTCTCCGGGTCAAAGCGCATAAAGTTCACATTGCCGTTCTGTGAATCGGAGCCTCTGTATCTTGGATTATTATTGTTGTTCGGGTCTCTGATCGGCTTCAGGCCCTTGTCGCCATCTTTGGTGTAGTGCTCACCCTCGATGCCATACTGAACCAGGTCGTAGTTATCCTGGCTGGCCAGCATCCAATCCATAAATTTCACGGCAGCCTCCGGGTGCTTGCTGTTCGCTGGTACGGCATTTCCGTTCTTGAAGGAGAGAGGGCGCAGATACTCTTTCTCCGGGTTAAACCACACTACGCCGATATCGTCCACTGTAGCATCCGGGTTGTATTTCTGGAGTCCGTTCAAGCTTCCGCCCGTTCCCAGGCGTACGAACCACTCCCCGCTGTCGAGCTGGGCATCTACCTGTTCCTGCTTCATGACCAGGATGTCAGGGTTCGTAATTCCCTTGGTGTACAGCTCGTGCATGAAGGCGGCATCCTTCTTGAATTCGTCGGTTTCAATCCAGGATTTGACCTCTCCGTTCTGGTTGACATAGAAGAACTTATCCTTAACGGTGAACGGGAAGGTGTCATAGGTCCGGTGCAGGATGGAGGTATGCAGATTGATCGGGTCAAAATCGGCCCGGGTGCCTAAGTAAGGCTTGTTCTTTCCCTTCCAGTTCTTCATCACTGTCTCCCAGGCGCTGATCAGCTCAGCCGGAGTTGCCGGCTCCTGCAAATGGTTCTCGCGGAGAATGTCGCGGCGGATATTGAATTGGCCCTCGCTAGCCATTTCAACCCAATAGGAGGGCACGATATAATATTTCCCGCCGATGGTCGCCCCGTTGAAGATATCCTCCGGAATATTCTTTTTCAGGTTGGCTCCGTACTTCTCAATCTCTTCAGAGATATCTGCCAGTGCACCGCGGGTGTAGTAGTTGGAAAAAGGAGTGCGGTCCTGCATGACATGAAACAGATCGAACTCTTCCCCGGTGGATAGCATCAGGTTCAGCTTCTGGTCCCAAGCATCCCAGGGGATGAAGATTTTCTCTACGGCAACGCCGACACCGTCAGCAGCCAGCTTCTCATTGACCTTCTGGAACACCTTTTGGTAATCCTTGGGCTCGGTGCCGGGAACCACGTATTTGATCTTGACGACCTCAGAAGAATTAGTCTTCTCTGCATTCGGGGATGAAGCATTGCTTTCTCCATTTGCGCCAGGGCTGGCATTATCGGCCTTGCCGCACCCAACCAGGGTGGACAGGGCAAGCACCACGGCTAACAGGGTTGCATAGGATTTTCTCATGAATAATACGGACCTCCTCTTATGTTGTCTTCTATATGTTAACCCCTAAGGGATGACATCAGCCTTTCACCGAACCGATCACGAGCCCTTTCACGAAGTACTTCTGTAAGTAAGGATAGAGGAAGACGATCGGCCCGATGGTTACGATGGCTGTCGCCATCTTGACCGACTCCGAAGGAAGCGTAACGTCACTTGTTCCGGCCAGCATGGCCATATCGTTCAGCATACTGATCTCCGATTGCATCTGCAGAAGCATGAATTGCAGCGGGTACAGGTTTTTCGTGTCAATCAGCATGATCGCATTCCACCAGTTGTTCCAATAATCCAGTCCATAGAAGAGGGCAATCGTCGCCAGTACCGGTTTGCATAACGGAAGATAAATCTTGAAGGCAATGACAATATCACTGGCTCCGTCGATGGTGGCTGATTCCCGCAGCGAGTCAGGAATGCCGTTCATGAAATTGCGCACCAGGAAGAGATTGAACGGGCTGAACAGGAGTGACGGGATTATCAGGGCGAGAATATTATCGGTTAATCCGAGCGCCCGGTTCATCAGATACCAGGGCACAATGCCGGCTGAGAAAATCATGGTGATAAAAAAGTAAAGGGCGAGCAGATTGCGGTGCCTCACATTTTTGTTCGCCAGGGTATAGCCTGCCATAGAAGTAATCAGCAGGGCCAGCGTGGTACCGACGAGAGTGACAAAAATCGAAATGCCGTAGCTCTGAATGACCTGGGAGCCGCTTGTAAAGATCAGCTTATAGGCATACAGAGAGAATTTCTCCGGAAACAGGCTGTAGCCGTTCTTAAGAATGGCATCCTCATCCGTGATGGAGATCATCAGCACAAGCAGCATCGGAAGCAGGCACAGCGCCGAATAGACCGCTGTCAGCGTGTACATGACCGTTCTGCTGATTGAAATTCTTTTCATGAATACTCCTCCTTCCCGGATTTAATACAACGCGCCATCTTTGAAGTACTTGCGGGTAACGGCATTGGTACCAAAGACAAGGATAAATCCGATAACCGACTGGAACAGTCCCACGGCCATGGCTTCAGAAGGGTCGCCGATCTGGCGCAAGGAGCGGAACACATACGTATCAATAATATCCGTAGTCGAATACAGGGTGCCGTTGTCCCCGATGAGCGCATAGATCATCCCGAAATCGCCGTACATAATTTTGCCGACCGAGAGCATCGTCAGAATAATAACTGTTGGCATCATTAGCGGAAGCGTAATCCGAAAACACATCTGCAGGCGGTTCGCCCCGTCAATCTCGGCTGCTTCATACAACGTCTCGTCAATGCCGGTAATGGTCGCCAGGTAGATGATCGCGCTCATGCCGGCCCCCTTCCACACATGCATGATGGTTAGAATCGCAGGCCAGGACTGGGCTTCGGTATACCAGTTCACGGAGGTCATTCCGAATTGGTTCAGGATTCTATTGATCACACCCATATCCATCGAGAAAAGCGCATACAGCACATAACTGATGACGATCCATGAGATGAAATTGGGGAATAACATCAGCGACTGGCTGATCTTCACAAACAGCTTCTTGCGCAGCTCGTTCAGCACCAGTGCAATGGCCAGCGCCATCAGCGTACCGAAAACAATAAACAGTAAATTAAGGTAAATGGTATTAAAGGTAACTGTAAGCGCTTTATTGGAGCGGAAGAAAAACTCAAAGTTTTTGAAGCCGACCCATTCGCTATGGAAAATTCCTTTTGTATAATTGAAGCGCTGGAAAGCAATAACCATATAAGGATAGGTCATATAGCCGAAAATAAAGGTGTAAGCCATGGCCGGCAAAACCAACAAATAGGATGTGCCATTCCTGCGGATGTCTGACAGTATGCTGAGCCCTGGACGCCGTTTTTTCTTCAATTCCTGTTCCCCCCTATTTGTTTGTTGTAGATGACTGTTGCCTTGTTTTCAGCTTAGCCATAGCCGCAGTAAGAGTCTATTTTAAAAGATAGCAAACGCTTTCAAATTAGCACACAAGGCTTTCAAAAAAACGGAATGGCTTTCATTTTCGCCTGATTCAGTACCGTTTCAGCCGGAAATGTACTATATTTAGAAATGATACCGAGCAGCAGGGGAGGAATACAGCATGCGGGCAACCATCAAGCGGCTTGTTCGATACAAGGCCTTTCAAAAACTCACCATTTCATATTTCCTGCTCGTTCTGCTAACTGTTAGTCTGCTGTCCAGTGTACTCTTCTCCCTGTTCTCCCGAAGCGCCATTAAGGAGATCGAACGCAATTCCCGGGCCATGTTATCCCAGATCACATATGCTTCGGATGTCGTCTATAACCAAGTCATGACAATCGGAAATACACTGCTGATTCAACCGGAGATCCTGTCCTTTCTGGATGAGACGGCGGAGAATAAGGTGAGCAATTATCATATTCATCAGCAGATCGAACAGATTGCCAATCTGAACCCGTACATCCACAGTATCGGAATCCACCGGCCTTCTACAGGCACGACCATCGATACAGCCGGGCTTCCGTTCGACGCATCGCTCACCGCGCTCAGTGCGAAGCAGTACATGGAGTTCAATCCGCGCAGCCTGAAGGTTGCGGGCCGGAATAACGGCAGGCCGTTACAGTTCCTGACCTTCTTGCTGTATCCGAATTTCGCATACCAGACCGGAGGCAGTCCGCTGATCTATATCAATGTGGAGGAGCAGTCGATTCTGACGACGATCCGCAAGATCGGTAAAGCGGGCGCGGCCAATAATGTCTTCGTGATCAATAATGAAGGTAAAGTGCTGTCTCATACCGATTCGAATCTGTTCCTGGATGACTTATCCGGGGAGGAGTATGTACGGACCATATTAATAGAGAACCAACCGGAGAACAGCTTCACCACAACGATCGCAAACGAAATGAATTTGGTCACTTATGTGAAATCAGAGGAACTGGACTGGTATTTTGTAAGCGTTTCACCGTATTCTGAGCTCATCACTGACATTGACCAGCTCCGGGGGATTACGCTGCTGGTCACAGCCGGTATTGTACTTGCAGGTCTGTTGATCTCTATCCTGTTGACCTCGAATATGAATAAGCCCTTATCGGCGCTGCTGGAGAAGGTCATGCCGAGCCCAGTCAAACCCGCATCCGGCCTGGCGCTGATTGATGAATACAAGATGGTGACCGAGGTGTTCCAATCCTATCATGAACGTGAGAAATCGATGCAGTTCGTCATCAGCCATTCCTCCCGGACGGTCCGTGAGCATTATCTTCATGCCTTGCTGCGCGGTCAATCCCTGGAGGACTCGGTCTCAAGCGAAATGATTAAGGAGATTGGCGAGGAGGTTGCGGGACCGTTCTTCGGCGTGCTGGTATTCAAGATTAATGAGCTTGAGCCTGCAGGGGAGAGGGCAGAGGGGAAACAGCAGTCTTTGCTGCGCTTCGCACTTGGGAATATCGCCAAAGAACTGTTGGAGCATATCGGCCCCTGCGATGTTCTTATTATGGGAGGAAACGAGGCTGCCGCCATCCTTCAATATACGAAAAATCAGCTCCCGGAGGAGCTTAAGCCTGCCTTGCGCAATATTCAAAGCTTCCTGAACCGTTACTTCAAGGTGACTGTATCGATAGGTGTAGGAGATATCTCCTTTGGCAAGGGGAATATTCCGTCCTCGTATACATCAGCCCAGCAGTATGTGAAATACCGCTTAATCTATGGGAAGGAAGCGATTCTGGACGCAGCAGCGACACGGCACCATGTGTTAACGGCCTTAAGCTATCCAAGTAGCTGCGAGAAGAAGCTGATTGAAGCCGTGCAGCAGGGCAAGCCGGAGCTTATTGCTAGCGCCATCGAAGAATTTATCGATACTATATCCGGCGGATCTGTGCATCAGATCATCACCTTCAGCACGCAGCTTATGCTGTCGTTGCTTAAAGCTTTTGACTATTTGCAGCATGTGCCGGATTCTAATTTCAATGACTATCTGCAGGCGGTAACCGAAATTGAAGGCGCTGAGGATCTGACGGAGATCCGTAACCTGTTTGGCCGCTATTGCTCCACCATCTGCAAATTAATTGAAGACAAGAATCACTGGATGAATGCCAAGAAGCATAATAGTCTCATTGAAAAGGTGCAGAATTATGTCCATGAGCATTATGCCGAGCCCAACATCTCCCTTGATCTGGTGTCCAAAATCGCGGGCCTCTCTCCCAGCTATCTGGGTAAGCTGTTCAAAGCAGCCACTGGGCAATCCTTCAGTGAATACCTGAACAACACCCGGCTGGACAAAGCGAAGGAGCTGCTTGCTGGAACTTCGGACACGGCGGCTAAGATCAGTGAAGCGGTCGGGATCTACAACATCACTTACTTCTCCACCCTGTTCAAGAAAAAGTACGGGCTGACCCCTTCGGCCTTCCGTGAGCAGGAGGCGATGAAAGGCGCTGTAGGTGATGATGAGTGATATAAAAAACACCTGCTGAAGAGCGCGAGGCCACTGAAAAACTAGCCTTTCTTAGAAAAAGTAAAAAAACGTATTTAAAAGACGACGTTATTCGGTTTCTCC